>DASSMS010000118.1:0-12759 GCA_035688575.1 Nocardioidaceae bacterium
CGTGGGCGTCCACTTCTTCAACCCCGCACCCGTGCAGAACCTCGTCGAGATCATCCGCACGGTCGTGACCGAGCCCGACGTGCTCGACGACGTGCAGGAGCTGCTGCGCAGCCTGGGCAAGAACCCGGTCGTCTGCGGCGACAAGGCCGGCTTCATCGCCAACTCGCTGCTGTTCGGCTACCTCAACCACGCCGTGTCGATGTACGAGGGCCACTACGCCTCGCGCGAGGACATCGACGCCGCGATGCGCTACGGCTGCGGGTACCCCATGGGCCCGCTCGCGCTGCTCGACCTGATCGGTCTCGACACGGCGTACGAGATCCTCGACACGATGTACAAGCAGGGTCGTGACCGCCTGCACGCCCCGGCGCCGATCCTCAAGCAGATGGTCACCGCCGGCCTGCTCGGCCGCAAGACCGGGCGCGGCTTCTACACCTACGAGGCGCCGGACAGCCCGATCGTGGTCGACGACGCGCTCACCCCGTCCGCCGACGACAAGCCGCAGCTGCGCCACGAGATCGCCAAGGTCGGAGTGGTCGGCACCGGCACGATGGCGACCGGCATCGTCGAGGTCTTCGCCAAGGCCGGGTACGACGTGGTCTACGTCGGCCGGAGCGAGGGCAAGGTCGACGGCGTCCGCGCCAGCATCGAGAAGTCGCTCGACAAGGCGATCCAGCGGGGCAAGCTCGAGGAGTCGGCGAAGCACGAGGTGCTCGGGCGCCT
Source organism: Nocardioidaceae bacterium (assembly GCA_035688575.1). Classification (GTDB taxonomy): domain Bacteria; phylum Actinomycetota; class Actinomycetes; order Propionibacteriales; family Nocardioidaceae; genus Nocardioides_C. The sequence continues at coordinate 724 of DASSMS010000118.1, forward strand.
CACCGGGTCCACCAGCCTCGACGACCTCGCCGACGTCGACATCGTCGTCGAGGCGATCGCCGAGGACCTCAAGATCAAGACGGTCCTGTTCGAGAACCTCGACGAGATCTGCAAGCCCGGCGCGATCCTCGCGACCACGACCTCCTCGCTGCCGGTCATCTCGCTGGCCAAGGTCACCAGGCGTCCGCAGGACGTCATCGGCATGCACTTCTTCAACCCCGCTCCGATCATGAAGCTGGTCGAGGTGGTCAGCACCGTCAGCACCGCCGACGAGGTCGCCGAGACCGTCCGCGCGCTGTGCGACAAGATCGGGAAGGTCGCGGTCTCCTGCGGCGACCGCGCCGGGTTCATCGTGAACGCGCTGCTCTTCCCCTACCTCAACGACGCGGTGAAGATGCTCGAGGCGCACTACGCCAGCGCCGACGACATCGACACTGCGATGAAGTTCGGCTGCGCGCTCCCGATGGGTCCCTTCGAGCTCCTCGACGTGGTGGGCAACGACGTGTCGCTGGCCATCCAGCGCGAGCTGTACCTCGAGTTCCGCGAGCCCGGGTTCGCCCCCGCTCCGCTGCTCGAGCACCTCGTCACCGCGGGCTACCTCGGGCGCAAGACCCAGCGCGGCTTCCGGGACTACACCGTCCGGTGACCGAACGGGTCGAGACCTACGGCGGTGAGGAGTACGTCGTACGCCGGGTGACCGGCTCGGCGGCGACGAAGCCCTACCGCTGTCCCGGCTGCGACCAGCTCATCCGACCGGCCACCCCACACGTCGTGGCGTGGCCGGTCGTGGCATCGATGTTCAGCAGCTCCGGGGTGGACGAGCGCCGGCACTGGCACACCGCCTGCTGGCAGGCGCGCGACCGCCGGAGGTAGGGGCTCGCGGTCACGGTCTGCCCAGCGCTCCGGGACGACGAGCCGCCGGCCGGAGCCGCTGACCCGTCGGGGAGAATGAGGCCATGGCTGTCATCCGCGCGAACTCCGTCCTCCCCGCCCGGCGCGAGCCGATCACCCTGCACACCGCTGACGGCCTCGAGCTCGTCGGGGAGCTGGCGCTGCCGGCCGACCGCGACCCGGTCGCGACCATCGTCTGCCTGCACCCGCTGCCGACCCACGGCGGGATGATGGACAGCCACGTCTTCCGCAAGGCGGCGTTCCGGCTTCCAGCCCTTGCTTGTGTCGCCGTGCTGCGGTTCAACACCCGCGGCACCGCGAGCGAGCAGGGCCGCAGCGAGGGGGAGTTCGACCACGCCCAGGGGGAGCGTTACGACGTCGCGGCGGCCATCGAGTACGCCGAGTTCCACGACCTGCCCGACATCTGGGTCGTGGGCTGGTCCTTCGGGACCGACCTCACCCTGATGCACGCCAACGACCCCACGGTGAAGGGCGCGGTCCTGCTCTCGCCGCCGCTGCGCTTCTCCGACATCGAGCACCTCGAGGCCTGGGCCGAGTCGGGCAAGCCGCTGACCGCGCTGGTGCCCGAGCACGACGACTACCTGCAGCCGCCGGAGGCCGAGGAGCGCTTCGCGATCGTGCCGCAGGCCGAGGTCGTGGGCGTCGAGGGCGCCAAGCACCTGTGGGTGGGCGACGCCGAGACGGTCCTCGACGAGATCGTCCGGCGCGTCGCCCCCACGGTCGACGTACCCCTGCCGCGGGAGTGGGACGGCGAGATGGAGACCGCCGACACGAGCGCCTACAACGAGAAGAACCGCGGCGCGTTCAAGGACGTGCCGGTGCCCAAGCCACTTCGCGACTGAGCTAACGGGCCTCCTGCCGAGGCAGGAAGACCTCCTTGGTGATCAGCTGCACCGCCGCCGCGGTGGGGACCGCGAGAAGCGCGCCCACCACGCCGAGGAGAGCGGCGCCGATAAGGGCGGCGATCACGATCAGCGAGCCGGGGATGTCCACGGCTCGGCCCATCACCTTGGGGTAGACGACGTAGTTCTCGAACTGCTGGTAGACGACGTAGAAGATCAGGCAGGCGAGCCCGATCTTCGGGTCCGTGGCGAAGCCGATCGCGGTGACGATCAGTGCACCCAGGGTGGCACCGATCATGGGGATGACGTCGAGGATCGCCACCACGGCGGCCAGCGCCACGGCGAACTCACCGAGCCCCACGGCGAACAGGAAGATCAAGGAGCTGACTCCTGCCACCGTGGCCACGATGAACGCGCCGGACACGTAGGCGCCGACGTTGGCGAGGATCTGGTCGCCGAGGACGGTGACCCGCTCACGCCGGCTCGCCGGGGCGAAGCGGTAGAAGAACCGCTTGATGGACGGCAGCGAGGCGAGGAAGTACAGCATGAGGACGATCACGATGAACGCGTTGGCGATGGCGCCGAGCACCGCGAGGCCCGCGTTGAGGACACCGCCGAAGACGGTGCTGGTCCACTCGCCGCCCTGCAGGCCCCCCTTGACCCGGTCGACGATGCCGTAGCGGTCGTCGAGGCTCTGGAAGGTGTCGTTGCTGCGGAACGCGGTGAACCAGTCCGGCGCCTCCTTGGTGATGGTCGTGACCTGGGCGGTGATCAACGGCACGACCGCGACGACGAAGAGGGCGATCGCGGCCACCACGCCCAGGCTGACGACGAGCACCGCCCAGGGACGCGCCAGTCCCTTGCGAAGGAAGAACTCCACACCCGGGTTCAGCCCGACCGCGAGGAACATCGCCACCAGGATCAGGAGGAGGACCGAGGAGATCGAGAGGATCTGCTGGCCGAGCCAGAACGCGAGCAGGGCGCCGACCGCCCCGATGAAGCCCCAGTAGAAGGGGGAGTGCTGCCTCTTCATGGGGCGGCCCGGCTCGCCGTACGCGTGGTGGGCCTCGCGGTCGGGGAGCCGGTCGCGGAGGAACTCCTCCGAGCTCTCCTCCGCGCTCAGCTCGTGGTGCCGTGCCTCCGCAGCGGAGTGGTGGGCCCGCGCGGCGGACCAGGTGGCGTCGTCACGGGCTTCCTCGGCGCCCTCGCGGGCCTCCTCGGCCTCCTCCACCGTCTCCTGGGCCTCGTCGACGACCTCCTCCGCCTCGGCGCGAAGACGGCTCACGTCTCCCTCGGTCGTGCTCACGACTCCTTGGAGCCTGTCGCCTTCTCCTGTGCGGGAGCGTCGCTGGTCGGGTCGGCGAAGCTGGCGACCACGTCGCGCAGGGCGCCGAGCTGGGCGACGATCCCGTCGCGGCGCTTCTGCAGGCGGTCGACCTCTGCCCTGATGGAGACCAGCTCGCGCTCGGCCTCGGCCTGACCGGCAGCCACCGAGTTCGCGGCCTGGGTCTCTGCCGCGTGGACGATCTGCTCGGCCTCACGCCGGGCCTTCACCACTAGGCGCTCGGCCTCCTTGTTGGCCTGGTCGCGGTGTGCCGTGGCCTGCGCGGTGGCCTCGCGAGCCCGCTGCTCGGCGGCCTTGGCGCGCTCCTCCGCCTCCTGTACCAACCGGGCGGTCTCGGCCGTGGCGGTGTCGTGGTGCTCGGCGGCCTCGCGGGTCAGGCGCTCCTTCTCGACCGCGAGCGTGCGGCGCGCCTCCTGCACCTCACGGTCGGCGGCCGCGCGGGCCTGCTCGGCCTCGCGGCGGGCGCTGGTGCGCAGGGCGTTGCTCTCCTGCTCCGCGGCCAGGCGGATCTGCTCGGCCTCGCGGCGGGCGGAGGCGATCAGGTCGTCGGCCTCGGCCTGTGCCATGTTGCGCTGCTGCTCGGCCTCCGCCAGCATGCGGCTGCGCGTCTCGTCGAGCTCCTTGAGCTGCACGATGCGCATGTCCTCGGCGTCCCGAGCGGCCGCGGCCTTCAGTGCCTCGGCGTCCTTGGTGGCGCGCTTGCGGATCTCGTCGGCCTGGGCCTGCGCCTGGGCGAGGACCTCGTCGGCCTGCTCCTCGGCGAGGCGGAGCATCTCGCTGGCACGCCCGCCCAGTCCGGCGTACGACGGGGCCTCCTTCTCGGAGAGCTCCCTGCGGAGGTCGGAGACCTGCTTCTCCAGCTTTGCGGCCTTCGCCCGAGCCTCCTTCAGGCCGGCGTTCAGGCCCGCCTTCTCACCGGCGAGCGTGTGGAGCCGGCGGTCGACCGCGGAAGGGTCGTAACCGCGCCGGACGACGGGGAAGCTGCTCGCCCCGGCGGAGGCCCCTGCGGCGGTCGCACTTGTCTCCTCGACCGCCGAGAAGACCTGGGTGGCGTCGTCGGCGCCGTTGTTGGAGTCGTCGTCGAAGATTGACAGCCCGGATCGGTCGTTCATGCGTTTTCCCTACCTCGTTGGCGATGTCAGAAGACTACGGGTGTCCGGCCATTCACGGTAAACCCGACAGGCGCCTTGGACACATCTCACAGACCGACCGCCGTACCCGGGCGAGAGCCGAGTACGACGGTCGGACGGAAACGGGTGCCGTGGGCTCCGGCTCATACGCCCCGGAAGCGGTTGATCGCGCCGATGTGCTTGCTGCGCATCTCGGGGTTGAGCACGCCCAGGCCCTCCTCGGGAGCCAGGCAGAGCACACCGACCTTGCCCTGGTGCTGGTTCTTGTGCACGTCGAGAGTGGCCTGGCCGACCTCGGCGAGGGGGTAGGACTGCGAGAGGGTCGGGTGGATCATGCCCTTGGCGATGAGCCGGTTGGCCTCCCACGACTCGCGGTAGTTCGCGAAGTGCGAGCTGATGATCCGCTTGAGGTTCATCCAGAGGTAGCGGTTGTCGTACTCGTGCATGTAGCCCGTGGTCGAGGCGCAGGTGGTGATGGTGCCGCCCTTGCGCGTGACGAACACCGAGGCGCCGAAGGTTTCCCGGCCAGGGTGCTCGAAGACGATGTCGATGTCCTCGCCGCCGGTGAGCTCACGGATGCGCTTGCCCAAGCGCTTCCACTCCTTCGGGTCCTGGGTGCGCTCGTCCTTCCAGAACTTGTAGCCCTCCTCGGAGCGGTTGATGATGAGCTCCGCGCCCATGCTGCGGGCGATCTGCGCCTTCTCCTCGTTGGAGACCACGCAGATCGGTGTCGCGCCGCCGTTGATGGCGTACTGCGTCGCGAAGCCGCCGAGACCGCCGGACGCACCCCAGATGAGGACGTTGTCCCCCTGCTTCATGTTGCCGCCGTTGGCGCTGACGAGCTGGCGGTACGCGGTGCAGTTCACCAGGCCCGGGGAGGCGGCCTCCTCCCAGGTGAGGTGCTCGGGCTTCGGCATCAGCTGGTTGGCCTTGACCAGCGCGACCTCGGCCAGGCCACCGAAGTTGGTCTCGAAGCCCCAGATGCGCTGCTCGGGGTCGAGCATCGTGTCGTTGTGGCCGTCGGGGCCCTCGAGCTCCACGGAGAGGCAGTGCGCGACGACGCGGTCGCCCGCCTTCCAGTTGTGGACACCCAGACCGGTCTTGAGCACCACGCCGGAGAGGTCTGAGCCGACGATGTGATAGGGCAGGTCGTGGCGCTTGGCGAGCGGCGAGACCCGGCCGTAGCGCTCGAGGAACCCGAACGTCGACACCGGCTCGAAGATCGAGGTCCAGACCGTGTTGTAGTTGATGGCGCTGGCCATCACCGCGACGAGGGCCTCGCCGGGGCCGAGCTCGGGCAGGGCCACGTCCTCCACGTGCAGCGACTTGCGGGGGTCCTTGTCGCGCGTCTCGAGGCCCTCGAACATGTCGACCTCGTCCTTGTGGACGGTGGCGGCCTTGTAGTGGTCCGGGATCTCGAGCGCGGCGAAGTCCTCCGAGGACGTGTCGCCGGCGAGGATGGCGTCGAGAATCTGCTTCACGGGAGCTCCTGGGGGTTCCGGGCGAGCATGGGATGGGGTGGAATCTACCGACGGGTAACCAAAGGTGTCAGCACCGTGTGACCTAGTTCTCTAGACAGCGCGAGACTACGTCGCTCCTCCGGGTGCCAGACAGGGCCGAAGGTCAGTGTTCTGCGCCGTCGGCGGCCGGCTCGACGAGCTCCACCAGGACACCGCCGGCGTCCTTGGGGTGGATGAAGTTCACCTTCGAGTTCGAGGTGCCCCTGCGCGGGGCGTCGTACAGCAGCCGCAGGCCGCGCTCGCGCAGGACCGCCGAGACCTCCTCTATGTCCGCTACGCGGTAGGCGAGCTGCTGCAGGCCCGGCCCGGAACGGTCGAGGAACTTGGCGATCGTGGACTGCTCGTTCAGGGGCGCGAGCAGCTGGATGGACGAGCCGGAGCCGCCTACGGCGACCATCGCCTCGCGAACCCCCTGCTCCTCGTTGGTCTCCTCGTGGGTGACCTGCATGCCGAACGCGTCGCGGTAGAAGGCGATCGCCTCGTCCAGGTCGGGCACTGCCACACCGACGTGGTCGATGGCGAGGAACAGGTGCTCGGGCAGGTCGGGGTTGCTGGCTGCGTTCGTCATGTCCGACATGGTCGTACGGCGGGGGCCGGGGCGCGAGGGACTGTGACCAGCCCGACACGACGAACCGGCGGCGGCCCCCTCCCTCTCCTCAGGTCTTCGTGGGTATCGTCCGTGGAAACAGGACTTGTTCGTTCTCCAGGAGGCCCCCATGTCCGGATCCGTCATCGTCGCAGGTGCTCGCACCCCGATCGGTCGCCTTTTGGGGGGACTCAAGGACCAGTCCGCCGCCGATCTCGGTGGTGTCGCGATCAAGGGCGCCCTGGAGAAGGCCGGAGTCAGCGGCGACCAGGTCCAGTACGTGATCATGGGACACGTCATCCAGGCCGGTGCCGGCCAGATCACCGCGCGTCAGGCCGCGGTCAAGGGCGGTATCCCGATGACCGTCCCCTCGATCACGATCAACAAGGTCTGCCTCTCGGGCATCAACGCGATCGCGCTCGCGGACCAGCTGATCCGCGCGGGGGAGCACGACATCGTCGTCGCGGGCGGCATGGAGTCGATGACCCAGGCCCCGCACCTGCTTCCCAAGTCCCGCGAGGGCTTCAAGTACGGCGACACCACGCTCGTCGACTCGATGGCCTATGACGCCCTGTACGACCAGTTCACCGACCAGCCCATGGGCGGCCTGACCGAGAGCTGCAACGCCGCGGCCCAGCAGCTGACCCGCGAGGAGCAGGACGCGTTCGCTGCCCGGTCGCACCAGCGCGCGGCCGAGGGCTGGAAGAACGGTGTCTTCGACGAGGAGGTCGTGCCGGTCGAGATCCCGCAGCGCCGTGGCGAGCCCCTCGTGGTCTCCCAGGACGAGGGTATCCGCGGGGACACCACTGCCGAGTCGCTCTCCAAGCTCCGCCCGGCGTTCTCCAAGGACGGCACCATCACCGCGGGCTCGGCGTCGCAGATCTCCGACGGCGCCTGCGCCGTGGTCGTGATGAGCAAGGCCAAGGCCGAGGAGCTCGGGCTCGAGTGGCTCGCCGAGATCGGCGCGTCCGGCCAGGTCGCAGGCCCCGACTCGACGCTCCAGCTCCAGCCCGCCGCGGCGATCGCCCAGGCGTGCGAGAAGGAGGGCATCAAGCCCGGTGACCTCGACCTGGTCGAGATCAACGAGGCCTTCGCCGCCGTCGGCATCGCCTCGGCCCGCGAGCTCGGCCTCTCCGAGGACAAGGTCAACGTCAACGGCGGTGCGATCGCGGTCGGCCACCCGGTCGGCATGTCCGGCGCCCGCATCGCACTGCACCTCGCCCTGGAGCTCAAGCGCCGCGGCGGCGGCGTCGGTGCGGCCGCTCTGTGCGGCGGCGGCGGCCAGGGTGACGCGCTGATCGTCCGAGTCCCGTCTGCATGAGGCGCTCGGCGGTATCGGTCCCTGAGCTGGTCGAGAGGGCACGGTCCGGTGAGGCCCGGGCCGTAGCCCGCCTCATCTCCCTCGTCGAGGACGCCTCCCCACTCCTTCGCGAGGTGATGGCGGGGCTCGCGCCCTACACCGGCAACGCCCAGATCGTGGGCGTGACCGGCTCGCCGGGCGTGGGCAAGTCCACTTCCACGTCCGCGCTGGTGACCGAGCTGCGCAAGTCGGGCAAGCGGGTCGGCGTGCTCGCCGTCGACCCGTCCTCGCCCTTCTCCGGCGGCGCGCTGCTCGGCGACCGGATCCGGATGCAGGAACACGCCCTCGACAAGGACGTCTACATCCGCTCGATGGCCTCGCGCGGCCACCTCGGTGGCCTCTCGTGGTCGACCCCGCAGGCGCTGCGGGTGCTCGACGCGGCGGGCTGCGACGTGGTGCTCGTCGAGACGGTCGGTGTGGGGCAGAGCGAGGTCGAGATAGCCGGGCTCGCCGACACCACGCTGGTCCTGCTGGCGCCCGGCATGGGCGACGGCGTCCAGGCCGCGAAGGCTGGCATCCTCGAGATCGGCGACGTGTACGTCGTGAACAAGGCCGACCGGGACGGCGCCGAGCAGGTGCGCCGTGAGCTCAGGACGATGATCTCGCTGGCCGAGCGACCCGAGGGCAGCTGGAAGCCGCCGATCGTGCTCACCGTGGCCCAGGCAGGCAAGGGTGTCGACGAGGTGGTCCAGGCGATCGCCGAGCACCGTGCCTGGATGGAGTCCTCGGGCGAGCTCGAGCGGCGTCGAGTCCGCCGGGCCCGCGACGAGATCGAGGCGATCGCCGTCACCGCCCTGCGCGCCCGGTGGGGTGACGTGCACGGCCGCACCGAGCTCGACGAGCTCGCCGAGCAGGTGGCCGCAGGCAAGAGCGACCCCTACCGGGCCGCCGACGCGCTCCTCGACTCGTTCACAGAGCTAGACCAGGCGACCAGCTGACCGCGCGCCTCCCACACGTGTGGGGGATGCCTTGGTATCAATGCGACTCGGCAGGCCTGCCTGCCGCGTGCAAACGAACTCGGGACAGAAAGTGAGCACGATGAAGAAGCCGGTGGTCATCATCCTCGTGCTGTTTTTGGGCTTCTACCTGCTGCGTGACCCGGCTGAGCTCGCCGCGTTCTCCGAGAACGCCGGCGTGGCGCTGTGGAGGATGGTCAGCGCGCTGTTCGTGGCGATCATCGACTTCCTCAACGCGTTGCTCCGCTAGGGCGGGGTCGTGGCTGGCTGGCTGCGGAGGACCTTCACCGATCCGAGGATCGGCCGTCACCTGCTGCGCGACGAGGGCGAGGTCATCGTCGACGAGGTCCACAAGCACTGGGTGGTCTACATCAAGCCCTTCCTCGAGGGCCTGGTCGCCCTCGGCCTCGTCGTGGTCGGGCTGTTCACCCGTGTCGACATCGCCTGGCTGCCATGGCTGGTGGCAATCGCTCTCGCGTGCCATGCGGGATGGCGGGCACTGACCTGCCACATGGACCGGTTCGTGATCACCAGCATGAGGGTGTTCCGGGTGCGGGGAGTGCTCGCTCAGCGGATGGCGACCATGCCCCTGGGACGAATCCTCGACATCACCGTCGACAAGCCGATGATCGGCCGGGTCCTCGGCTACGGCCACTTCGTCTTCGAGAGCGCGGCGCAGGAGCAGGGGCTGCGCGACATCAAGTACGTCGGACGTCCCGACGAGCGTGACCTCACTATCCAGCGGGTCATCGCGCGTGCCGGTCTTCGTGGCCCGCGTGTGCACTAGCGTCCACTAGGGTCTGGCCTCATGGCGAAGCAGGGGAGGACCGCGAAGAAGCTCGACTTCGACCCGATCGACGAGGCGGCACGGCAGTGGGGGCTGCGCTGGGGTGCGGTGGAGCAGATGCACGCGGTGACCTCGCTGATGCGGGTCCAGCAACTCGTGCTCGCCCAGCTCGACGAGATCCTCCGGCCTCACGGCCTGACCTTCGCCCGCTACGAGGCGCTGGTGCTGCTGACGTTCTCGCGTGCCGGCTCCCTGCCCCTGGGCAAGATGGGGGAGCGGCTCCAGGTGCACCCCACGTCGATCACCTCCATCATCGACCGGCTCGAGTCGGCAGGCCTCGTCGTACGCCGTCGGCATCCAGAGGACGGCCGAGCCGTGCTCGCCGAGATCACCGAGGCAGGTCGCGCCGTCGTCGAGGCGGCGACCGCGGACCTGGTGGCGGCCGACTTCGCGCTCGGCGCCCTGGACCAGGAGCAGCTGCGGCAGATCTCCGCCGTGCTCCGGCCGGTCAGACGGGCCGCGGGCGACTTCTGAGCTGCCGGACGAATTACCAGGGTATGCAGGGAAACTGTTGCTTCCCACGGCAAGATCACCATGGGAACGGACAAATCCCCTGCATCCCCTGGTAATTCGGTGGCGGGTCGACAGGAGTTAGTTGGACGTCCTACTATTTTGGTTATGACCCAGGACACCTCGCCGACCTCGCCCACCCCTGAATCGGGAGCCGAGTCCGCCCGCCGGCGTTGGCAGGCGCGCTACGAGCGGTCCCGGGTCCGGGAGGCCGACTTCACCACGCTGTCCGGCATGGAGGTCGACCCGGTCTACGGGCCCGCCGACCAGGTGGCCGAGGAGGCCTACCCGAACTTCGAGAACATCGGCTGGCCGGGGGAGTTCCCGTTCACGCGCGGGCTCTACCCGACCGGCTACCGCGGGCGCACCTGGACTATCCGGCAGTTCGCGGGCTTCGGCAACGCCAAGCAGACCAACGAGCGCTACAAGATGATCCTGGGCCGCGGTGGCGGCGGTCTCTCGGTGGCCTTCGACATGCCGACCCTCATGGGCCGTGACTCCGATGACCCGAAGAGCCTCGGCGAGGTCGGCCACTGCGGCGTCGCGATCGACAGTGCAGCCGACATGGACATCCTCTTCGACCAGATCCCACTCGGCGACGTCACCACGTCGATGACGATCTCCGGCCCGGCGGTCCCCGTCTTCTGCATGTACCTCGTTGCCGCCGAGCGGCAGGGTGTGGACACCGGCGTCCTCAACGGCACGCTGCAGACCGACATCTTCAAGGAGTACATCGCGCAGAAGGAGTGGCTGTTCGCCCCCGAGCCGCACCTGCGCCTCATCGGCGACCTGATGGAGTACTGCGCGGAGAAGATCCCGGACTACAAGCCGCTCTCGGTCTCGGGCTACCACATCCGCGAGGCGGGTTCGACGGCTGCGCAGGAGCTCGCCTACACGCTCGCCGACGGGTTCGGCTACGTCGAGCTCGGCCTGTCCCGCGGCCTCGACGTCGACGTCTTCGCGCCTGGCCTGTCGTTCTTCTTCGACAGCCACGTGGACTTCTTCGAGGAGATCGCGAAGTTCCGGGCCGCCCGGCGGATCTGGGCGAAGTGGCTCCGCGACGTCTACGGCGCGAAGACCGAGAAGGCCCAGTGGCTGCGCTTCCACACCCAGACCGCTGGGGTGTCGCTCACCGCGCAGCAGCCCTACAACAACGTCGTGCGCACCGGCATCGAGGCGCTCGCCGCGGTGCTCGGCGGCACGAACTCCCTGCACACCAACGCCCTCGACGAGACGCTGGCCCTGCCGAGCGAGCAGGCCGCCGAGATCGCGCTGCGCACGCAGCAGGTGATCATGGAGGAGACCGGCGTGGTCAACGTCGCCGACCCGCTCGGCGGCTCCTGGTACGTCGAGGCGCTGACCGACAAGCTCGAGGCCGAGGCCGAGGCGATCTTCGACAAGATCCTGGCGATGGGCGGATCCACGCTCACCAGCAAGGACACCGAGGCGCTCGCCGAGACCATGCGCGCCAGCACCGGCGACCCCAAGAGCGGCACCTGGCCGGTCACCCAGGGCATCCTCCGCGGCATCGAGGAGGGCTGGTTCATGTCCGAGATCGCCGAGGCCGCCTTCCAGTACCAGACGGCGCTGGAGAAGGGCGACAAGAAGATCGTCGGCGTGAACTGCCACGAGGAGTCGGTCACCCACAGCCTCGAGATCCTCCGGGTCTCCCACGAGGTCGAGGTGGACCAGGTGCGTGAGCTCAACGAGCGCAAGGGGCACCGTGACGACGCCGCGGTCCAGGCTGCGCTGAACCACATGGTGGAGGTCGCACGCACCGACGAGAACATGATCCCGGCGATGCTCGAGGCGTGCCGGGTCGAGGCCACTCTCGGCGAGATCTGCGACGTGCTCCGCGAGGAGTGGCCGGAGTACCGCGAGCCCGCCCAGTTCTGACCCGACGGGACGCCAGGTCGACCTGGGCGGACAGCACGCCTGGCGGTCCACGTCCAAGCGGCGGCTGGTCCGTGTTCCCTCGAGCTCGAGTGGTTGACCTGATTCCTGGTCCTTGATCTGACAGCATCCAGG
>DASSMS010000076.1:0-6197 GCA_035688575.1 Nocardioidaceae bacterium
AGCGTCATCCACCGAGCGGTGTCAGCGTTGCCACCGGACGGTTGAATCGTCATCCCAGCCTAAGAAGAGTTAAGAGGCGATGCCATGACGCGATGAGGGGGTTGAGTAAAGACGTATGTCCCCGACGAGCGGATTGTCGGCCGCGCCGACGCGATCGCCCACCCGCTTGCACTAGGCAGATGGCCCGACGGAGGCAGGTGCCTCGGACGGGATTCGCGGGGCAAGCGGGTCAGCGGAGGGTGGGGCGCACGTGCAGGCCGACGTCGGGGTCCACCACGACCTCCTGGGAGGCGGGGATGCCGTCGGCGTCGAGCGTCGCGTCGAGGGGCACGTTGCGCTTCACCATGGCGAGTGCGATCGGGCCCAGCTCGTGGTGGCGGGCCGACGTACCGACGAAGCCGACGCTCTTGCCGTTGAGCAGGAGCTCGGCGCCACGCACCGGCAGACGGTTGTCGGACCCGTCGAGGTGAAGCAGGGTGAGACGGCGCGGAGGACGGCCGAGGGTGTGGACGCGCGCGACGGTCTCCTGCCCGCGGTAGCAACCCTTGTCCAGGTGTACGGCGGTGCCGATCCAGCCGGCCTCGTTCGGGATCGTGCGGTGGTCGGTGTCGAGACCCAGGCGCGGCTCCCCGCGGGCGATGCGCAGCGCCTCGAACGCCCACATGCCGCACGCGGGACCGGCGGCCTCGGCGAAGACCTCGAGGTCCTTGCGGGGGACGAGGACATAGCCGGAGTACGGCGCACCCTCCACCCGGGCCGCGGGGCGCCAGGCGACCGCCACCTCCTCGGTCACGTCGGTGACCTCCACGCGCATCATGAAGCGCATCCGGTCCAGCCACTCCACCAGCGCAGGCGCCTGGCCCGGCTCGACGTGGGCCGTGAACGCCTCGCCGTCGTCGATGCCGTAGAGCGCGTGCTCCACGTGCCCCTGCGGGCTGAGGACCAGCGCCGCGATGGCGACGTCGGGGGCGAGGCTCTCCAGGTGCTGGCTGGTGAGCGAGTGCAGCCAGGTCAGCCGGTCGGGTCCCTTGACCCGGATCACCCCCCGGTGCGAGAGGTCCACGAAGCCCTCGCCCGACACCAGGATCCGCTGCTCCTTGTTGAACGACCCGTAGTGGGCCGCGACGGGCGAGTCGATCCCGTCGCCGGCGACGGCGTTCGGAAGCTTCAGGAGGGGGCTGGGCTCGGTTGTGGCAGACACGCCTTCGAGGTTACCCCGGCGTGTCTCGCCGGGATCGGCCACCGGCGGCGTCTGGCACGGGGGAGCCTGTCGAAACACCCCCAATAGAGGGGAGCTTTCGCAAAAGGGGATCAGCAGCCGGGTTGCCTTCATAGGGTCAAGCCGTGATCTCCGGTCTGGCCCTCGTCCTCCTCCTCGTGGCGGCGGGGACCGCTGACCGGACCGGAAGCTTCGGTGCCTGGGCCCTCTTGGTCGCTTCGCTCCTGTGGCTTGTGCTGAACAAGCAGATGGAGGGCTACATCCTGTGGCGGGTGAGCGACCACCACGGCCTCACGGCCGCTGACCTCGCGGGTCTCGCCGGCCTCGCCCTGGCCGGCTGGCGCTTCATCCAGCTGTAGCCGCCGCCCCCGAGGACTCAGCTCCGGTGCCGGCGGGCGAGAGCACTCGGGCGGTCAGTCGGCGCAGCGGCCGTAGTCGTCCTCGAAGCGGTGGATGTCGTCCTCACCGGTGTAGGCGCCGCGCTGGACCTCGATGATCACGAGCTCCTCGCTGTTCTCGTTGCACAGCCGGTGCTTCGCGCCCTGCGGGACGTCGATGCTGTGCCCTGGCCCGGCGGTGATCGTCTCGCCGTCCACGATGCAGGTGGCGATGCCGAAGACGACGACCCAGTGCTCCGAGCGGTGGTCGTGGGTCTGGTACGACAGGCGGCAGCCCGGCTTCACGTGGATGCGCTTGACCTTGTAGCCGCGGTCCACGTCGATGACGTGCCACGACCCCCAGGGGCGCTCCTCGTAGTCGAGTGCCACGCGCACACCTCTCCTTGCCTCCGAATGGACGGGCAAATCCTACGGGAGCGGTTCCGCCCCGTTTGCACGATCTCGGTCGTGGGCGGAAAGCGCGCATGTGGTCGACTCTCGCCCCGAAAACGGCCGTCCTGCGGGCCAGGACCGCGCAGGTGCGTGATCTGGGCCCGCGGCCGAGCCAGAGGACGACGCGAGCCCTACACACAGGCGTCCCGTCCCGGGCAAAGGGACCGCTCGGGACGGGACTGGGCGACCGCTTGCGCTTGTGGGGGGCTTGAAGCGGTCTCCTGGCTACACCCTAGGTGCCGAGGACGAGTCGGGTCACGGGGATGGCCGGAATTCTCAGAGGAAGCACAGAAAGCGCCCGGCTCGACCCCCCTTGTGGGGAGCCGAGCCGGTAGAGCATGTCCCTCAAACGAGCCCCCACACCCGCCGATCCGATGCTCTCTACACCTGAGACGGTCCTGGTGACGGGTCATGACGCGACTTCGGAAGTTTTTTTCGAACCCTCGTAACCTACGAGGATGGCGCGCTCTCTCCTGGTCAAGGTCACCGCCGGTCCCGAGGACGCCGAGCGCTGCAACCAGGGGTTCACCGTCGCGGCCACGGCGGTCGCCTCCGGGGTGGACGTCTCGCTGTGGCTCACCGGGGAGGCGGTGTGGTTCGCGGTCGAGGGGCGGGCGCCCGACCTGGGTCTCCCCCATGCGGCTCCGGTCGGCGACCTGATGGAGGCGGTGCTGGCGGGAGGGACGGTCACCGTGTGCACCCAGTGCGCCCGGCGCCGCGACGTCACGGAGTCCGACGTACTGGCCGGGGTGCGGATCGCAGGTGCCGCCACCTTCGTCGACGAGGCGCTCGCGGAGGACGTCCAAGCGCTCGTCTACTGAGCCGGGGTCTCGCCAGGAGGATTGCCGCCTGCCTCGCGGAAGGTCTTCACCGCGGCCCACGTCACCGCAGCGAACGGCACGGACAGCAGTGCGCCGATGATGCCCGCCACGATGGTGCCGGCGGTCAGGGCAAGCAGGATCGCGAGCGGGTGGAGCGAGAGCGCCTGACCGAGTACGACGGGGGCCAGGATGTCGCCCTCGAGCTGGTTCACGGCGATCACCACCGCCACGACGATCAATGCCGTGACGAAGCCGTTCGAGACGAGGGCCACCAACGCGGCGACGGTCCCCGCGACCGTGGCTCCGACGAGCGGGATGAACGCGCCGAGGAACACAACCACCGCCAGCGGCAGCGCGAGCGGGACGCCGAGGATCACCAGGGCGATACCGATCACCAGGGCGTCCACGAACGCGACGACGGCCGTGCCCCGGACGTACCCGCCGAGCACGCCGGCCGAGCGCTGCGCGACCTGATCCCACCGCGACCGGTGCGACTCGGGCAGCTGGTCCCTGATGAAGCGCCAGATGGTGCGGCCGTCCTTGAGCAGGAAGTACAGCAGCACGACGCCGAGGAAGATGCCCGTGACGATCTCGAGGGCAAGCGTTGCTCCGGAGATGGCGCCCTGCTGGAACTGCGACCCTCCGACGAACTCACCGAGCCGGTCCTGGGCGTCGGTCACGTGCTGCTCGTTGATGGGCAGGGGCCCCTCGACGAGGTAGTCGCGGAGCTCGGCCAGACCCTCGCTCGCCGACTCCCTGAGCTCGTCCCACTGGTCGCCCACGGCGCCACTGATCCACCAGACGACGCCACTGAGGGCGGCTATGCCGATGAGCATCGTGACCAGCGCCGCGAGAGCACGCGGGACGTGCTTGCGGTCGAGCCAGTCGACGACCGGGTTGGCGGCCGCGGCGATCAACGTGGCGATCAGGAAAGGTACGACGACCAGGCGCAGTCGCACCGCGGCGTAGGTGACCACCACGACGAGGGCCAGGACGATGAGCACCTGGAGGCTGCGGATGGCCGCGCGACCCAGTCCGTCGTGCCAGGCCGGGTGGCCCTCGTGGCGAGGGCGGTCGGGCACGGTCGTTCGAGCCGCGGCGCCCGCGAGCTCCGGCTGTACGCGCCGCCTGCTCCACTGCCTCATCCGGTTGCCCCGTTCAGTCGGCGCGCTAGGCGTTCCTGCTCGAACGGTACCGCTGGTGCATAAGGTGCGTCATGAATCCGGCCGGGCACTCAGGGCCTGGGGTTGGTCCGGGTCCACGGCCGGGTGTCGCGACGCCGGCCCATGGCGGCAGCACACCTCGGACACACGTCGGCCACGCGGTCGGCGTCCCGGCCGGAGACGGGTTGTACGTCGGCCCAGTCCACATGTGGGAAACAGGTCAGCTGGGAGCGCTTCGTCGACAGGCCGCACAGGGTCTGGTTGGTCCCCACCAGCCAGGCGTGCACCTCACCGGCAGGGGTGCGGAAACCATCCGGGTCGGTCCACGAACGGGCAGCGGCGACGGAGGCCCGCTCGACGCGTTTGGACATGCCTATCCGTCTCGTTCCGGATGCTGGGGGGTGGGGCTCATCCGCAGGCTCACCCGGGTCGCGTACCCGGGCTCTCATCGGCCCGATCCTCCGACAAATCGCCCACGGGTAGGTACCGCGGCGCACCCGACCCGTCGAAGAAGCCGGTCACCTAGCGCCGCTCGAGCAGGCCTTCGTTTTCGACGAGCTCGAGCGAGAGGGTCTTGTAACCCACGTCGTCGAAGAGCACGGTGATCCGGTCGTCCTCGAGATCGGTCACCGTGCCTTCGCCGAACTCCTTGTGACGCACCTGCGACTGCAACGGGAAGGCGGCCCCGTCGTCGGTGGCCACCTCCGTGGCGACACCGTTCACGCAGTTGTCGCAGGTCCCGCAGAGGGCGTCGGCCTCCTCGCCGAAGTACGCCAGGAGGAAGTCCGCACGGCATCGCGCCGTCTCGGCGTACCCCCGCATCATCTCCACCCGCGACTGCTCGAGCCTGCGGTGCGCCTCCGCGCGCTCGACGACCGCGTCTACCACGGCGTCAGTCGCCCCACCCGCGACCTTCGGGCCACCGCTCTCCTCGACGAGCTCGAGCAGGTTGAGGATCCGGCCGGCCTTGCGGACGCCGAAGCCGCTGTGCTCGCGCACCTCGCGGGGGTCGGTGCTCCCGGTCGCCCGCACGGCCTCGACCACGGCACGCACGTCGTCGGGCTTCGGGATGCCGCTGGAGAAGAACCTCCCGAGGGAGAGGTCCTCTGGCCGGTAGACGAGCGTCGCGATCGCGGACTCGCCGTCGCGTCCCGCGCGGCCGACCTCCTGGTAGTAGGTGTCGGGTGACTCGGGGGCATCGGCGTGCACGACGTAGCGGATGTCGGGCTTGTCGATGCCCATGCCGAACGCCGACGTGGCGACGATCGTGTCGACCTCATCGTCCATGAACGCGTTGAACGCCTCGTTGCGCTGCTTCTGGCTCAGTCCCGCGTGGTAGACCGCCGTCCTCCTGCCCAGATCCTCCAGTGCCACGGCGTACTCCTCCGCGCCCCTGCGTGTGCGGCAGTAGACGATGCCGGAGCCCGTGCACTGCGCAGCCAGGCCCTGCACCGTCTCGAGGACCGTCCGCCGCTGGTCGTCGGGGTCGGTGCAGCGGACGACGCGGAGGCTGATGTTCTCGCGCTCGAAGCCGGTCACCACCATGCGGTGGTCGCGCAGGCCGAGCTGCTCGACGATGTCGAGACGCACCGGGAGGGCAGCAGTCGCGGTCATCGCGATGATGCGCGGCGAGCCGACCTGCTCGATGAGCTCGCCGAGCCGGCAGTAGTCGGGCCGGAAGTCGTGCCCCCACGCCGACACGCAGTGCGCCTCGTCGACGGCGACCAGGCTCGGCTTCAGTGCGGCGACCTCGCGGAGTACGTCGGGGTTGGCGAGCTGCTCCGGCGACATGAAGAGGAACTCGAGCTCGCCGGCGCGAGCCTTCTCGAGGGCTTCGGCGCGCTGTGCGTCGGTCTCCGCCGAGCTGACGCGCGCCGCGTGCAGCTCCTCGGCTCCGCCCTCGAGCAGACCTTCGATCTGGTCCTGCTGGAGCGCGAGCAGCGGGGAGACGACGACCGTGCACCCCTCGAGCAGGACCCCGGCGACCTGGTAGGTCAGCGACTTGCCCGAGCCGGTGGGCGACACGAGCAGGACGTCGTGGCCGTCGAGCAGCGCGCGCATCGTCTCCTCCTGCCCGGGGAGGAGCGAACTGTGCCCGAAGTACTTCTCCGCCGCCTCACGCGCGCGGTGCCCGTTGTTGCGAGGCTTGGAGCGGCGGGCCCGG
>DASSMS010000132.1:0-22502 GCA_035688575.1 Nocardioidaceae bacterium
CATGTACCGCCAGCCCTCGCTGCTGCGCTGGACGGTCCAGATGCGCTGGGACCAGATCACCTCGCTGACACCGAGCGCCGCAGCGTTCGCGCGCACCCACTCGGCGATCTGGTCGCCGACCGAGCCGGTGATCATGATGTCGAGCGCCTGACCGGTGCCGTGCTCGCCCGAGTCGCCGGGACGGACGCCGCCGTAGCTGGTCACCTGCGGGAAGGCGCCGCACACCGCCCGGTGCACGGCGACCGCGTTGGAGGAGAGCCCGCTCTCGACCTCCGAGCCGGAGGCACACGGCGCGGTGGACAGCCCGGCGGGGGCCGGAGCCGCGGGGTCCGGCCCGGCATCCGGGGTCGGGTCGGGTTCGGGTGTGGCCTCCGCCGCGGGATCCGTGGAGCCGTCCTTCTCGGTCTCCGGCTCCGGCTCGGGCTTCTTGTCCGCGAGGTAGTCCTTGTGGACCCAGCGCGACTTCTCGCCGATGACGATCTCGGCCCACACACCCTCGGTCTCGCCTGTGACGCCGATCTTCTCGGCCCGGTCGAGCACCCGGAGCAGGGGCGACTTCGCGGTGGGCTCGGCGCGGACGTTGAGTGGCGCCGTGGCGAACTTGTGGCCGACAACCTCCGGAGGCCGCTCCTCCAGGCGCACCCGGGGCTCGGAACGGGAGATCGGTGCCACGCGCATCGGCACCGGCGACGTACGGATCTCGACAGCCGGGGCCGTCCTCATGGGTGTCGCTGCGACCGGCTCCTCATCGGGCCAGACGACCCCGACGGCGGGTGTCGCGAGGGCCGTGACGGCGGCGGCGGCGAGGCCCGCGCGGACCAGTCGACGGCGGAGGGGCTTGCGGAGGACGTGCTTGGGGCGTTGACGCGCCACGGAAGATGACCACCCAGATGTCGACGACAGGAGATGCGGAGCCGGAGTGGCTCGCACGCCCCCGTCGTGGACAAAGTGCCACCTCTCGGCACGGGCGAAACCCGACTTGAGCCTCGTCCAGACCACTTTTCGCCTATAGCCGGAGGTAGACGTACGACGGCGTGCACTCGTGCCGAGTCACCGCGATCGTCGCGGGTGGGGCGCTGGTCGCGAGTCGGTCTGATCGTCACGGGTCCGACGCAACTGGACAGAGACGACAGGCCTCGCGGCGGCAGAAGTGCCGTCTCTGCCCACTCGACGAGCGTCCCGGCGCAGCAGGGACGGACGGGGCGCCTCTTCAGCAGAGGCGGCCCCTACTGGAGGTCACTCGGGCAGCGGCGTGCAGACCGCGTCGGGACCCGCGCTCTCGACGACCAGCCACCAGTCGGAGGGCGGGACGCAGGGCACGGCGGCCGGGCTGACCGTGGTCGGCGCAGGCTCGGGCTCGGGTGCGGGCTCCGGCTCGGGGTCGCGCGTCGGCTCGGGTGCAGGCTCCGGCTCGGGTGCGGGCTCCGGCTCGGGGTCGGGCGTCGGCTGCGGTGTGGGCTCGGGCGCGGGAGCCGGCGCAGGCTGTGGCGACGGCTCCTGCGCGGGCTGGGGAGTCGACCTCGGCGCGGGCTCAGTGTCCCTCGCGCCGCCCATGGACCGGGTGCCGGCCGCGGTGTCGGTCTTCGTGGTCGTGGGCGCGCCGTACGTCGTGTCGGGGCCGGTCTCCCGCCCGCTGGGGGAGGCCTCGGCAGCGGGGACCGAGTGGGCGGCGCCTTCGGGCTCGCCGCGCCCTGATGCGCCGGGGGCGGTGACCTTGTCGGTCGAGCTCACGCCGCGGCGCTTGGCGTCGCGGGATCGCCGGGCCTCGCGTGTCTTCTCGGCAGGCTTGCGGCCCGCAGAGGGGCTCGCCTCGACCTCGACCGCGACCTCGCTCTCGAAGGGTGGTGCGACGTCCACCGTCGCAGGGGAGCGCGGTGACCGGGTAGGCGCTGCCGTGGGCACGGACTCGCTCTCAACCGTGCCCTCGAGGGGCCAGACGACCGCGGCGACGGGGGTGGTCACGGCGAAGACCGCTGCGACGGCGAGGCCTCGACGGGCCAGCCGGCGGCGCCGGGGCGGCGGCGCAGGCGGATCTTGCTTGACGTGCTTGTGGCGGGGACGCACCACGTGGATCACCACCCGGTCATCGACGGCAGGAATGCGCAGCTCGAGGAGCTTGGACCCCCCGTCGCGGACAAACTGCCACTCCTCGGCAGGCCCGAAACCCGACTTGAGGGTCGTCCAGACCAGTTCGAGGCATAAGCCGCGAGGGGTGCGCAAGCGCGGGTGAAGGAGGCTGTGGATGGCGGAGGCGGACGGGAATCGAACCCGCCGGACCGAGATACTCGGCCCCTACGGTTTTGAGGACCGCGCCCGTCACCAGACGAGGAACGCCTCCGTCGCCCACTCTAGGGGCTGTCCAGACAACACGTAGATTGGGCCCGTGACCGCAGCCACGTCTCGCAGCCAGGAACCGTCCGGCCCGGGCTCGGGCCTGCGCCTCACGCAGTACGCCGCGGGGGGCGGTTGTGCCTGCAAGGTGCCCCCGGGCGAGCTCGAGCGCATCCTGACCGACCTGCCGACGAGCCGGGAGGGCGGTGACCTCCTGGTGGGGCTCGACCACGGCGACGACGCGGCGGCCGTGCGCATCGACGGTGACCGCGCGGTGGTCGCGACCGCGGACTTCTTCACCCCGGTCGTGGACGACGCCTACGACTGGGGGCGCATCGCCGCCGCCAACGCACTCTCTGACGTCTACGCGATGGGTGGCACGCCGCTCCTCGCGGTGAACCTCCTGGCCTGGCCGCGCGACAAGATCCCCTTCGAGGTCGCGGCTGAGGTGCTGCGGGGAGGTGGCGACATCTGCGCAGAGGCGGCGACCCACCTTGCGGGCGGCCACAGCATCGACGACCCGGAGCCGAAGTACGGCCTCGCCGTCACCGGCATGGCCGACCCCCGCCGGCTGCTGCGCAACGACGCCGCCGTGGCGGGGACACCTCTGACCCTCACCAAGCCGCTCGGGCTCGGGGTGCTCAACAACCGCCACAAGGCGACGGGCGAGCGGTTCGAGGAGGCCGTCGCGCAGATGACCACCCTCAACCGGGAGGCCTCCCGGGCAGCGGTCGAGGCTGGCGCCGTCTGCGCCACCGACGTCACCGGTTTCGGCCTCCTCGGCCACTTGATGAAGATGGCCCGCGCGAGTGGGGTCTCCGCGGTCGTCGACGCCGGCTCCGTGCCGTACATCGAGGGTGCGCGAGAGTCGCTCGCGGCCGGGTACGTGCCGGGCGGGAGCCGCCGCAACCTCGACTGGGTCCGGCCGGTCCTCGACTCAGACCTCGACGAGGACGAGCTGGTCCTGCTCGCGGATGCGCAGACCTCGGGCGGCCTGCTCGTGGCGGGCGAGGTGCCCGGCTACCCGGTCATCGGTGAGCTGGTTTCCGCGGGGGAGCACACAATCAGGATCCGCTGACCTCCCCGGTCGAGGTGGTGCATGATTTCCGGGGCCTCGGGTAGTTTGCGGCCAGACGGGAGGAGACCCATGGTTTCAGGCAAGGCTTTCCTGGGCTGGCCGGTCGTGCGCCAGCTGACCGGCAAGGATCCACTGGGGCGAGGCCCGGCCGCGAGGTCCCGGCGGACCGAGGAGATCTCTCCCCGCACCGCGACCGCCGACCGGGTCGCCCGCAGCGTCTGCCCTTACTGCGCCGTCGGCTGCGGCCAGAAGGTCTTCGTCAAGGACGAGAAGGTCGTCCAGATCGAGGGCGATCCCGACAGCCCGATCTCCCGTGGACGGCTCTGCCCCAAGGGCTCGGCCAGCAAGAACCTCGTCACCAGCGAGCTGCGCCAGACCAAGGTCCGCTACCGCCGCCCCTACGGCACGGAGTGGGAGGATCTCGAGCTCGGCACCGCGATGGAGATGATCGCCGACCGGGTGGTCAAGGCGCGCAACGACACCTGGCAGGAGCTCGACGAGCACGACCACCGTGTACGTCGGACGCTCGGCATCGCCAGTCTCGGAGGAGCGACCCTCGACAACGAGGAGAACTACCTCATCAAGAAGCTCTTCACCGCCATGGGCGCGATCCAGATCGAGAACCAGGCGCGTATTTGACACTCCGCCACCGTCCCCGGTCTGGGGACCAGCTTCGGTCGCGGCGGCGCGACGACGTTCCAGCAGGACCTGGTCAACGCTGACTGCATCATCATCCAGGGCTCGAACATGGCCGAGGCCCACCCGGTGGGCTTTCAGTGGGTGGTGGAGGCGAAGGCCCGCGGCGCCAAGGTGATCCACGTCGACCCGAGGTTCACCCGCACCAGTGCGCTCGCGGACACGTTCGTGCCGCTGCGCGTGGGCACGGACATCGTGTTCCTCGGCGGGATCATCAACTACGTCCTGCAGAACGAGCTCGACTTCCGCGACTACGTCGTCCACTACACCAACGCCGCGAACATCGTCAGCGACGACTACCGCGACACCGAGGACCTCGACGGGCTGTTTTCCGGCTTCGACCCCGAGACGCGGACCTACGACCCGGCGAGCTGGCAGTTCGCCGGGCAGGAGCGCAACGGCAGCGACCGGCAGCATCACGCCACGCAGCGGGAGACCGCGAGCGCTCTTCAGCACGAGACCCACGGCATGAGCCTGCACGCGGACCAGCCGCGCGACGAGACGCTCCAGCACCCGAACTGCGTCTACCAGATCCTCAAGCGCCACTACGCCCGCTACACCCCGGAGACGGTCGCGGAGGCCTGCGGCGTCTCCCAGGAGGCGTTCCTCGAGGTCTGCGAGGCCTGGACGAAGAACTCCGGCCGCGACAGGACCACCGCTCTCGTCTACAGCGTGGGCTGGACCCAGCACAGCGTCGGGGTGCAGTACATCCGCACCGGCGCGATCCTCCAGCTGCTCCTCGGCAACATGGGCCGACCCGGTGGCGGGATCATGGCGCTGCGTGGGCACGCGAGCATCCAGGGCTCGACCGACATCCCCACCCTGTTCAACATCCTGCCGGGCTACCTCCCGATGCCCCACGCGGAGCAGCACACCACGCTCGAGGAGTGGGTCGACAGCGTGCGCAAGCCGGGGGCCAAGGGTTTCTGGGCGAAAGCCGGGGCCTACGGCATCAACCTGCTCAAGGCCTACTGGGGTGACGTGGCGACGGCGGAGAACGACTTCTGCTTCGACTACCTTCCCAAGATCACCGGCGACCACGGCACCTACCGCACCGTGCTCGACATGATCGACGGCAAGGTCAAGGGCTACTTCCTGCTGGGCCAGAACCCGGCGGTGGGGTCTGCGCACGGCCGCGCGCAGCGGCTCGGGATGGCGAACCTCGACTGGCTGGTGGTGCGGGACCTCTTCGAGATCGAGAGCGCTACGTTCTGGAAGAACGCCCCGGAGATCGAGACCGGCGAGATCGTGCCGGAGGAGTGCCGCACCGAGGTGTTCCTCCTGCCGGCCGCCTCGCACGTCGAGAAGGAGGGCACGTTCACCCAGACGCAGCGGATGCTCCAGTGGCGGGAGAAGGCCCTCGACCCGGTCGGCGACTGCCGCTCGGAGCTGTGGTTCTTCTACCACCTCGGCCGGATGGTCCGGGAGCGTCTGGCGGGCTCCACCGAGGAGAGGGACCGCCCGCTGCTCGACCTGGCCTGGGACTATCCCGTGCACGGAGAGCACGACGAGCCCAGTGCCGAGGCGGTCCTGAAGGAGATCAACGGCTACGACATCGCGACCGGCCGCCCCTTGTCGACGTTCAACGAGATGAAGGACGACGGGTCCACCCTGGGTGGCTGCTGGATCTACACCGGGGTGTTCAAGGACGGCGTGAACCAGGCCGCCCGGCGCAAGCCCGGGAAGGACCAGTCCTGGGTCGCGCCCGAGTGGGGCTGGGCCTGGCCGGCCAACCGGCGAATGCTCTACAACCGCGCATCGGCCGACCCGGAGGGCAGGCCGTGGAGCGAGCGCAAGGCCTACGTCTGGTGGGACGAGGAGGCCGGTGAGTGGACCGGTCACGACGTGCCGGACTTCGAGAAGACCAAGCCGCCGTCGTACCGGCCACCGGAAGGAGCCGAGGGCGTCGAGGGCCTCTCCGGTGACGACCCGTTCATCATGCAGGGCGACGGGAAGGGCGCGCTCTACGTGCCCCAGGGACTGATCGACGGTCCGCTGCCGACCCACTACGAGCCGGTCGAGTCGCCGTTCCGCAACCCGTTGTACAAGCAGCAGGGCAACCCGACCCGCAAGCAGTACGACCGTGCGGACAACCGGATGAACCCGAGCCCGCCGGAGGAGCATTCCGAGGTCTTCCCGTTCATCTTCACCACCAGCAGGCTCACCGAGCACCACACGGCCGGCGGCATGAGCCGCTACCTCGAGCACCTCGCCGAGCTGCAACCGGAGATGTTCGTGGAGGTCTCGCCCGAGCTCGCCGCCGAGCGGGGTCTGGAGCACAACGGCTGGTGCCACGTGGTCACGGCACGCGCCGCTGTCGAGGGCCGCGTGATGGTCACCGACCGGCTCACGCCGCTGCGCGTGGAGGGCAGGACGGTCCACCAGGTCTGGCTCCCCTACCACTGGGGGTCGGGCGGCATGGTCGCCGGCGACTCTGCCAACGACCTGTTCGGGATCTCCCTCGATCCGAACGTGCTGATCCAGGAGAGCAAGGTCGGGACGTGTGACGTGCTCCCCGGCCGTCGTCCGAGAGGTGCAGAGCTGACCAGTCTCGTGGCGGGCTACCGGCACCGGGCAGGCGTCGACACGGACGTGTACCCACCGATTGTCACCGCCGGAGCAGGAGCCGTCACCGACGACGAGGGCAACCCGACCGACAACCCGAGTGAGGCTGACACATGATCGGCAAGAACAGCCTGTTCGGCCCTGTCGACCCGGCGAAGGAGGCCGGTTACGAGGACCACCCACCGCGCAAGGGCTTCTTCACCGACACGAGCATCTGCATCGGGTGCAAGGCCTGCGAGGTGGCCTGCAAGGAGTGGAACGACGTCCCCGACCACGGGTTCGACATGCTCGGGTCGTCGTACGACAACAGCCACTCCCTCAACGCCGACCAGTGGCGGCACGTCGCGTTCATCGAGCAGCCCAGACGCACCGGCGACCAGGAGCCCGGCCTGCGCCGGCCCCCGGTCGACCTGGGCATGCCGACGGTGGCTCCGAACGGCAACGAGGTGACGCTGCCGGACGGCACGGTCGGGGAGAAGCCGGACTTCCGGTGGCTGATGTCCTCGGACGTCTGCAAGCACT
The DNA here is from genome assembly GCA_035688575.1 of Nocardioidaceae bacterium. GTDB lineage: Bacteria > Actinomycetota > Actinomycetes > Propionibacteriales > Nocardioidaceae > Nocardioides_C. The sequence goes on from DASSMS010000132.1 coordinate 7,193, forward strand.
GCACTCACGCCGCCTGTCTCGACGTGTGCCCGACCGGGTCGCTGTTCCGCACGGAGTTCGGGACGGTGGTCGTGCAGGACGACATCTGCAACGGCTGTGGCTACTGCGTCCCCGCCTGCCCCTACGGCGTGATCGACCGGCGCAAGGGCGACACCGACAACGGCAAGGCCATCCTCAACGAGGGCGTCGCCCAGAAGTGCACGTTGTGCTACGACCGGCTCAAGGCCGACCAGAAACCGGCGTGCGCCCAGGCCTGCCCCACCGAGTCGATCCAGTACGGCGACGTCGAGGAGCTACGCGAGCGGGCCGACCGCCGCGTGGCCCAGCTGCACGAGGCCGGGATCATGGACGCCCGCCTCTACGGCAACGACCCGAACGACGGGGTCGGCGGCACCGGGGCGTTCTTCCTCCTCCTCGACGAGCCGGAGGTCTACGGTTTCCCGCCGGACCCGGTCGTGACCACCAAGGACCTGCCCCACATGTTCAACCGCGCGACCGCGGCTGCGCTCGCGATGCTGGCCGGGGCGGCCATCTCGTTCCTGGGGAGGCGTGGATGAGTCCTGGAGTCGAGAGGTCCGGGCTCGCGAACGAGCGTCCGGCCCGCGAGGCCGTGATCGGTTCGAGTGGCAGCGGCCAGGCGCGACGGCGCAGGGGCGGACGCCGCCGTGGGGGCGGGGGCGAGCGGTCGATGGTTCCGGAGGCCGAGTTCACGTCCTACTACGGCAGGCCGGTCGTCAAGCCCGCCCCCTGGGAGCACGACATCCCGGCGTACCTGTTCTCGGGTGGGCTCGCCGCGGGGTCGTCGCTGCTCGCCGCGGGCGGTGACCTCAACGACCTGCCGGCGCTACGGCGGACCGGCCGCCTCGCCGCCCTGGGTGCCCTGGGCTTCAGCATGGCCGCCCTGGTGCACGACCTCGGTCGCCCGGCGCGCTTCCTCAACATGCTGCGCACGGTCAAGCTCACCTCACCGATGTCGGTCGGCACGTGGATCCTGTCGATCTACGGGCCGTTCGCGGGCGCCGCGGCCGCAGCCGAGGTGGTCGGGATGCTGCCCGAGGACAGGCTCCCGCGGCCGTTGAGGCTGCTCCGCCTCGCCGGACGGCCGACCGGTCTCATGGCAGGTCTCACGGCTCCGCCGGTCGCCGCCTACACCGCCGTACTGCTCGCGGACACCGCGACGCCCTCGTGGCACGCGGCCTACCGCGAGCTCCCCTTCGTCTTCGTCAGCTCCGCTCTCGCCGCGTCCGGCGGCCTCGGCATGGTCAGCGCGCCCAAGGAGCAGGCGGGGCCTGCGCGGCGCATGGCGATCGGGGGTGCGGTCGTCGAGCTCCTCGCCGAGAAGCAGATGGAGCGCTCCATGGGGATCACCGCCGAGCCGCTCCACAAGGGACGGGCAGGAAAGCTCATGAAGGCGGCCAAGGTGCTGACGGCGGTCGGGGCAACGGGTGCCCTGCTCGGCGGAAGGAGCCGGGCGGTCGCGGTGGTCTCGGGGGCGGCGCTGATGGCCGGCTCGGCCTGCACCAGGTTCGGCGTCTTCGAGGCGGGCCAGGAGTCGGCCCGGGACCCGAAATACACGGTCGTGCCCCAGCGTGAACGTCTCGATCGCGGGGAACCAGTGCGCTACCAAGGCTAGGTCGGCGCGCCGCCCGGCGCGTCACGGAGGAGGCACAACCATGGCGAACACGACACGGACCCAAGGCGAGGCGGTCCCGGGCGGACACGACCCGTCGACCACCAACCGGTGGGTGCTCGTAGGAGCGGCGCTTCTGCTCCAGTTCTCGATCGGCGCGGTCTACGCCTGGAGCGTCTTCGCGAAGGCGTTCCAGGAGGCGGAGCCCTGGTCGCTGAGCAAGGTCGCGGCATCGCTGCCGTTCACCGTGACGATCGCGATGATCTTCGTCGGCACCTACATCGGCGGCCGTATCCAGGACAAGAAGGGCCCTCGGGTCGTCGCGCTCGCCGGTGGCGTGATCTACGCGATCGGAATCATCCTCGCCTCCTTCGCGAGAGGCGGCGACCAGCTCTGGCTGGTCATCCTCGGCTACGGACTGATCAGCGGCTTCGGCCTCGGAGCCGCCTACATCGTGCCGATCGCCATGCTCCAGAAGTGGTTCCCGGACAAGAAGGGCCTGATCACGGGACTGGCGGTCGGGGGCTTCGGCTTCGGCGCCGTCCTCACCTCCCCGGTCGCCCAGTGGCTCATCGGGCAGGACCCCGAGCAGCCCGCGAAGGCGTTCCTCTGGCTCGGCGTCGCCTACCTCGCCATGTCACTGGTCGGAGCGTCGTTCTTCCGGAACCCGCCCGAGGGCTACGTCGTGCCCGGCTACGAGGGCGGTGCCGACGGCACGGGGGAGAAGGCGAAGGAGTACACCCAGGGCGAGGCACTTCGCACACCGCAGTGGTACCTCCTGACCGCGATCCTCGCCCTCAACACGACGATCGGCATCGCGCTGATCTCCCAGGCCGCGGGCAGCGCCTCGGGGATCGCCGGCTACAGCGCGGCCGGCGCTGCCACCGTGGTCGGCGTGCTCGCGGTCTTCAACGGCGCCGGGCGGATCGTGTGGGCGGCGGCCTCCGACTACATCGGCCGGATGCCGGCCTTCGCGGCCATGCTCGGCCTGCAGGGACTGTGCCTGCTGGCCCTCCCGCACGCCGGGAGCCCCGCGCTCTGGTTCGCTCTCGGCGCGGTCATCTACCTCTGTTACGGAGGCGGGTTCGGCACCATGCCGGCCACTGCCGGTGACTACTTCGGGGTGAAGAACGCCGGGGCGATCTACGGCCTCATGCTCATCGCGTGGAGCATCGCGGGTGTCGTCGGACCGATCCTGATCTCCTGGCTCTTCGGCTCCGACGAGCCGAACTACACGCTCGGCTACACCACCATGGGCGTCATCGGGCTCGCTGCGGTCCTCCTGACCTTCGTCACCAGGGTTCCGAGGGGGCGGGAGGCCTGACCCGCTCGTCTCCGACCCCGCGTGCGCCTACGTGCCGGCGGGGTGGGAGGCCAGAGCGGGCTCAGCGACTGCGATCTCACCGCTGGTCGGCCCCTCCGGGCCGGTGGCGGAGACACCGGGGAGCGTGACCGTGAAGGTCGTGCCCCGGCCAAGGGCTGACTCGAGTGTGATGGATCCGCGGTGGCGCTCCACGATCCGTTTCACGATGGTCAGCCCGAGCCCGGTCCCGGGGATGTCGAGGGCGGCGGGGTTCGTGGACCGGAAGAACTCCGTGAACAGCTGTGCCTGGTCCTCGGACGAGATCCCGATACCGTCGTCGCTGCACCGCAGGACCACGTCGCCGCCCACCTCCTCGAGGCTGAATACGACCGTGCCTCCCGAGGGGCTGAACTTGATCGCGTTGCCGAGCAGGTTTCCCACGAGGCGGTCGAGCTCGGCCGCCTCGCCGAAGGCGTGCACCTTCCGGTCCGCCCCGCGAAGGGCGACCGTGACCTCCTGCTTCGCGGCCTGGGCACGGAGCAGGTCGCCGGCGCAGGTGACGATGCCGGCGAGGTCGACGGGGACCGGGGTGAACGGTCGTTGGGGGTCCCCGACCTTGGAGAGGAGCAGCAGGTCGACGACGAGGTTCGAGAGCCTGGTGGCGCCGCGCTCGATGGCCGCAAGCGACCTGCCGGTGACGCGGCCGTCCTCCTCGGTCTCGAGGAGCTCGAGGTGGCCGATGATCGCTGTGAGCGGGTTCTTCAGCTCGTGAGCGAGCGTGGAGATCATCTCGGTCTTGTAGCGGTCGATCTGCTGGAGCTCCTGCACCAGCTGGCGTTCGCGCTCGTAGAGGCGGGCGTGCAGGACAGCCCGACCCAGGTCGCGCCCGATCTCGAGGGCGGCGGCGATCTCCTCGGCAGTCCAGGTGGTGGGCTCGGCGTCCCGTCCCAGTGCGAGGTAGCCCAGGCACTCCGGCCCCGCGCCCATCGGCACGACCAGCAGTGTGCGCATCCCGCACTTCGCCACGAACTCCAGGACCGCGTCGAGCCCCTCGTCGGGGAGGTCGTAGACCGGGGGTAGGTGGGACTGCGGGGAGATGACCGCCCGCCGCTCGGCCCAGCAGCGCTTGGCCAGGCGGGTGACCATGGCGACCACCTCGTCGGGCGGCACCAGCGGCGGATCGGAGTGGATCGCCCCCCGGCCCCGCCCGGGCACCTCGCCCTCACCCTCGAACGCCCGGATCCACAAGGCATCGCAGCGCAAGCCCTCGACGATGGGGGCGACGCTCGCGTCGATGACGCGTCCGAGCTCAAGCGCGTTCCCGGCCGTCTGTACGACGTCGCGCACCGCCGTCGCGAGACGGACCTCCTCGCGAAGGCGCTCGCGCTGCTTGGCGTTGCTGATCGCGATGCCCGCCTGCACGGCGTACATCTCCAGCGCCTCTCGCGCGAAACGTCCGGGGCGACGGCCGTCGCGCGGCAGGTCAACGGAGAGCAGCCCGACCATCTCGCCGGTGGGGGAGGACAGCGGTGCCAGGAGCGCGTCCTCCGGGTGCCAGGCGTCCGGGACGTCGAGGGGCCGGACATCGGGGATCCAACCGGCGGGCACTCCCTGGAGACGCTCGTGCGGGATGAACTTCAAAAGGCCCCAGTCGTCGGCGATGTCGAACTCCCCGGCGAGCTCGTCGAGCGAGGTCCGGGCCCCCAGCAGCTGGTCGCGGCAGGCGTCGTCACCTGCCACTGCGACGACCTCGAAGTGCCCGTCCGGGTGGCGGTAGCTCACCGCTGCGACCGCGAAGCCGGTCACGTCGGCAACCCCGTTCACGACGGTCTGGAGGACGGAGGCGAGGTCGTCGCCCGCGTTGACCCGGCACATGAGCTCGTGCAGCCGGCGCAAGGTGGCGACCTCGCGGGGTTGGTCGTCGATCACGGTGGGCCCCCGGTTCGTGGAGTGTGCGCCTGGTGACACACCCGATTTCATTATCGGCAGGCCGACCGGGCAAATGGGGCGTTTTCCGGCCAAAGCCAGTGAGGGAGGCAGGCTGGATCGAGGGGCTGCCAACCTTGGCTACTCTGCGGTAACATCTCGAGGCGTGAAGCGATCCATCTACGACTCCGACCACGAAGCGTTCCGGTCCTCGGTCCGCGAGTTCCTCGACCGAGAGGTCAAGCCTCACCTCGAGGAGCACGCCGAGGCCCACGCGATGCCACGCGAGATGTGGCTCGCCGCCGGCAAGCAGGGCCTCCTCGGCCTCGAGATCCCCGAGCAGTACGGCGGGTCCGAGGCGGGTGACTACCGCTACAACGCGGTGCTGACCGAGGAGCTCGCCAAGGTCAACATGGCGCTCGCCTCCTGTGTGGGCATCCACGCCGACATCGTGGCGCCGTACCTCGTGCACCTCACCACAGAGGAGCAGCGCGAACGCTGGCTGCCGAGGTTCTGCACCGGCGAGATCCTCACCGCGATCGGGATGACCGAGCCGTCCGGCGGCTCCGACCTCGCGGCGCTGCGCACCACCGCGGTCCGCGACGGTGACGACTGGATCCTCAACGGCTCGAAGACCTTCATCACCAACGGCTACTCCGCCGACCTCGTGATCGTCGCCGCCCGCACGAGCCCCGAGAAGAAGGCCCGCGGCATCACGCTTTTCGGCGTCGAGGCGGACATGGAGGGCTTCTCCCGCGGCCGCAAGCTCGACAAGGTGGGTCAGCCGGAGTCCGACACCGCCGAGCTGTTCTTCGAGGACGTCCGCGTCCCGGGCGCGAACGTGATCGGCGAGATCGACGGCGGCTTCATCCACATGATGCAGTGGCTGCCGCAGGAGCGGCTCGGCTCCGCGGTGACGAACATCGCCCACGCGGCGCAGATCCTCGAGGAGACCGTCGAGTACGCCCGCGACCGCAAGGCGTTCGGCCAGTCGATCGGCAACTTCCAGCACAACAAGTTCCTCCTCGCCGAGCTCGTCACGAAGATCGAGGTGGCCCAGGCGTTCATCGACCAGGCGGTCGCGGCACACGACAAGGGCGAGCTCACGCCGATCGACGCGGCCAAGGCCAAGTGGTGGTCCGCCGAGGTGCAGAACGACGTGCTCGACCACTGCGTCCAGCTGTACGGCGGCTACGGCTACATGAACGAGTACCGCGTCGCCCGAGCCTGGCAGGACGCCCGTGTCACGAAGATCTGGGCGGGCTCGAACGAGATCATGAAGGAGCTCATCGGTCGAGACCTCGGCTTCTGAGCCGCGCAGCGGTGCATGAGCACCGACGCCGGCACGCGGCACGAAGTCGCGCAGAGTGCCACGACCTGAGCGCCTTTGCGCCGGGTGCGAGGCTCGTGCACTTCGCCCGCCTAGACTGGTCCCGTGATGGTCGAGGATCGGGCACGACCAAGCCGTCGGCGGTTCCCGCCGAGGCCCTCGAGTGTGCGCGATGCCCGCCGGATGATCCACGACTGCCTTCTCGCAGCCGGTAGGGACGACCTGATCGAGACCGCCGAGCTCCTCGTCAGCGAGATCGTCACCAACGCCCTGGTGCACGCGGGGACGCCGATCGAGGTCTCCTTCTCCTTCGTCGACGGTGGACTCCGCGTCGAGGTCACCGACGGGAGCCCGCACGAGCCGGCCCGACGTGGCTACGGCCCGAACGCCGGGACCGGACGCGGGCTCATGCTGCTCGAGGAGATGGTCGACGAGTGGGGAGTGGTGCCCGACGACCCCGGCAAGACCGTGTGGTTCCAGATCGCCTCGCGCGCCGCCCCGGACGAGCGGTCTCCGGGACCGTCCGCCCACCCGAGGGGTGCGGAGGACGCCGTGACCGTCGAGCTGCTCGGCGTGCCCCTGCTCCTCCACGAGGCGTGGCGCCAGCACGCGGAGTCCCTCCTGCGGGAGTACCTCCTCGCGAGCCTGGACCTCGACCCGGCCGAGGACCCGATCGTCGTACACGCCCAGGCCAGTGACGCGATCGCCCTGCTGGCCGAGCACATCCCGCAGTCGGAAGTCGGCGGCGACCCGGAGCAGGTGATGGTCACGGCCACCGAGCCCTTCGTCACGAGCCCCCGCGTGGAGATGCCGGTCCCGCTCCGGTCGGTTCACAACTTCGCGACGCTCGAGCGTGCGATCTCGGCCGCCCTGGACCTGGTCGACGACGGGTCCTTCCTGACTCCGTCCACGCAGCCGGAGCTCCAGGTCCTGCGCGCCTGGCTGTGCGACCAGGTGCTCTCGCAGAGCAACGGCGCCGAGCCCGCGCCCTGGTCTCCCGGGGACGAGCCTCGGCCGGGCCACGTCGGCACCCTGGCGTGGGACGCCTCCGCGGTCACCCTCGCCTCGACCGGGATGGTCGCCGCGGACGACGCGGACCGCATCGTCGCGGTCAGCCCCGCGGCGCTCGACCTCCTCGGGTACGACGACCCGCAGGATCTCCTGGGCGCGCGTCTGACCGCGATCATCCCGCAGCGCTACCGGCAGGCTCACCTCGCGGGGTTCACCATGCACTTCCTCTCGGGCCGCTCACTCCTGGTCGGCCGCACCATCGTCGTGCCCGCCCTGCGCGGGGACGGCTCGGAGGTCGAGGTCGAGCTCACGATCAACACCGACCGCGCTGAGGACGGCAGGACGGTGTTCGTGGCCGGCCTTGCGCCGGTGACCTAGGGGGCTGCCGCCCCGCATCCGACCAGGCTGCGGGCGGTCGGCCGGGGCGCGCCGGGCGTGCTAGGCGAGCGCCCGGTCCAGGTCCTCGACCAGGTCGTCGACGTCCTCCAGACCCACCGAGATGCGGACCAGCCCGTCCGTGATCCCTACCCGCGCCCTGCCCTCGGGGCCCATGCGATGGTGCGTCGTGGTCGCCGGGTGGGTGATGAGGGACTTCGCGTCGCCGAGGTTGTTGGAGATGTCCACGAGCTCGAGCCGGTCGAGCACGGAGAACGCCTGCTCCTTGCCTCCCTCGACCTCGAACGTCACGACAGTCCCCCCGCCGCTCATCTGGCGCTTCGCGAGCCCTTGCTGGGGGTGCGACTCGAGCCAGGGGTACAGGACCCGGCGGACCCGTGGGTGCTCCTCGAGCCACGACGCGATCTGCTCCGCGCCGGCGTTCGAGTGGAGCACCCGCATCCGCAGGGTCTCCAGGCCCTTGGTCAGCACCCAGGCGTTGAACGGGCTGAGCGAGGGCCCCGTGTTGCGCATGAGGGTCTTCACCTCGCCCTCGATCAGCTCCACCGGGCCCAGGATCGCGCCGCCGAGCGTGCGCCCCTGGCCGTCGATGTGCTTGGTGGCGGAGTAGACGACGACGTCGGCTCCCAGGTCCAGCGGGCGCTGGAGGACCGGCGTGGCGAACACGTTGTCCACGATGACCGTGGCGCCGGCGGCGTGCGCGAGGTCGCACACGGCGCGTACGTCGACGAGCTCCTGCATCGGGTTGGACGGCGACTCGAAGAAGACCGCCTTCGTCGGGGTCGCCAGGGCCTTCTCCCACTGCTCGAGGTCATGGCCGTCCACGAACTCCGTCGTGACGCCCCAGCGGGGGAGGAGGTCGTCGAGGACCACGAAGCAGGAGCCGAAGAGGCTTCGGGCGGCGACGACGCGGTCACCGGCCCGGACCAGCGCCAGGAGCGCGTTGAACACCGCGGCCATGCCGCTCGCCGTGGGGAAGCAGGCCTCGGCGCCCTCCATCAGGCGCAGACGCTCCCCGAAGCCCTGGACCGTGGGGTTGCTGAACCGGGAGTACATGTAGTGGTCGGACTCGCCCTTGAAGGCGGCCTCGGCCTCGGCGGCCGACGAGTAGACGTAGCCGGAGGTCAGGAAGATCGCCTCGGAGGTCTCCTCGAACTGCGACCGGTACATCCCGCCCCGCACCGCCAGGGTGTCCGGGCGCCAGCCGGCCTCCGGTACGTCGGAGGAGCGGCCGCTCATGACTGCCGCCAGGGGAGCCCGCGGGCCCGCCAGCCGGTCGCGCCCCGGTGGCCCTCGTCGTCGAGGTCGCCCTCGAACCCCTCGGACACGTTGTAAGAGGGGGAGAGGCCCGCGCGGGTCGCGGTGGCGGCGGCTGCCTTCGAGCGGGCACCTGACCTGCAGATGAACAGCACCGGCCCTGCCTCCGGGATGCCCGCGGCGGCGAGCTCGTCGAGGAACCCCTCGTTACGGGTGCCTCCTGGCCAGTGGTTCCAGGAGACCGTGACCAGCTTCTTGCCGAGGCTCGTGACGTCGGGGATGCCGACGAACATCCACTCCGCCTCCGAACGCACGTCGACGAGGACGGCGTCGGGGTCGCGGTCGAGCAGCTCCCAGGCCTCGGTCGGGGTGAGATCTCCGGCGTACGTCATGGCGACCACGGTAGGCGTGGGGTGGCGCGGCAGGCAGGTCGTCCGAATCCCGGACTGGCGTCTTGCCAGTCGGCTGCCGCACGGCCTGATGGATCCTGTCGGGATGGCCGGATTTCTGCAGGATCGTGCAGTGCACATTCATGCGCCTGGATTCGCGTGCAATTCGCTGCGCGGGTGGGCATGCTCTTAACAAGCGGTTCGGGACAACCGTGACAACTGGAAAAGCTTGAGACGAGGGCAAACGAGTCAACCCCCCCGACAGTTTGATCCCTAGCGCCACCTCCCCCCCGGCCCGTCTCAACACACGAAGGCCGTCCACCTCGGTGGACGGCCTTCGTGTTTCGCTCGGCGGTCGGCGCCGCGCCTGTTCAGGCGGAGAGCCGCTCTCCGGTGCTGGTGTCGAAGACGTGCACCTTCTCGGGGTCCGTGGTGACGTGGACCGTCGACCCCTTCTGGACGTCGCGGCGCGCCTCCATCCGGACCACGACCTGGCTCGGGGTGCCGTCCACGTCGCTCGTGCCGTAGAGGAAGGCGTCGGCGCCGAGCTCCTCGATGACGGTCACCTTCACCGGCATCCCGCCCTCGCTCTCGGTCACGAGCCGCCAGGCCTCGGGGCGGACGCCCACGGTGATCTCGCCCTTCATCCGCGAGGCCGCCTCGCGGTCGATCGGCACGACGTACCCGCCGATCCGGGCGCCGTCGTCGGCCGGGGTGGCCTGGAGCAGGTTCATCGCCGGGGACCCGATGAAGCCGGCGACGAAGAGGTTCACCGGGCGGTCGTAGAGGGCGAGGGGGGTGTCCACCTGCTGCAGGATGCCGTCCTTCATCACCGCGACCCTGTCACCCATCGTCATCGCCTCGACCTGGTCGTGGGTGACGTAGACGGTGGTGATCCCGAGCCGCTGCTGGAGCGCGGCGATCTGGGTCCGCGTGGAGACACGCAGCTTGGCGTCGAGGTTCGACAGCGGCTCGTCCATGCAGAACACCTGCGGCTGGCGGACGATGGCACGACCCATGGCCACCCGCTGGCGCTGACCGCCGGAGAGCGCCTTGGGCTTGCGGTCGAGGAACTCCTCGAGGTCGAGGAGCTTGGCGGCCTCCTGCACGCGCGCCATCCGCTCCTCCTTGCCGACCTTGGCCATCTTCAGCGAGAAGGCCATGTTCTCGGCCACGCTCATGTGCGGGTACAGCGCGTAGTTCTGGAAGACCATCGCGATGTCGCGGTCCTTCGGCGGGACGTGCGTGATGTCGCGGTCCCCGATCAGGATCCGGCCCTCGGTGACCTCCTCGAGGCCGGCGAGCATCCGCAGCGAGGTGGACTTGCCGCAGCCCGAGGGGCCGACGAGCACCATGAACTCGCCGTCCTCGATCTCGAGGTTGAGGTCGTCCACCGCCGGCCGGGTGCTTCCGGGGTAGAGACGCTGGGCGTTCTGGTAGGTGACAGAAGCCATCTTGGTGATTCCCTTCACCGGCAGGCACGTGCCGGACGATCCGTAGTAAAGGTGGCTACCCGGGCGGGTAACGGCCCCGACTCTAGTCCCCGGGCAGTGCAGGCGTTTTCCCGCAACCCAGTCCGTGCGCGTCTGCGAACCCCTACCCTTGTCCCGTGGTTCCGGAGCGACGGCTCCGGGGGCGGGGAACCTGCCACGTAGGACGACGGCCGGTGGGCCGGCGGCGCAGCTGGGGAGATGCGACGCAGGATCCACGCCGGTGAGGAGGCCCGCATGCCACACCATCGGTGTTCCAGGTGCCGAAACCCCATCCGCAGTGTCGCGGTCGCCCGTCCATGCGCGGGCGAGGCCGCCTGGTACCACCCGGACTGCTGGGCCGAGGCCTGCGCCTCCGAGCAGGAGAACTACGAGCGCCAGGTCCGGGCCGTCGGGCTCGAGGCGCTGCTCGCGCCGTACGTCTCCGCAAAAGTCGCGGCGGCCACGATCGCTGCCGGGGCCACAGCATCTCCCACTTTCACTCCCACCGCCGGCCCAGGCTTCGAGCAGGCCCAGGGCTGACCTCGTCCTGTCCCGCGCAGTCCTCGTTCCGACCGCCTCGCCACGTCACGCCGAGTAGCATGCGCGCATGAGCGACCCTCGTGCCGGCACCCTCGCGCAGCCCTCCGACCTCGTCGACGTCGCCCACCTCGTCACCTCCTACTACACGGGCCAACCAGACTCCGAGAACCCCGACCAGGCGGTCGTCTTCGGGACGTCCGGCCATCGGGGCAGCAGCCTGCGCAACGCGTTCAACGAGACCCACATCTGGGCCACCACGCAGGCGATCTGCGACTACCGACGGGAGCAGGGGTACGACGGCCCGCTGTTCATCGGTCGTGACACCCACGCGCTCTCCGAGCCGGCGTGGTCCTCGGCTCTCGAGGTGCTCGTCGCCAACGACGTGACCGTGCTCGTCGACGACCGCGACGGCTACACGCCGACCCCGGCCGTCTCGCACGCCATCTTGGCCGCGAACCGAGGCCGCACCACGGGCCCCGGCCTCGCGGACGGCATCGTGGTCACGCCCTCCCACAACCCGCCCGGCGACGGGGGCTTCAAGTACAACCCGCCGCACGGCGGCCCGGCGGACTCCGACGCGACCAAGGTGATCGCCGACCGTGCCAACGCCTACATCAGGTCGGGGCTCGACGGTGTCCGGCGCGTCCCCTTCAGCCGTGCCCGTGAGGCAGTGGAGTCCTACGACTTCATGGGCAGGTACGTCGACGACCTGCCCGCCGTGGTCGACCTCGACCGGGTCCGGGAGGCCGGCGTGCGCATCGGGGCCGACCCGCTCGGCGGCGCCAGCGTCGACTACTGGGGCGAGATCGCCGAGCGTCACAGGCTCGACCTCTCCGTCGTCAACCCGCTCGTGGACCCGACCTGGCGGTTCATGACGCTGGACTGGGACGGCAAGATCCGGATGGACTGCTCGTCGCCCTCGGCGATGGCGTCGCTGATCGAGCGGCGAGGGGACTACGACCTCGCCACGGGCAACGACGCGGACGCCGACCGCCACGGCATCGTCACCCCCGACGGCGGGCTGATGAACCCCAACCACTACCTCGCCGTGGCGATCCGCTACCTCACCGGCGCGCGTTCCGGCTGGTCGCCCGAGGCGGTCGTAGGCAAGACGCTCGTGTCCTCCTCGATGATCGACCGCGTCGTCGCGGCGTCCGGTCGGGCGATGACCGAGGTGCCCGTCGGGTTCAAGTGGTTCGTGCCGGGCCTGCTCGACGGCTCGGTCGTGTTCGGCGGAGAGGAGTCCGCCGGGGCGTCGTTCCTACGCTTCGACGGGTCGGTGTGGACCACGGACAAGGACGGGATCATCCTGGCCCTGCTCGCCTCGGAGATCCTCGCCGCGACGGAGAGGACCCCGAGCGCGCACTACCTCGAGCTCACCCAGGAGTTCGGAGACCCGGTGTACGCACGGGTCGACGCCCCCGCGACGCGGGAGGAGAAGGAGAAGCTCGCCGCTCTTTCGCCGTCCGACGTCGTCGCCGAGACCCTCGCGGGCGACCCGATCACCGGCCGGCTGACCGAGGCGCCCGGCAACGGTGCGGCGATCGGCGGCCTCAAGGTCACCACCGAGCACGCATGGTTCGCCGCACGCCCCTCCGGGACCGAGGACGTCTACAAGATCTACGCCGAGTCGTTCAAGGGGCCCGACCACCTCGTGCAGGTCCAGGCCGAGGCCCGCGAGGTCGTCTCCGCCGCACTCTCCTCCTAGCCCAGCCCGGCCGGGGCCCGGCGGGGATCAATTACCAAGGGATGCAGGCAATTGGTCTCTCCCCACGGTGATCTTGCCTAGGGAAGACACCAATTGCCATGGGAAGACACCCGGGGAACGTCGCGAGGACAGTGGCCGTCCTCGCGACAACGGCCTCCCGCCGTACGACGGGCGCAGGGACCGCCGTACGACGACGTGGGGACTCGGCTCAGGCCTTCTGCACGTCCGCGAAGGGGTCGGCGAGTCCGACGTACTTGGTCTCGAGGAACTCCTCGATGCCCTCGAAGCCGCCCTCCCGGCCCAGCCCGGACTGCTTCACCCCGCCGAACGGCGCGGCCGGGTTGGACACGATCCCGACGTTGAGGCCCAGCATGCCCGACTCCACGGTGTCCGCCAGGCGCAGGGAGCGGCTGACGTCGCGGGTGTAGGCATAGGCGACGAGACCGTACTCGGTGTCGTTGGCCATGGCGACGGCCTCGTCCTCGTCGGTGAAGGTGATGATCGGCGCCACAGGTCCGAAGACCTCCTCGGCCATGATCCGGGCGTCGCGGCCGACACTGCTGAGCACCGTGGGCGGGTAGAAGTAGCCCTCGCCCTCCTTCGGCTTGCCGCCGGTGCGCACCTCGGCGCCTCGGGAGACCGCGTCGTCGACGAGCTCCTGCACCTTCTGCCGACTCTTCTCGTCGATGAGCGGGCCGATCTTGGAGTCCTCCTCCGTGCCGCGCTTGACCGGAAGGGAGGCCATCCGCTCGGCCAGGCGCTTGCCGAACTCCTCGGCGACGGTCTCGTGGACGATGAAGCGGTTCGCCGCGGTGCAGGCCTCGCCCATGTTGCGCAGCTTGGCGAGCATCGCGCCCTCCACCGCCGCGTCGAGGTCGGCGTCCTCGAACACGAGGAAGGGGGCGTTGCCGCCGAGCTCCATGGAGGTACGCAGGATCTGGTCGGCGGAGTCCTTCAGGAGGCCGCGGCCGACCTCGGTCGAGCCGGTGAACGAGAGCTTGCGAAGGCGGGGGTCCTTGATGATCGGCCCGGTCACCGCGCCCGCGTTGCTCGTCGGGATGACGTTCAGCACCCCCGCGGGAAGGCCGACTTCCTCGAGCACCGAGGCGAACAGCAAGGTGGTGAGCGGCGTCAGCGTGGCCGGCTTGACGACCATCGTGCAGCCCGCGGCGATCGCCGGCGCGATCTTGCGCGTCGCCATCGCCAGCGGGAAGTTCCACGGTGTGATGAACAACGACGGACCGACCGGACGCTTGTGGACCATCAGCCGCGCCTTGCCGTCGGGGGCGGTCGCGTAGCGCCCGGAGATCCGGGCGGCCTCCTCGGAGAACCAGCGCAGGAACTCGGCGCCGTAGGTGACCTCGCCGTGCGCCTCGGCGAGCGGCTTGCCCATCTCGAGCGTCATGAGCAGCGCGAAGTCGTCCGCCCGGGCGGTGACGGTCTCGAAGGCCCTGCGCAGGATCTCCGCGCGCTCACGAGGAGCGGTGATACCCCACGACCTCTGGGCCTCGGTCGCCGCGGCCAGGGCGGCCATGCCGTCCTCGGGTGTCGCGTTCGCGACGGTGGTGAGCACCTCGCCCGTGGCGGGGTCCTCGACCTCGAAGGTGGCCCCGTCGCTCGCGTCCCGCCAGGACCCGTCGATGAACAACCCGGTGCGGAGCGACTCGATCAGCTGCTTCTCGTTCTCAGCGGTGGACGCCACGGTGACCTCGCTTGGCTCGGCAGTAGATGCCGCCAGTCTGGCGCGGGATCCTCGCTCGGCCAACCACCCGGTCGGGCGTACGGCGGCCGCACGCCTCGACCCGGGTCAGGCCCGAGGCTCGGACAGGCCGAGCACGACCTGGGGCAGCACGCTGCCGAGCAGCTCCTCGGGGCCGAGAGTCGACTCGCCGAGATGCTCCTGGGCGATGCTGTGCATGTAGAGCGCGACCGCTGTCTCGGTCACCTGCTCGAGCGGAATGGTGGCTCGCCGCTCGAGACGGACCAGCACGTCGGAGATGACGTCGACGAGCTCGGCTCGGAACCGGCGGCTGTGCTCGGCGAGCACCTCACGGGCCTCGTCGTTGCGCAGCGCCAGCAGGACGAACTCGGTGTGGACGAGGTACCACTGCCGCCCGAACGGATGCAGGCTCTCGAGGATCACGCCGAGCGACTCGAGCGAGAAGTCTCCCTCGGGTACCGACTCGATGGCTCCCCGGACCGCCGCCAGCATCCGCTCGGCCTGGTCCTCGAAGACGGCGAAGAAGACCTCCTCGATGCTCGAGAAGTTCGAGTAGAACGCGCCCCGGGTGAACCCTGCGGCCGCAACGAGCTCGTCGACGGTGACGCGCTTGACGCCCTTCTCGGCG
>DASSMS010000032.1:0-13970 GCA_035688575.1 Nocardioidaceae bacterium
GAAGAAGGACGAGCCCCAGTGGATGCTCGACCTCCGCCTCAAGGGCCTGAAGCTCTTCGACCGCAAGCCCATGCCCACGTGGGGCGGGGAGCTCGGCAACATCGACTTCGACAACATCAAGTACTTCGTGAAGTCCACCGAGAAGCAGGCCACCAGCTGGGAGGACCTGCCCGAGGACATCAAGAACACCTACGACCGGCTCGGGATCCCCGAGGCGGAGAAGCAGCGGCTGGTGGCGGGCGTCGCCGCGCAGTACGAGTCCGAGGTCGTCTACCACAAGATCCGTGAGGACCTCGAGGAGCAGGGCGTCATCTTCCTCGACACCGACACGGCGCTGAAGGAGCACCCGGAGCTCTTCCAGGAGTACTTCGGCACGGTGATCCCGGTCGGCGACAACAAGTTCGCCGCGCTCAACACCTCGGTGTGGTCGGGCGGCTCGTTCATCTACGTGCCCAAGGGCGTCCACGTCGACATCCCGCTGCAGGCCTACTTCCGGATCAACACCGAGAACATGGGCCAGTTCGAGCGCACGCTGATCATCGTCGACGAGGACGCCTACGTGCACTACGTCGAGGGCTGCACCGCGCCGATCTACAGCTCGGACTCGCTGCACTCCGCGGTCGTCGAGATCATCGTGAAGAAGGGCGGCCGCTGCCGCTACACGACCATCCAGAACTGGTCGAACAACGTGTACAACCTGGTCACCAAGCGTGCGACCTGCGAGGCCGGCGCCACCATGGAGTGGGTCGACGGCAACATCGGGTCGAAGCTGACGATGAAGTACCCCGCGGTGTACCTGATGGGCGAGCACGCCAAGGGCGAGACCCTGTCGATCGCGTTCGCGGGCGAAGGGCAGCACCAGGACGCCGGCGCCAAGATGGTGCACGCCGCGCCGAACACCTCGAGCTCGATCATCTCCAAGTCGGTGGCACGCGGCGGCGGTCGTACGTCGTACCGCGGGCTCGTGCAGGTCAACGAGGGCGCCGAGCACTCGCAGAGCATCGTGAAGTGCGACGCGCTGCTGGTCGACCAGATCAGCCGTTCCGACACCTACCCCTACGTCGACGTCCGTGAGGACGACGTGTCGATGGCCCACGAGGCGACGGTCTCCAAGGTCAGCGACGACCAGCTCTTCTACCTGATGAGCCGGGGCATGGAGGAGGACGAGGCGATGGCGATGATCGTCCGCGGCTTCGTCGAGCCGATCGCCAAGGAGCTCCCCATGGAGTACGCCCTCGAGCTGAACCGACTGATCGAGCTCCAGATGGAGGGGGCCGTGGGCTGACGCGTCGCCTTCGGCGCCACGCCGGCCCACGGAGACTCGCGCGTCGGCTGCGCCGCCACGCGGGCCCCCTCACCACTGACCTACACCTGAACGTCGTGAAGGTGTCGTAGGAAGAAAGCGAAGACTGTGACAGTAACCGACTCGCCGAACGTCGCCAGTGCCCTGGAGACGAAGGTCGCCAGCCACCTTCACCCCGAGGGCTCCTTCGACGTCGACTTCTTCGAGGTGCCGACGGGCCGCGAGGAGATCTGGCGGTTCACGCCGCTCAAGCGCCTGCGCGACCTGCACAAGGACCGCGACCTCTCTGCGCGCACGGTGACCGTGCAGACCGAGGTGCCCGAGGGCGTCGAGGTCGAGCGGCTCGACGCGGGCTCCGACCGGCGTGGCTCGAGCCGCTACGTGCCCAACGACCGCGTCAGCGCCCGGGCCTGGAACGCCGCTGCCGAGACCTTGGCCGTGACCGTGCCGAAGGAGGCCGAGCTCGACGAGCCGGTCGTCATCTCGCACACCGGCTCCGGCATCGAGGGCGCCACGGCCGCGCACGCGGTCATCACCGCCGAGCCTCACAGCAGGGCGACGGTGGTGCTGCGCTACGAGGGCTCGGCGACCCTGGCCGAGAACGTCGAGATCGTCGTCGGTGACGGCGCGCAGCTGACCATCGTCGCCGTCAACGACTGGGCCGACGACGCCGTTCACCACACGCACCACCACGCGAGGGTCGGCCGGGACGCCAACCTGCGCCACGTCGCGGTCTCCTTCGGTGGCGACCTGGTCCGGATGAACACCTCGGTCGAGTACGACGGCCCCGGTGGCGAGGCAGAGCTGCTCGGGCTGTACTTCGCCGACGCCGGCCAGCACATCGAGCACCGGCTGTTCGTGGACCACAACGCACCCAAGACGCGCAGCAACGTCGACTACAAGGGCGCGCTCCAGGGTGAGGGCGCCCACGCGGTGTGGATCGGCGACGTGCTGATCCGCAAGGTGGCCGAGGGCATCGAGACCTACGAGTCGAACCGGAACCTCGTCCTCACCGACGGCTGCCAGGCCGACTCGGTGCCGAACCTCGAGATCGAGACCGGCGAGATCGAGGGCGCCGGCCACGCCTCGACCACGGGAAGGTTCGACGACCAGCAGCTGTTCTACCTGCAGTCCCGCGGCATCGCGGAGGACGAGGCCCGCCGTCTCGTCGTGCACGGGTTCTTCGCCGACATCATCAAGAAGGTCGGAGTCCCGGCACTGGAGGAGGGGCTCCTGGCCACGGTCGAGGCAGAGCTGGCGAAGAACGTGGGCGCCAACCCCGGGTCGGCGGCATGAGCTTCGTGCGTGCCTGCGGAACCGACGACGTCCAGCCCGGCACGGCGCTGGCGGTCGAGGTCGATGGTGTGTCTGTCGCAGTCGTCCGCGACGGCGAGGACTGGTACGCCGTCTACGACGAGTGCTCCCACGCCGCGATCGCGCTGTCGGAAGGGGACGTCGAGGGCGACCAGATCGAGTGCTGGCTGCACGGCTCGAGGTTCGACCTGCGCACCGGCAAGCCGACCGGGCTGCCCGCCACCGAACCGGTGGCGATCTACCCGGTCAAGGTCGAGGGCGTCGACGTCCTCGTCGACGTCCAGGCCCCCTACTAGAACCGCCGCGCGCACGCCCGCCGACACAGCTTCACGACACGACACACGAGACGATTGGACTAAGACACAATGCCTACGCTGGAGATCCGCGACCTGCACGTCAGCGTCGACACCGAGGACGGACCGAAGGAGATTCTGAAGGGCGTCGACCTGACCATCAGGGACGGCGAGACCCACGCGATCATGGGCCCGAACGGCTCGGGCAAGTCCACCCTGGCCTACTCCATCGCCGGGCACCCGAAGTACACCATCACGCGTGGCTCGGTCACCCTCGACGGCGTCGACGTGCTCGAGATGAGCGTCGACGAACGCGCCCGCGCCGGCCTCTTCCTGGCCATGCAGTACCCCGTGGAGGTCCCCGGCGTCTCGGTGGCGAACTTCCTGCGCACCGCCAAGACCGCGATCGACGGCGAGGCGCCCAAGCTGCGCACCTGGATCAAGGACGTAAACGCCGCCATGGAGCGGGTCTCGATGGACACCGCCATGGCACAGCGCAACGTCAACGAGGGCTTCTCCGGCGGTGAGAAGAAGCGCCACGAGATCGTCCAGCTCGAGCTCCTCAACCCCAAGGTCGCAGTCCTCGACGAGACCGACTCCGGCCTCGACATCGACGCCCTCAAGATCGTCTCCGAGGGAGTGAACCGGTTCCGGGAGCAGGGTGACCGCGGTGTCCTCCTGATCACGCACTACACGCGCATCCTGCGCTACATCAAGCCCGACTTCGTGCACGTGTTCGTCAACGGCCGGATCGCCGAGGAGGGCGGTCCCGAGCTCGCCGAGCAGCTCGAGGCCACCGGTTACGACAAGTACGTCCGCGCCGGCGTCTGATGTCCCGGCCGGCGCCCTCCTCCGCCTTGCAGGGCATCCGGCCAGAGCATCATCCGCTCGACGCGACATGGAAGGATTGAGAAGTGACGACGTCAGTAGCCCTGCCAGGGCTTCTGCCCGGGCTTGAGCTGATCCGGAAGGACTTCCCGATCCTGTCGCGCACGCTCGCCGACGGGTTCCCCCTGGTCTACCTCGACAGCGCGAACACCTCGCAGAAGCCGCAGGTGGTCATCGACGCGATGGTCGACCACCTCGAGCGTCACAACGCCAATGTCGCCCGCGCCATGCACCAGGTGGGCGCGGAGGCGTCGGCTGCCTTCGAGGAGGCCCGGGACAAGGTCGCGGCGTTCATCGGCGCACCGTCCCGCGACGAGGTGATCTTCACGAAGAACGCCTCCGAGGCGCTCAACCTCGTCGCGAACACGCTGGCCTGGGCACGTGGACCTCTGGAGATCGGTGAGGGCGACGAGGTGGTCATCACCCAGATGGAGCACCACTCCAACATCGTCCCGTGGCAGCTGCTCACCGAGCGCAAGGGCGCGACCCTGCGCTGGTTCGGCCTGACCGACGACGGGCACCTCGACCTGTCGAACATCGACGAGCTGATCACCGAGCGCACCAAGGTGGTCTCCCTGACCTGGGTCTCGAACATGCTCGGCACCGTGAACCCGGTCCGCCAGATCGCCGACCGGGCCCACGAGGTCGGGGCGGTCGTCGTCGTGGACGCCTCGCAGGCGGTCCCGCAGATGCCGGTCGACGTGGTCGCCTCCGGTGCCGACTTCCTCGCGTTCACCGCGCACAAGGTGGTGGGCCCCACGGGGCTCGGTGTGCTCTGGGGCAGGCGTGAGCTGCTCGAGCAGCTGCCGCCGTTCCTCGGGGGAGGCGAGATGATCGCAACCGTGTCGATGGAGCGGTCGACGTACGCCGGGATCCCCCACAAGTTCGAGGCTGGCACCCCGCCGATCACCGAGGCTGTCGGCCTGGGCGTCGCGGTCGACTACCTCTCCGCGATCGGGATGGATAACGTCCGCGCGCACGAGGAGGCGATCACCCGCTACACGCTCGAGGGGCTGTCCACGATCCGCGGACTGAAGGTCCTCGGGCCCACGTCCGTCGAGCACCGCGGTGGTGCGATCTCCTTCGAGATCGAGGGGATCCACCCTCACGACGTGAGCCAGGTGCTCGACTCCAGGGGCATCGCGGTGCGCGCAGGACACCACTGCGCGAAGCCGGCCCACAAGCGGTTCGGCGTGCAGAGCTCGACCCGCGCCTCGTCGTACCTCTACACGACGCCTGAGGAGATCGACACGCTGATCGAGGGGTTGGAGTACACCAAGAAGTACTTCCGGGTGGGCTGAGCGACATGACCCAGGACCTCGACTCGCTCTACCAGGAGATCATCCTGGACCACTACAAGAACCCGTTGAACGCCGGCCTTCGCGAGCCCTACGAGGCCGAGGTTCACCACGTGAACCCCACCTGCGGGGACGAGATCACGCTGCGGGTGCACCTGTCCGGCGACGGTCACGATGCCGTGGTCGAGGACATCTCGTACGACGCCGAGGGCTGCTCGATCAGCCAGGCGGCGACCTCGGTGATGACCGACCTCCTCATCGGCAAGACTGTCGCCGAGGCCCTGTCCGTGCACGAGGACTTCCAGACCCTCATGCAGGGCCGCGGGACCGTCGAGCCGGACGAGGACGTGCTCGAGGACGGCATCGCCTTCGCGGGCGTGGCGAAGTTCCCGGCCCGTGTGAAGTGCGCATTACTGTCATGGATGGCGTGGAAGGACGCGACATCTCGGGTCCTCGGGACCGAATCGAAGGAGCAAGCATGACCGACCACACCGACACCAGCGACCTCCCCGAGGTCGACCTCGCCGCCGCGGGCGGTTCGACTGTGACCGAGGACGACGTCACCGAGGCGATGAAGGACGTCGTAGACCCAGAGCTCGGCATCAACGTCGTCGACCTCGGCCTCGTCTACGGCGTTCACGTCGACGAGGACAGCAACGCCGTCATCGACATGACGCTCACCTCGGCGGCCTGTCCGTTGACCGACGTGATCACCGACCAGACCAACCAGGCGCTCGAAGGCCTGGTCAACAACGTATTGATCAACTGGGTCTGGATGCCCCCGTGGGGACCGGACAAGATCACCGACGACGGCCGCGAGATGCTGCGCGCCCTGGGCTTCAACGTCTGAGGTGAGCACCTCCCGCACGGTGCTCGTGCCTGCCGGGCGCCTCGTGCGGTGGTTCGAGAACTTCGGGACCCGTCACGGGGCCCCGGCAATGGCAGTGCATGAGGGCCGCCTCGTCGCGACCGCTCCCGACGGAGCGGTCGCGGAGGCGGCCCTTCCGTTCGACCAGGAGTACGGCGGTCCGCCCGACGTCGTGGGCCTGCACGGGGCGGCGCTCCGGCCGGTGCGGTGGGGCGTGCTGCTCGTGCGCAAGGGCGGGTTCGCCGTGGCGGCAGGGACCGGCCCCTCGCCCGTGGTGTCCAAGGTCGGCCAACGGCACGTCCAGGGACGCACGAAGGCGGGAGGCCAGAGCCAGCAGCGGTTCGCCCGTCGCAGGGACAACCAGGCCCGGCAGGCCTACGAGGCGGCCGCCGAGCATGCGCACCGGGTGCTCGTGACGGAGTTCGGCGGGGTCGACTCGCTGGTGTGCGGGGGAGATCGCAGCGCCGTCGACGCCGTACTCGCCGACCCCCGGTTTCGGGGTCGGGCAGGGCATCGCACCGAGCTGTGGCTGCCCGTCCCGGACCCTCGCCGCAGTGTGCTCGAGGCGGCGGTGGCTGACGCGTGGTCGGTGGCGGTCACGGTCACCGAGCCCTGAGCCCCCCGTCCCACGCCGCGCTCGGGAGGGCCTCGCGCATCACCCGGTCGGAGCCCTGGCCGGCCTCACACCTGGTCGTCGACTCCGCGCGCCACGAGGGCGTCGCCGAGCGCGTCGGCGTGGCGGAGCGAACGCACGATGAGGGGGACCGCGAAGGCCCGGGGGCTGGCGGTCAGGCCGCGGGCACGCTGGGCGTCGCGGACCTCCTCGGCCAGGCCGACCACCACCGGTACCGAGCGGATGCCCAGGGCCAGGAGCAGTCCGACCCGCTCCGGGTGGACACCGACTCGCCGCAGGGGACGGAGCCCGTGGACGACGGCGTCGACCATGTCGGTGGTGCGGGTGGTCAGGGTCACCAGCCCGGCGAGCAGCACCAGGGAGACGATCATCCCGACGAAGACCACGGCGCGCTCCCACCCGTTGACCACGGTGTGGAAGACCGCCACGAAACCGACGATCCACAGCAGCGGACGCACCTGGCGCAGCGCGACCCGCCAGGACAGCCCTGCCACCGCGTACCCGAGGAGTGCCACGGCCACCGCGGTCGCTGCCTGCCACGGGTGGTCGAGGAGGACCGAGCCGGCGCCCGCGAGGAGCATGAGCAAGAGCTTCGTGCCCGCCCGCATCCGATGAAGCGGGGAGCCGCCGGGGATGTACAGCCCGAGCGAGCTCATCCGAGGACCTCGCGGGCCATGAGCTTGCGGTAGACGGCGACGGCGGCGTCCGGCTGCCCGTCGTACACCAGCCGCGCCTCGTCGAAGACCAGGACGCGGTCGAAGCCGTCGAGCAGGTCGAGGTGGTGGGTGACGAGGACGACCTGGTGGGGCAGGTCGCGGACCACCCGCTGGACGACGGCGGCGTTGCGCAGGTCGAGCAGCGTGGTGGGCTCGTCGAGCACGAGGACGTCGGGGTCGGTGACGAGGACGGAGGACAGGGCGAGGAGCTGCTTCTGCCCACCGGAGAGCAGGTGTGCGGGGTGGTCGGCGTGGTCGGCCAGCCCGTAGGTCTCGAGCGTGGCGCGGACCCTGGCCGCCACCTCTGCCTTGCCGAGGCCTCGGCGGCGGAGGCCGAAGGCGACGTCCTCGGCCACCGTGGGCATGACGATCTGGGCGTCGGGGTCTGTGAAGCAGAAGCCGACCCGCCTGCGGACCTCGCGGCCCTGCTTCCGGGTGTCCAGCCCGTGCACGCTCACCGTCCCCTCGGAGGGGAGGACGAGCCCGTTCAGGAGGCGAACGAAGGTCGACTTCCCTGAGCCGTTGGCGCCGATGACACCGACGCGCTGCTCGGAGAGGGTGACCGAGACGTCCCGCAGCACGAGGCGGCGGGCCTGGCCGTCACCGTAGGCATGCGTGACCCCTCGGACGTCGATCACGGGCATGCGGAGGACCTTCGTGCACGGGGCTGGGACCACCATCTTGGCACGCACCCGGGTAGGGGCGGCCACTCACCAGCGACGTCGGGCCGGCGCGATCCTGGCCAGCGCCATGCCGGCGAAGACCAACGTGAGCGCGGCGACGAGGAGACCGATCGTCGTCGAGACGCCGAACGCGGCTCCGGTCGCCGGCAACCCGGCAACGGCAGGGTTCACCTGGGCTCCGTACATGCTTGTCACCTCCCTTCAACGGATGCGTGATGCCACACCGTGGGCCGGTGCAGCAAGAAGTCGAAGGCGGCGCGGATGACCACCGACTGGAGGAACAGGTCGTAGACCCACTCGACCAACATCACCGCGGCGACGGCCCGCTGACGCCAGCCCATCCGCCAGACGGTGACCAGGCGCTCGACGAGGAAGACCGCCCCGACCGACAGCCAGAACCCGGAGGGCTCGAGGCCGGGCCCCGCCAGCCACCAAACCATGTAGACCAGGTAGAGGCCCATGGCGAGCATCCCGACCGCCATGAGTCCCTGCTGGAACAGGTAGGGCGCGGTGAGTCGGCTCGCGCCGTAGGTGCGCAGGTTCTCGACCGCTCCGCGCTGCCAGCGCAGACGCTGCCGGAACAGCGCCGACCACGTCGGCATGACCTCGGTGACGACCTTGCAGCGCGGGGGCGAGGAGACGCGGTACCCCAGCGCCTTGATCGCGAGGGTGATCTCCATGTCCTCGGTGAGGGCGGCCCTGTCGTAGACGTCTCCCCTCAGGCCTGGCAACCCCGCGCCTCGGGCGGCAGCGACCAGCCGCAGCACCGACGCACGGTGCAACGTGGCGGTGCCCGTAAGGACCCAGACGTGGTCATGACGCGAGAGCTCCCGGGCGTACCGGGTGTACTCCATCCGCTGCAGGAGCCCGGGCAGACCACCGCCGGGCTCGCCGTGGAAGACGCCGCCCACCGCGCCGACGTTCGGGTCGGCGAACTCGGCCAGTGCGGTGTCGAGGAACTCCGGGACGAGGGTGGAGTCCGCGTCGGTGACGAGCACGAACGCGTCGTCGTCGAGGGTGGTGAGCAGCAAACGGAGGGCCTGGTTCAGGGCTCCGGCCTTCTGGTGCTCGTTGTCCACGGTCACCCAGACCTCGGCCCCCTGCTCAGCGGCGACCTGCGCCGTCCGGTCCGTGCAGCTGTCGGCGACCACGACGACACGGTCCGGCCTGCGGCCCTGCGCCTGCAGGCTCTGCACCGCGGCGGCGATGCCGGCCTCCTCGTTGTGGGCGGGCACCAGCGCGACCAGCGTGCTGACGCCGACGTCGACCCGCCGAGGCGGTCGACGGGACGCCCGCTGGTGCGGCGCGGGCGCGCCACGCAGTTGTGTAGCCATGAATCCCCCCGGACCCCAATCGGGATATGGGACTCGTTTCCCCCTCGTCCGATATCCGAAGAACCGAGTGTTTGGTCACGACTCGTCCCGGCAACAGACCCTCACGAGGCCATTTCAGGCATAGCCCTTGGTCGTCCACCGGCTCTTCGGTCGACTCACGCGGCGTTGGTTTGTCCGCTTTGGCAGGGAAACGGGCGAGAACCCATGGGCCGCTCGGGCCATGCCACCGCTACCCGAGTGGGATGGTGCTGCCCGGTCCGTCGGAGGGCCCGGCCGGTGGGTCGCAGGCCGCTTGCGAGGTCGGGCTGTGGCTCGAAGGGGGTACGGCGACGCGGATCAGGTGCGTTCGACGACCATCGCGACGCCCTGGCCGCCGCCCACGGCGATCGCGGCCAGCCCGAAGTGGCCTCCGGCCTGGCGCACCAGCTGGGTGAACAGGCGCACGACGAGGACCGCCCCGGAGGCGCCCCAGGGGTGTCCGAGCGCCAGAGCGCCGCCCTGCGGGCACACCCGTGCCGGGTCGAGGCCGAGCTCGTCGCAGCACGCGAGCACCTGTCCCGCGAAGGCCTCGTTGAGCTCGACGACGTCGATCGCCTCGAGGTCGAGGCCGGCGCGTGCGAGGGCCGCCCGCACTGCGGGGACGATCCCGATGCCGGGGCGGTTGGGGTGCACGCCGGCCGTCGCGGAGGCGACGATCCGCAGACCCGGCAGCCTCAGCCCCGCGTGGGTCTCGGCGTCGACGAGGGCGACGGCGGCCGCCCCGTCGTTGACGCCGCAGGCGTTGCCGGGCGTGACCGTGCCGTCGGGCCGGAAGGTCGGCCTCAGCCGCGCCAGCCTCCCGGCGCTCAGGCCAGGGCGCGGGCGCTCGTCGCGCTCGACCCTGCCGACGGGGACCAGCTCCGCCTCGAAGCCGCCCGCCTGTTGGGTCGCGTGCGCCCGGGCGTGGGACTGCGCGGCGTAGGCGTCCTGGCGGTCCCGGGAGACGCCGCTCTCCTGGGCGAGCAGATCGGCGGCGAGGCCCATGTCTGGGTCGCCGACGTCCTCGGGGGCAAAGGGCGCACGTTCGAAGCGCCGGGGCGGCTCGTCACCCTTCGGTGGCCAGAACCGCCAGGGTGCCGTGGAAGCCGACTCGGTGCCTCCCGCGAGGACGAGCCCCGGTGACTCCCGCACCAGTGCGGCACCCGTCGCGATCGCAGCCAGCCCGCTCCCGCACTGGCGGTCCACGGTCATCGCCGGGACCTCGACGGGAAGGCCCGCGGCGAGTGCTGCGACCCGCGCGACGTCACCGCCGGGGCCCATGCAGTTGCCGAGCACGACGTCGTCGACCGGGACCCCCGGGAGGACAGCGGCGAGGCGACGCAGCACCGGTGCCGCCAGCCCCGCGGCGTCGACCGGAGCGAGTGACCTCCCGGCGGTGCCGATGGGGGTGCGCAGAGCAGCCACGATGACGGGTGCGTCAGGCACGAGCGCGCACCTCTTCGGTCGCCATGAGCATGCTCGCGAGCTTCTCTCTGTCCAGCTTCCCGGCCGCGGTGAGGGGAGGTGCGGGCACCTCGAACCAGCGCCGCGGTCGATGGCCGGGTGGAAGCGAGCTCCTGGCCCCGGCGCGTAGCGCTGGGAGGGAGTCGCGGTCGGTCACCACGCCGCACAGGACCTGTCCGAGGTCGGGGTGGGGGAGGCCCACGACGGCAACGCGATGTCCGGTCGCCTCCTCCAGCGCCGCCTCCACCTCCGCGACGAGCACGGTGGCCCCTGCCGTCACGACGGTCTCGTCTCCGCGGCCGTGGAGGCGCAGGATGCCGTCCCGGAGGCTGCCACGGTCGCCGACGGTCACGAAGCCGTCCGCCCCGTGGGTCAGGGGGCCGTCGGGACCGTCGTACCCGAGGCAGACGTAGGGGGAGCGGACCCAGACCAGACCGTCGCGGCAGTCCACCTCGACCCCAGGGAACGGACGCAGGTCGTCGGCGTGCGAGCCCCACGCCACGAACGACAGCTCGGCGGCACCGTAGTAGTGGCTCACACGGCCGGCGCCGTGGGTGAGTGCGGTGTCGCGGAGCACAGCACCCAGGCGGTCGCCGGCGACGAGGAGGTGAACGCCGGCGAGGTCGACCCCCTGGGCCAGCGCACGGGAGAGTGCGGCCGGGGTCAGCACGGCATGGGTCGCGCCTGCGGGCGACGCGTCGACGGCTGCACCGACCTGCGCCGCGTGGACGGCCGCGAAGAGGTTCATGGTCGCCGCGAGCGGACCCGGGACCCAGACCCTCGACGTGCTCCCCATGCCGAGCAGCCTTGTGACGTGCTCGAACGAGTCGAACCAGGAGGCCGTCGTGCGCACGACCGCCCGCGGCCGGCCGGAGGTGCCTGAGGTGCGCAGTCCGAGGCGGTCCCCGCGCTGATGGGCGTCGATCACCGCGGCCACCGGGTCGGCGGCCGCGGTGACGTCGACGACCCGGTCAGACAGCCGTGGGCTCCTCGGTGCGGTCACGCCGTGCGGCGATGAGACCCGGGTAAGCCGCGTGGACACCACGGGCGACCAGCGCTGCCAGGACAGCCTTGACCAGGTCACCTGGGATGAAGATCCAGGTGGACACGGCCGCCGCCCACACCGAGCCTGTGAACGCCGCGATACCCGCGATGCCCGCCGCGTAGAGCACGACGATGCCGCCGACAATGTTGGCGACCACGCCCCAGGTCAGGCGGTACGGTGCTCCGCCGCGTTCGGTCAGCCAGCCGACGACGAACGCCGCGACGGGCCAGGCGAGCAGGAATCCTGCGGAGGGGGTGGCGAAGACACCGAGGCCACCACGGCCCCCGGCGAGCAGGGGGAGGCCGATGGCCACGAGCGCCAGGAAGAGCGCAAGGGCTGCGAAGCCGCGGCGACCCCCCAGGATCGCACCCGCAAGCATCACACCGAGCGACTGCGCGGTGATCGGCACGCTGAAGCCGGGAGGCTGGAACGCCGGGACGACCCCGAGGGCGGCGACGAAGCCGGCGAACACGGCGATGAGCGCCGCGTCACGAGCGGGGCTTGAGGGGCGGGAGGAGGCCACGGATGCGCCTTTCTTTTTCGGACCGGACAGCGGACCTGAGTGTAGGAGAACACTCTGTCGCAGTCCCTCCGGTCCATACCCCGGGACGTTCAGAGCTTCTCGGCGGCGAACGTGTCGCAGGCGCGGAGCGTGCCCTGGTCCCGCCCGGTCGTGAACCAGCGCATCCGCTGCTCCGCCGAGCCGTGGGTCCAGGCGTCGGGGTTGACCCGGCCCGAGGTGCGCTGCTGGATCCGGTCGTCGCCCACCGTACGCGCGGCGTCGAGGGCCTCCTCGATGTCCTGCTGGGTGAGGTTCTCGATGAAGACCTGGCCGTTCGCGTCCTCCGCCTCGGTCGCGTGCTTGGCCCACATGCCGGCGTAGCAGTCGGCCTGAAGCTCGAGGCGGACCGCGTCGCTGGACTCGCCCTGCTGCGTGCGGACGCGGCCCATCGTGCCGAGGAGGTTCTGGACGTGGTGGCCGTACTCGTGCGCGAGCACGTAGGCCTCCGCGAAGTCGCCGCCCTGACCACCGAGCTGGTTCTCGAGCATGTCCTCGAAGAACGTCGTGTCGAGATACACCTGCTGGTCCGGCGGGCAGTAGAACGGTCCGACCTGTGAGGTCGCGCCACCGCAGCCGGTGCTGACCCGGTCGGAGAAGATCACGGTGTCGCCGTGCTGGTACTCGCGGTTGGCCTGCTGGGGCAGCGCCTCCGTCCAGAAGGACTGGACGCTGTTGACGACGGCGACGCGAGCACAGTCGGGGTCTTCGTTCGCGTCGGCACCAGTCCGGCAGTGGGAGAGCGCCTGGCTGTCGGTGGAGACGGGGCGGTCGGCGCTGATGGGCCCGGTGGGGAAGGTCGAGCCACCGCCTCCGGCGTACTGGGAGACCACGAAGATCAGGACCAGCACCAAGATGCCGCCGATGCCGCCACCGACCTTCATACCGCCACCGCCACCGCCGACAGGGAAGCCGAGGCCGCCACCACCAGCGCCGCTGCCGCGACGGCTCTGGACCTGGCCGGTGTCCAGGCGGGCCTTGGGGTTGAAGCGCATGCTCTTCCTTCCGTACGACGGCCGGCGGGGCGTCGTACCGCCCGCGGGGACGCGTGACTGTGTCTCGTAGACTAGACGGGTGAGGAGCGCGACGGACTGAGCCGGACACCTCTTCGTCCTGGCCTGCTATACCCCCTGACCCCGTCGAGGTAACCGCTTCCATGATCACAGCCCACCAGCTCGAGGTCCGCGCGGGCGCGCGCCTGCTCATGGAGAACGTGAGCTTCCGTGTCGCGCCCGGAGACAAGGTCGGACTCGTGGGCCGCAACGGCGCCGGAAAGACCACGCTGACGAAGATCCTCGCCGGCGAGGGGCTGCCCGCCGCCGGAAAGGTCACGGCGTCGGGGAGCGTCGGCTACCTTCCCCAGGACCCCCGCACCGGAGATCCCGAGGTGATCGCGAAGGACCGGATCCTCTCCGCGCGCGGTCTCGACGACGTCGTACGCAGGCTCCGTGACGCCGAGGCGGAGATGGCCTCGACCGACCCGGAGACCCGGGACCGTGGGATGCGCCGCTACGAGCGGGCCGACGCCGAGCTCCACGCCGGTGGGGGCTACG
>DASSMS010000102.1:0-8923 GCA_035688575.1 Nocardioidaceae bacterium
CCGCGATGGCGATCATGGACCGGGTCCGCCGGGGCGAGCACGACCTGTCCGGTGTCCCGGCAGAGATCCTGCCGATGGTCGAGGCCGCCTTGTCGCCCGACGCATCGTCCCGGCCGAGCCTCCCAGCGTTCCTCGCCGACCTGCGACCTCGCGTGGGTGGCAGCGCGCCGCCCGCCGACCAGCTCACGATGCCCCT
This sequence comes from Nocardioidaceae bacterium, assembly GCA_035688575.1. Lineage (GTDB taxonomy): Bacteria > Actinomycetota > Actinomycetes > Propionibacteriales > Nocardioidaceae > Nocardioides_C. The sequence goes on from DASSMS010000102.1 coordinate 197, forward strand.
GGCTCTCGCGCATCCCCGCCATGACGACGACGCCACCGACGTGATCGCCACCGACCAGCATGCCGTGCTCGATGGCGCCCCGACCGTGGCTCAGACCTTCGTCGACGGCCCGACCGCCACGCTCCCGGTGGACGACTCTCGGACGACGCCGCTCACCTCGGTCCAGCCGGCCGCCCGGGCGCCGTACATGCAGCCGGCGCCGCCCGGGTCCCGGCCCGAGCCCGCACCACCGGCCTCGTGGCGCCCACCGCCGAACGGGACAGCGCGCGTCCAACGAGGCCTGCTGCTCGCGGGCCTCTTCGCGCTGGTCAGTCTCGGCTTCGCGCTCGCGCCGTACCTCTCCCTGGTGGCGATCGGCGTGGCAGCGCTCCTGGTGCGCACCTACTCGTGGACCGCGGAGGCGTCCCAGGACCGGGTGTGGCGCCGCGGCCGCCGTTGGTACGACGGTCCGCTCGCCGCGATCACGTCCCCGTGGTACCTGCTCGTCGCGACCGGAGGCACGCTCGTGCTGATGCTCTGGTCGGCGGCGCTCGCGTTCCTCGTCGGGCTCGGCCTCCTGCTGTTTCGGCCGCCCGTCGAGGGCAGCCTCATCGCCATGGGTGGCGTGCTCGCGTTCTCCCTGTGGTGGGGTCCGGCCGGCCGGCGGGTCCGTGTCCCCACCCGCTCGCTGATCCTGAGCGCCACGCGCGTGACCTGGGTCGGCTGGGTCGGGGTCGCCGTCGTCGCGGCGGCAGCCGCTTTCTGCGCCTACACGTTGCTCGACGGCGGAGTTGCCTGGGATCCGATGCCGGGGGCGCCGTGGCGCCAGGGGACGTTGCTGGGCGACCTCGCAAGGTGGTTCTGAGCGGAGCAGACCGGGGGACCGGATCGCGAGACGCGGTTCCGAGGCCTGGACAGGTCTGGCAGACTCGAGGCGTGACCAGGCAGCAGATCATTATCAGCTAGCGCATCGAGCTCCACTCGGTGCGCTGACCTCTCGTGACCACGGGAGGTTTTTTTGTTGCCCCGGACAGTCCCCAACCCAGCACGACGAGCCACGCACACAGTCAGAGCAGTACCACCCGAGTCGAGGTCCCACGATGAGCACAGCCGGCACCGCCTCCGGCGACTTCCACGTCTACGACACGACGCTGCGCGACGGCGCCCAGCAGGAGGGCCTGAACCTCTCTGTCGCGGACAAGCTGACCATCGCTCGCCAGCTCGACGGCCTCGGGGTCGGCTACATCGAGGGCGGCTGGCCGGGGGCGAACCCCAAGGACACCGAGTTCTTCCGCCGCGCACGCGAGGAGCTGAAGCTCGAGCACGCGCAGCTGACGGCGTTCGGGGCGACCCGCAGGGCAGGCATGAAGGCGGCCGACGACCCCCTGGTCGCCGCGCTGCGCGACAGCGGTGCCGGCGTGGTCACGCTGGTCGCGAAGTCCCACGACCGGCACGTCGAGCTCGCGCTGCGCACGACCCTGGAGGAGAACCTCGCGATGGTGCGCGACACGGTCGCACACCTCCGGGCCGAGGGGAAGCAGGTCTTCCTCGACGCCGAGCACTTCTTCGACGGCTACCGCGCGAACCGCGACTACGCCCTCGAGGTGCTCCGGACGGCCGCCGAGGCCGGGGCCGACGTGGCGGCCCTGTGCGACACCAACGGCGGAATGCTGCCGGGGTGGGTGGCCGACGTGGTCGACGACGTCATCCAGACCACCGGTGTCCGCGTGGGCATCCACTGCCACAACGACACCGGCTGCGCGGTCGCGAACACGCTGGCCGCCGTGGACGCCGGTGCGACCCACGTGCAGGGCACCCTCAACGGCTACGGCGAGCGCACGGGCAACGCCGACCTGGTCTCGGTCGTGGCGAACCTCGAGCTCAAGCTGGGGCGCCAGGTGCTCCCGCCCGGCCACCTGCGTGAGGCCACGCGCATCGCCCACGCGGTCGCCGAGGTCACGAACTTCCCGCCGGCCTCCCGCCAGCCCTACGTCGGGGTCAGCGCCTTCGCGCACAAGGCAGGGCTGCACGCGAGCGCGATCAAGGTCGACCCGAACCTGTACCAGCACATGGACCCGATGCTCGTGGGCAACGACATGCGCCTGCTGGTCTCGGACATGGCCGGGCGCGCCAGCATCGAGCTGAAGGGACGCGAGCTCGGCTTCGACCTGAGCGAGGACAAGGACCTCGTCACGCGGATCACGAACCGGGTCAAGGACCTCGAGTCGCGTGGACACACGTTCGAGGCGGCCGACGCGTCCTTCGAGCTGCTGCTCATCGAGGAGGTCGAGGGGACGCGGCCGTCGTACGTCGAGATCGAGTCCTGGCGCGTGATCACCGACTCCAAGCCGGGCGACGAGGCGGTGTCGGAGGCGACCATCAAGCTGCGCGCCGGCGGGGCCCGGATCATCACGACCGGCGAGGGCAACGGCCCGGTCAACGCGCTGGACCAGGCGCTTCGCGAGGCGATCGGGCAGGCGTACCCGGAGGTCGCCAAGTTCGAGCTCATCGACTACAAGGTGCGCATCCTCGACCAGGGGCACGGCACCGACGCGGTCACGCGCGTGCTGATCGAGACCAGCGACGGTGAGAGCTCGTGGGTCACGGTGGGGGTGGGCCACAACGTCATCGAGGCGTCGTGGGGAGCCTTGCTCGACGCGGTGACCTTCGGCCTGCGACGCCACGGCGAGAGGCCGCAGTAGTCCCACGCTGTCCGTATCCCGGTGACTCGGCCCGGTGAGATGTGACACAGTCGCCCTCAACGGCAGTCGTCCAGTCGCTTCGAGCCGGAGGTACGTCGATGACCGAGATCAAGCAGCACAAGATCCTGCTGACCGAGGACGAGATGCCGACGCGCTGGTACAACGTCCTGCACGACCTGCCGTCCCCGCCTCCACCGGTGCTGCATCCGGGCACCGGCCAGCCGGTCGGGCCCGACGACCTCTCGGGGCTGTTCCCGATGGACCTGATCATGCAGGAGGTCTCCGGCGAGCAGTACGTCGAGATCCCCGACGAGGTGCTCGACGTCTACCGGCTGTGGCGGCCGAGCCCCCTCTATCGTGCGCACCGCTTGGAGAAGGCGCTCGGGACGCCCGCGCGGATCTACTACAAGTACGAGGGCGTGTCCCCGGCCGGGTCCCACAAGCCCAACACCGCGGTGCCGCAGGCGTTCTACAACGCCAAGGCCGGGATCAAGAAGCTCACGACCGAGACCGGCGCCGGCCAGTGGGGGACCGCGCTCGCCTTCGCCTGCGCCCAGTTCGACCTCGAGTGCGAGGTCTGGCAGGTGCGCGCCTCGTACGACCAGAAGCCCTACCGGCGCATGATGATCGAGACGTTCGGCGGCAAGGTGCACCCCAGCCCGTCCGACCTCACGGAGGCCGGGCGCAAGATCCTGGCAGAGCACCCCGACTCCACCGGCTCCCTCGGGATCGCCATCAGCGAGGCGGTCGAGATGGCCGCCCAGGACCCGGCCACGAACTACGCCCTCGGCAGCGTGCTCAACCACGTGCTGCTGCACCAGACGATCATCGGCGAGGAGGCGCTGCTGCAGCTCGCCAAGGCCGGTGAGACCCCCGACCTGCTGGTCGGGTGCACCGGCGGCGGGTCGAACTTCGGCGGGCTCATGTTCCCGTTCCTGCGGGAGAAGTGGGCCGGTCGGATGGGGCCGGCGGTGCGGGCCGTCGAGCCCTCCGCGTGCCCGTCGTTGACGCAGGGCACCTACGCCTACGACTTCGGCGACACCGCCGGGATGACGCCGCTGATGAAGATGCACACGTTGGGCCACGACTTCGTGCCCGACCCGATCCACGCCGGGGGACTGCGCTACCACGGCATGAGCCCGCTGATCAGCCACCTCTACGAGGAGGGGGAGATCGAGGCGGTCGCCAAGCCGCAGACGGAGTGCTTCGCCGCCGGAGTCCTGTTCGCGCGCACGGAGGGCATCGTGCCCGCACCCGAGCCGACCCACGCGCTCGCCGCCGCGGTGGACGAGGCCGTCCGCTGCCGGGAGAGCGGTGAGGAGAAGGTGATCCTCACCGCGCTGTGCGGCCACGGGCACCTCGACCTGCCCGCGTACGACGCCTACCTGTCGGGCCAGATCGTGGACCACGGCTGGGAGGACCCCGAGCTGCAGGCCGCCGTGGCCGAGGCCCTCGGGAAGCTTCCCGCCGTCACCTGAGGCCCGCCCGGCCACGCGGGAGGCGGTACACGGCAAGTGGCCACGCCGGTACCTCGGATGACGCCGTTGTCCGTGAACGGCGGTAACGTCCCGCCATGACGCAGTTGCATGACCTGACCGCCCTCGAGCAGGGTGCCGCAGTCCGGGCCCGTGAGGTGTCTCCGCGGGAGCTCGTCGACCACTACCTGGCGCGCATCGATCGGCTCTCCGACGAGGTCGGAGCGTTCGTGACCGTGACCGGCGGGCAGGCTCGTGAGCACGCGGCCCTCGTTGAGCAGCGGCTGCGCTCCGCGGACGCCGAGGAGCCCTTGCCGCCGCTCTTCGGGGTGCCGACCGCGGTCAAGGACCTGAACATGACCGCCGGCATCCGGACCACTTTCGGCTCCGCCGCCACCGCGGACTTCGTGCCCGACGTCTCCGACGAGGTCGTGCTGCGGGTCGAGGCGGCCGGGATGCCCAGCCTCGGGAAGACCAGCACCCCGGAGTTCGGTTCGCCCTGCTACACCGAGCCGGACGTCGCTCCGCCCTCGCGCACCCCCTTCGACCTCGACCGGATGGCCGGCGGATCGAGCGGCGGCGCGGCCGCAGCCGTCGCGGCGGGCCTGGTCCCGGTCGCCCAGGGCTCCGACGGCGGCGGCTCGATCCGGATCCCCGCGAGCTGCTGCGGCCTCTTCGGGCTGAAGCCGACCCGGGGACGGATCAGCGCGGGTCCGGTCTACGGCGACCCGGTCGGCCTGGGGGCAAACGGTCCGCTCGCCCGGACGGTGCGCGACGCCGCCGCGCTGCTCGACGTGATGGCGGGCCCTGCCGTCGGCGACCCGTTCTGGGCCCCGCCGCTGCCGGAGGGGCAGACCTTCCTCGACGCCTGCTCACGCGACCCCGGACGGCTCCGCGTCGCCCGGTTCAGCACCCCCGTGATCGCCTCCGCCGACGTCCATCCCGAGTGCCTGCGTGCCTACGACGGCGCCACCCGGCTGCTCGAGGAGCTCGGCCACGACGTGGAGGAGATCGACGTACCCCTCGCGGCCGATGCCGTGCCCACCTTCGAGACCTGCTGGGCCGTGCTCTCCACGCTCTCGCCGGTGCCGGACGAGACCGAGCACCTGCTGCGGCCGCTGAGCCGCTGGCTCCGGACATGGGGTGAGGCCGTGAGCGGGCCGGAGTTCGGGCTTGCCGTCGGCGAGATGCGCCGGATCGCGGCGGGCGCGTTGCAGAGGCTCGCGCCGTACGACGCCGTGCTGACCCCGACCTTGGCGCAGCCGCCTCTGCTCGTGGGCGAGATCCGTGACGACGACGACCCGGCCCGCGACTTCGAGAACCAGAAGCGCTTCACGCCGTTCACCTCGGCCTGGAACGTCACCGGCATGCCCGCGGCCTCGCTGCCGCTGCACCTGACGCCCGAGGGGCTCCCGGTGGGCGTGATGCTGGCCGCCCGCCCGGCCCAGGAGCAGCTGCTTCTCTCGCTCTGTGCGCAGGTCGAGGCAGCCGTCCCGTGGCAGGACCGCCACCCGCCCTGCTGGTGAAGGTCCGAGGGCTTGCCCCGGACGGGCCCGACCCAGGAGGCTGGCGGCGACAGCTCCCGCCTCGAGAGGGGGACCGATGAGCGAGCTGACGCCGTACCTCGCGGTGCGAGACGCCCGGTCGGCGCTCGACTGGTACGTCGAGCACCTCGGCGCCCGGGTGACCTACGAGCCGATCGTCATGCAAGACGGACGGATCGGCCACACTGAGCTCACGTTAGGCAGTGCCCGCTGGATGATGTCGGACGAGTACCCCGAGATCCAGGTCGAGGCTCCTGTTCCGGGGCGCGGAGCGGCGGTGACCCTGCACCTCACGGTCGACGACGTCGACGGCCTCGTGCACCGGGTCGTCGCCGGAGGTGCGGTGCTCGACAGAGGGCCGGAGGACAACCCCGCCGCCGGCCGGGTCGCAGTGTTCCGAGACCCCTTCGGCCACCGGTGGTTCCTGAGCGCCCCTGTCTCCCCGGGGTCACCGGAGGCAAGGGGGCTTCCGGTGGACGAGAAGAGGGCGTGACCATGGCGCTGCGGACCCAGAAGCAGTGGTGGGGAGTCGTCCTGGACGCCGCAGACGGCCGGGCGCTGGCGCACTTCTACGCGCGGCTCCTCGGCTGGCAGGTCTTCAACGAGGACGAGTACGGCGCCGCCGTCGCCCCGTCGGAGGACGCGGGCTACAACCTCGCGTTCGAGACCGAGAAGCACTACGTCAGGCCCGTCTGGCCGACGGTGGACGGCGAACCGCAGATGTCGATGCATCTCGACATCGCGGTCGACGACCTGGACGAGGCGGTCGCGTATGCCGTCGAGGTCGGCGCGGAGCTCGCGTCCTACCAACCGCAGGAGACGGTGCGCGTGATGCTGGATCCCGCGGGACATCCGTTCTGCCTCTACCTCGACAGCTAAGCGTGAGCTCGCTCAGGCAGCCAGGAGCCGTTCGATCTCGGCGATGAGCCGTGCCCGCAACGGCCGCCCGCGCTCGGCGAAGGTGCGTTGCGCCGCGACGTACTCCTGCTTCCCGTCGGTGGTCTCGACCCGGACTGGGGAGTAGCCGAGGCCGGTGAGGTCGTACGGCGAGGCGCGCATGTCGAGCACCCGGATGTCGTGGGCGAGCTCGAAGCAGTCCGCGACGAGCTCGGACGGCACCATCGGCGAGAGTCGGAAGGCGTGCTTGTAGAGGTCCATCCCCGCATGAAGGCAGCCGGGCTGCTCGAAGGACGCGCGGTCGTCCCGGCCCGGGCTGAGGGTGTTGAGGGGCCGGGCCTCGTCGGTGAAGAACCGGAAGGCGTCGAAGTGCGAGCAGGCGATGCGGTGGCGCTCCACGACCTCGTCGGTGCCCTCGGGACCGAGGCGAAGCGGCCAGGAGGCATGCCGGACGTCGGAGGGGTCGAGCCGGTAGACCATGGCCCACTCGTGCATCCCGAAGCAGCCGAGCTGCGGGGGACGGGAGGCCGTAGCCGTGAGCAGCGTGTGCAGGGCCCGGAGCAGGGGGGCCTGCGCCGCGACGTGCTCGCGCGAGACCGTGACGCCGGTGGTCGAGCCCGTCGGGAGCTCGACGTACCCCTTGAGCCCGAGGTACTCCTCGGCGTCCTCGAGCACCGTGCCGAAGCCGGGGTGCCACCGGCGCAGGGCCGCCGGACGCTGGGAGTAGTAGGTGAACAGGAAGTCCTCGACCGGGTGCGCCTCGCGGGCCCGGCGACGCTCGAGATGTGGCCCCACCCAGACGTCGACGCGCTCCTCGTGGGCGGAGCGGCGAGCCCGCCACGAGGGTGCGTCGAGCACCTCGCGGGTCAACACGGTGTGGTTCTCCACATCCACGAGGGTAGACACCGGTGGGTGCCCCCTCCGCAGGTAGGCTCGACCACGTGCGCATCGCAAGGTTCACCACCGGAGAAGAGCCCATGTACGGCGTCGTCACGGGCGAGGTCGACGAGCTCGGCATCCCCGCTGAGGACGCCATGGTGGTCGCCCTCGCCGGCGACCCCCTCTACGTCGGGATCCACCTCACCGAGGAGCAGCACAAGCTTTCCGACGTGCGGCTGCTCGCTCCGGTGATCCCCCGCAGCAAGGTGGTCGGGATCGGTCGCAACTACGCCGCCCACGCCGCCGAGCTCGGCCACGACCTGCCCGCCGAGCCGCTGATGTTCATCAAGCCGAACACCTCGGTGGTGGGCCCCGGTGACCCGGTCTTCTACCCCAAGCAGACCGAGGACCTCCACTACGAAGGCGAGCTCGCAGTGGTGATCGGCCGGATCTGCCGCGACGTGGCACCGGAGCGGGTCGGCGACGTGGTCTACGGCTACACGATCGGCAACGACGTGACCGCGCGGGACCTGCAGAGGAGCGACGTCCAGTTCACGCGCGCCAAGGGCTTCGACTCCTTCTGCCCGCTAGGTCCATGGATCGAGACCGAGCTCGACCCCGCCGACCTGCACGTGCAGACCCACCTCAACGGTGACCTGAAGCAGGACGGTCGCACGAAGGACATGATCTTCGACGTGCCGGCGCTCGTCGCGCATGTCTCCTCGGTGATGACGCTGCTTCCAGGCGACGTCATCCTCACCGGCACCCCGGAGGGTGTCGGTCCGATGAACCCCGGTGACGAGGTCGACGTGACGATCTCCGGCATCGGGACCCTGACCAACAAGGTGGTATCTCGTGACTGAAGCGCCCGTCGACGTTCTGGGCGGCATCGCTCCCGACAAGGTGAGGGTCCGGTTCCCACCCTCGCCGACCGGGTCACTCCACGTCGGCAACGTCCGGAGCGCGCTGTTCAACTGGGCGTTCGCGCGACACTTCGGAGGCACGTTCGTCCTCCGCATCGAGGACACCGACCTGGCCCGCAACACCCCCGAGGGCTACGCGTCGGTCATCGACTCGCTCAGGTGGCTCGGCCTCGAGTGGGACGAGGGCCCGGAGGTCGGCGGACCGCATGGCCCCTATCTGCAGTCCGAGCGGTTCGACATCTACCAGGACGTGGCACACAAGCTTCACGAGGCGGGCAAGGCCTACGACTGCTACTGCACGCAGGAGGAAGTCGAGCAGCGGCGCGCG
>DASSMS010000028.1:0-8492 GCA_035688575.1 Nocardioidaceae bacterium
GTGGGGTCGCACGAGCGGCGGCGAGTCCCGACATCCGTTCCCGTTCGCACTGAACGCAGCGGCCCGGTCGCCCAGACCCAGTGCCACGTGCTCACGTCCGTCGACCAGTCCGTCGAAGGTGAAGACACGAGCGGTGGTGGAATATCCGTCGGCGAATCGCAGAGGCACCATCAGGTGGGTGCGAACCGTCGCGGCAGGTGGGGTCTGTGACATGGGGCCTCCTGGTCAGTCCACCCGGAATCGCGGCGAGAGCGCGTACCGAAGCAGGACAACGTCATCGATAGGGCGTACCTCGGCGAGCGTCGCGCGCCGTTCGGGGTTCCAGGGGAAGCGCCCGTCGCCGACGAACCGATGGGCTCGCGAGTCGCCGACGAAGAGCGGAGCGACGACCAGGTGGAGTTCGTCGGCCAGGTCGGCGGTCAAGAACTGGGTGTGCACGATCCCGCCGCCCTCCACCATCAGCCGACGGGCCCCGCGGGCGTAGAGGTCCTCGCTCAGCCGCTCCATGCTGACCGGCTCGCCGCCGTCGACCACGGTCGCTACCGACCCCAGCAGGTCCCGGGCCTCATCCACGGTCGTGCTTGGGCAGTACACGAGCTTCTCGGAGTCCCCCGTGGTGAAGAAGTTCGCGCAAGCGTCGAGCTTTGCCCCACGGGTCACCGTGACCTTCATCGGCGAGGGCGGAAGCCCACGAGCGACCCGCTCGTCGCGTCTGGCCTGGGCACGGACCAACAGGCGTGGGTTGTCGTTCCGGACGGTGGCAGCACCGACGAGGATCGCGTCGCAGGTGGCACGAACCGCGTCGACCCTGTCGAGGTCGGCGTCGTTGGAGAGCAGCAACCGCTGGTCAGTGGCACCGTCGAGATAGCCGTCGAGGGAGATACCGCAGCTCAGCAGGGTGTAGGGACGATCAGCCACGCGGGGCGCCTTCCGGTGCGGCGGTGGCGAGCCGCCGTCGGCGGGGGGCCGGCCGGGCACGCCGACTTGCCTCAGACTCGATCCCCCTCTTCCTCGGACGGAGCCATGCAGCCGCCAGCAGGACTGCACCGGGGAGGGTGGCGACAAGCGCCATGACGCCGTACACCACGGCCGTGGCGACACCTTCTACCGCGCCCAGCCCGGCCACCGCGAAGACCCACGCGGCCGCGCCCTCACGGGGGCCCCAGCCGGCAATGTTGGTGGGCAGCCCCATCGCCAGCAGCACGAGCAGCGCTAGCGGCAGCATCTGCGCCGGTGAGGCGGTCGACCCGGCGGTCCGGGCAGCGATCAGGAAGGTGGCTGTGTGGCCGGCGACCACCACGATCGAGGCCAGTACGACGCCTGGCCAGGATCGCCGAGCAAGCAGGCCCTGACGGAGGTCGGTGGCCATCGCCCGCGCGATCCGACCCAGCCGGGGAGTTCCCCAGCGTGGCAGGGTCCGGCCCAGGAGTACGACGGACAGGGCGACTGCCAGCACCGCTCCTGCGACGACCGGCATGGACGAGCGCACGGGCGACGGCAGCGCCAGCAGAAGGACGACCGTCAGGGCCATCTGAACCGCCTGCCCCGAGGTGCGCTCCCAGGCAACGACCCGAACGCCGTGGCCGACATCGCCGACGTCGCGACCGCGGCGCACGGCGCGGTGCACGTCGCCCAGCACTCCACCGGGAAGGACTGTGTTGAGGAACTGGGACCGGTAGTACGCGCCGACGGCCTCGCGCAGTGGCAGGTCGGAGCCCAGTCCGCGGGAGACGAGGCTCCACCGCCAGGCACAGCACACCGTGGTCAGCACCGCGATGCCTGTGGCCGCGGCCAACGACCGTGCGTCGATCCGGTGGAGGGGCTCGAGGAACGGGCCGGTGCCCAGCTGCCACACCAGCGCGGCGAGGATCGCGGCGCCAACCGCGGGTCTTGTCCAGACCCACCGGCTACGGCTCCGTCCAGGCACCCGTTCTGCTTGCGCGTGGTGCATACGGAAACCCCCTCCGTCCTGCTTTCGACGGTACAGACCTGCGCCGTCCCTCGCGCGAGAGTTCAGACGCTCGGAAGGAGGTCATATGGGACGAGCCAGCAGATCCTGGTGGTGCACGGTGACGAATAGCCGACCCTCGGCCGCCTCGGCCAGCCGTCGCCGCGCGTACGACGGGGCCACGGCGCCGAGCTCCGGATGCTGCTCGCATGCCGCGGCCAGCCAGCCCATGAGCCACTCCGACGTCAGAGCAGCCTCCCCGGGGCCGAGCTGCCACGGGCTCGGTCGGCACAAGACTTCGAGGCCCAGCCGGGTGAAGCCGTCCACCGCGGCGTCGATCGCGTCAGGGCCGAGCAGTCTCCGACCGCCCGTCGCGCGCCGCTGGTGCGCGTTGAACGCGTCGGCGATGCTCCGGTCGAACGGGTCGACGGGCGTGAGGTCGACTTCCCCGGTCACGGTGAGCGCGATCAGGACGGGGCAGCCCGCTCCGGCACACGTGGCGATCAGGCGGTCGAGCTCCTCCGCGGTCATCATGTCCAGCAGAGCCGAGGCAGTGACGAGGTGTGCACCCGCCGTCTCCTCCGGGTCCAGCCGGGTGATGTCACCCCGCCGTACCTCGACCGTTACCGGCGCACCGTCGGCGGCAGTTGGAGGGTGGGCGGCGGCGTGCGCGAGCAGCTCTTCATCCCGGTCGTACATCACCCAGTGCTGGGGTCCGGACAGCTGCACGGCGAGCCAGCGGGCCATCGACCCGGTGCCGCTGCCGAGGTCGTGGACGGCCACCCAGCCGTCGGTCGGCAGGTACGACCGCACTTCCGAGACGAGCTCGGGCGCCCGAGCAGCCGCGTCGGCGGGCTCTCGCAACGTCAGCCACTCGGGGCTGACTCGAACCTGTTCGGTCGTCATGCGACCTCCACGATGACGCGAGCGATCTGATCCGCGGTCGACGACCATCCGGACAGCGTGGCACGGCGCTGCTCTGCCGCGTGCCTCAGGCGCCGCCGCAGATCGGCGTCACCCAACCAGGCGCGAAGCGCCTCGGCGAGGGCTTCCGGGGCGCCGGGCGGCACCAGGAGACCGGGCGAGCATCCCTCGAGCCCTCGACCCAGGGCCTCCGGAAGTCCACCGACGGCCGTGGCGACCACCGGAAGCCCACGAGCCAGTGCTTCGGTGACGACCATTCCGTAGGTCTCCCCGCGCGAGGCCAGCACGAGTACGTCGGCCCCGGCGTACGCGGTGTCGAGCCCCGCCCTCGTGAGCGGGCCCGTGGTGCGCACCCGGTCGCGGATGCCGAGCGCGCGGGCCTGGCTGCGCAGTCGTTCGACGAAGCCTCGATCGCGGTCGAGGCTCCCCACCCACGTGCATTGCCACGGCAGATGCCTGATCATCGCCAGCGCAGCGAGCAACACGTCATGCCCCTTGTGCGGCGTCACCGCGGCGACGCAGAGCAGCTTGCCGCCGTCCGGCGTACCTGGCGCGATGTCCGCGGGGTCGACACCGGGCTCGGCGACGTGGACCCGGTCGGGTGGGAGCCCGTGTCGGTCGAGCAGGAGGCGCCGGGTCCAGGCACTGGTCGCCACGACGGCGACGGCGGCAGCCAGCAGGGTGCCCTCCCGATCGCGCTCGCGGGCCGGCTCCCCGCCCGGTTCACCGGGGCCGAGTGGCATGTGCACGAGGACGACCAGGCGCAGGCGACTCGCCTCGGGCACCAACACCTCCGGGGCCGTCGAGGCGACCAGGCCGTCGACGAGCACCACGGCGCCATCCGGGATGCCGGCAATCACCTCGGCCAGAACGGCGTGGTCGGCCGGAGCCGGCGTCGGCCAGGAGCCCCGGACGGCATGCTCCTTCACCGCCCAACCGACGGCGGCGAGCTCATGGCAGAGCCGGCGGTCGTAGACGTTTCCGCCGCTCGGCCGCCCGGGATCGTCGATCCCGTCGGGCACGACGACGTGGACGTCCATCACAGCGGCCGCTCGTAGGTCGCCCAAGCGATGTGCGACTCGTGGAGCGTGACCGCGAGGCCTGCCAGTTCCCGACCACCGTCACCGAGGGCTCCTGCGCGCACGCGCTCGGCGAGCCGGTCGGCGACCACCCGGGCGAGAGCTTCGGTGGAGGTGTTGACGCCCTTGAACTCGGGTTCGCCGTCCAGGTTGCGGTAGGTGAGCTCGCTGAGTACGGCGCGAAGTTCCTGGGCCGCTCGCCCGATGTCGACCACGATGTTGTCGGCATCGAGAGCCTGACGCCTGAAGGTCGCGTCGACGACGTAAGTCGCACCATGCAGACGCTGCGCCGGTCCGAACACCTCGCCGTGGAAGCTGTGGGCGATCATCATGTGGTCTCGCACGGTCACGCTGAACACGGCGTCACCTCTCGCCGTAGCTGACCGTGTGGCACAGCGCCGGCATCTTTCCCTCGGCCAGCTTCGACATCAGAGCGGGCAGCTCGTCGAAGGGAGAGACACCGGTGATCAACGCGTCGAAGCCAGGATCGCGCAGCAGCTCGAGTGCCAGCGCAAGCCGGTCGGCATGGGTGCGGCTGCCACGCCGCGCGGGGGAGACCGTTCCGACCTGGCTTGCACGGATCCCGAGCCGCCCCGAGTGAAAGGCGGCCCCGAGCGAGAGACGAACCTCGGCATCGCCGTACCAGGAAAGGTCCAGGACGACGGCCTCCGGGGCCAGCAGGTCCAGTGAGAGCTGGAGTCCGGTGGAGGTGGCGCTGGTGTGCACGACCAGGTCGCGCCCGCCGGCGGCCTCGGCGGGAGATGCGAAGCGTGCGCCCAGCACCTTCACCACCTCCGCCTTGGCGGGGTCCGTGTCCACAACGGTGACCTCTACGCCGGGGAACCCCGCGAGGAGGCGCGCGACGCAGCAGCCCACCATGCCGGCACCGACCACCGTGACGCGGTCACCGACGAGTGGCGCGGCGTCCCACAGGGCGTTCACGGCGGTCTCCACCGTTCCGGCGAGCACTGCACGCTCCGGTGGGACGTCGTCGGGCACCGGAATCACCGCCCGGGCCGGTACGACGTAGGCAGTCTGGTGCGGGTACAGGCAGAAGACGGTGCGACCGCACAGGTCCGGCGGGCCGCGTTCCACGACACCGACACTGAGGTAGCCGTACTTGACCGGCCCGGGGAAGTTCCCCTCCTGGAAGGGCGCACGCATCGCGACGTACTGGCTCTCCGGAACTCCGCCCTGGAACACCAGAGTCTCCGTGCCCCGGCTGATCCCGGAACGCAAGGTGCGCACCGTCACGTCGTCCGCCCCGGGCTCGGGCAACCGGACCCGCCGGATCTCGCCCGCGCCCGGCTCGCGCACCCAGAACGCCAACGCCTCACGCCGCACAGGCGCTCACCTCGCCTCCACGGAATCGAACACTAGCGGCGTTCGTGGAACTCCTGTACCCATGAATTGGGGAGGCGCGATGCTTTCGGTTCGAAGCGGCGCTGCGGTCGGCCTGATCGTGCAGGTCGCGCTGCTAGTTGCCCTCGCGCTGACCGTTGGCCTGAGCCCCTCCGGTTGGGTAGTCGGGCTCGCGTGCGGTGTCGTACTGAACGTGGCGGTGGCTCGCGGCCTGGCCCGGGCCGGCGCTGACGCGCTGCTGGGGCCGGCAGACCTGGTGACGCTCACTCGGGCCACGTTGGCGTGTGGTGTGGCGGCGCTGGTCGCGGACTCGTACCTCGGGCAACCGGCCACAACAGCCCTGGTAGCACTCGCGGTGGTAGCGCTCGTGCTCGACGCGGTCGATGGCTGGGTGGCCAGGCAGACCCGCACGTCGTCGAGGTTCGGCACGCGGTTCGACGGGGAGGTCGACGCGTTCCTCATCCTGGTCCTCAGCGTGTACGTCGCCCGCTCGGTCGGCTGGTGGGTGCTCGTGATCGGCGCCATGCGCTACGTGTTCGCTGTGGTCGGCTGGGGCCTGCCCTGGCTGCGCGCGCATCTGCCGCCCCGCTACTGGCGCAAGGTGGTCGCCGCGACGCAGGGCATCGTGCTGACCTTCGCCGCAGCCGACGTCGCGCCCGACTGGTTGACCTATGGCGCTCTGTTGGTCGCCGTTGTGCTGCTGTCGGAGTCCTTCGGTCGGGACGTGTGGTGGCTGTGGCGCCACCGGTCGGCCGAGGTCGAGGAGCCGGCCGAAGCTGCCGAGGTCGGCACCGACGTGCCTGTCGATCTGCCGGAGCCCGCGCCGGCCGTCGCCGGAACTAAGCATCGGGGCGTCGGGTCACGACCTCCGGCGGTCGTGGCCGCGGTCACCAACACGCTCGCCCTGCTGCTCGTGTGGTTCGCGCTCGTCGGCCCGAACCAGGTCGATCACGTGACGGCCGGCGCGTTCCTCCGTATCCCGATCGAGGGCCTCGCGGTGGTGTTCCTCGCTCTGGTTCTTCCGCCGTGGGGGAGAAGGATCATGGCGGCCGTGGTCGGAGTGGTCCTCGGACTGCTCATGGTGGTGAAGATCCTCGACATGGGATTCATCGAGGCCCTCGACCGGCCGTTCGACACGGCGGGTGATCTCGCCTACCTCGGACCCGCAGTCGGTCTCCTGAGGGACTCGATCGGCCACGTCGCGGGGACCATTGCTGCCGTCGCTGTCGCCGTGATCCTCCTCGCCGTCCTCGTCTGCATGCCGCTCGCGGTGGGGCGGCTGACCAAGCTCGTGGCGCGCCATCACCGTTGGTCCGTGCGCGCCGTCACAGGGCTCGTCGTCATCTGGATCCCCTGCGCGGCGCTCGGCCTGCAGCTGGGACAAGGGGAGTCGATCGCCTCCACGAGTGCGGGTCGCTTCGTCGTCGGCGAGGTTCGCGCCATCACCACCAGCATGGCCGACGAGAACGCGTTCGACGCGGCGGCAGCGGTCGACCCCCTCCGCGACTCGGCCGAAAGTGAGCCGCTTGCCGGGCTGCGTGGCAAGGACGTGCTGATCGCTTTCGTGGAGAGCTACGGACGCGTCGCGATCGAGGGCTCGCGGTCCTCGCCGCGGATCCAGGCCCTGCTCGACCGGGGTACCAGTCGGCTGAGCGCGTCCGGGTACTCCGCCCGGAGTGCCTTCCTCACCTCACCGACGTTCGGTGGCCTCAGCTGGCTTGCCCACGCCACGCTCCAGTCCGGGCTGTGGGTCGACAACGAGCGACGTCACGACCGACTCCACTCGAGCGACCGGATGACCCTCAGCAGCGCGTTCGGCGACGCGGGCTGGCGGAGCGTAGCCCTCATGCCCTCCAACCGCGAGGAGTGGCCGGGAGGGAAGAAGTTCTACCAGTGGGACGAGATCTACGACCGGTCGGACATCAAGTACGCCGGGCCCCAGTTCGGTTTTTCGTTCATGCCGGACCAGTTCGCAATGCAAGCCTTCCAGCGCCAGGTATTGGCGAGACGTGACCGCATGCCCGTGATGGCCGAGCTTTCCCTCTCGTCGAGCCATGCGCCTTGGGCACCCTTGCCCCGCATGCTCCCCTGGAACAGGCTCGGTGACGGCTCGGTCTACGAGCGCATCTACCGTCAGGGGAGGTCCGCCCAAGAGGTGTGGCGTGACCCCGACGAGGTGAAAGCCGCGTACTCGAGGTCGATCGTCTACTGCCTCAATGTGCTCATCTCCTACGTCGAGAGGTACGGCGACGACGACCTCGTCCTCATCCTGCTCGGTGACCACCAGCCCTCGACGGTCGTGAGCGGTCACGGTGGGAGCCACGACGTGCCGATCACGCTCATCACCCGGGACCCGGCCGTCATGGACCGGATCTCGGGATGGGGTTGGCAGGAGGGCATGAGGCCTGACTCCCGGGCACCGGTCTGGCCCATGGACGCCTTCCGTGACCGCTTTCTCGCCGCGTACACCGACACCCCGGCTTCGCCGCCGCTGCCGACACGGCCTGCACCGCAACGACAGCCATGAACAGGGACGAGCGTGCTGCGTACGACTTGGCCTTGCGTCCGGCTCGGCTGTCGGCGTACCCCGTCGGCGAGTTCGTCGGTCAGGAAAGCTTCATGCGTGCCAGCGAAATCCTGTCCTTGGCAGTCAAGGCCGGTGTCTCGCCCGGCGTCTCCGTGCTCGACCTTTGCTGCGGAGTGGCCGGACCCGGACGGTTCATCACATCGGAACTGGGATGCGAGTACCTGGGAGTCGACGCCAGCTCCAGCGCCATCCACACCGCACGTGAGCGGGCCGCCGACCTCGCCTGTCGCTTCGAGGTCGCGCAGGTCCCCCCGGTTCGGCCCGGCCCTTTCGACGTGGTGCTGCTACTGGAGACCATGCTCGCCTTTCCCGACAAGGAGACCCTGCTACGTGAGATAACCGCGGCGCTGAAGGTCGGCGGGCGCTTCGCCTTCACCTTGGAGGAGGGCCGACCGCTGACGAGGGCGGAACGACAGCGCATGCCCGACGCCGACACCGTCTGGCTCATGCCACTGCCGGAGTTGCTCTCGTCCTTGGAGCGGGTTGGCTTGCGGGTCCTCTGGCAGGACGAGTGCAGTGAGTCCCACCGTGTCATCGTCGATTCGCTGACCAACGCGTTCGCAGCCAGAGCGCACGCCATTGCTGCGCGGCT
>DASSMS010000051.1:0-7010 GCA_035688575.1 Nocardioidaceae bacterium
GCTGACCACGAGCCGGTGCTCGCGGGCGAGGTCGAGGATGGCGGGGTCGAAGGGCTTGACCCAGCGGGGGTCGACCACGGTGACACCGATCCCCTGGGCCGCCAGCCTCTCGGCTACATCCACCGAGGTCGACGCCATCGAACCGATGCCGACGAGCAGCACGTCCTTCGCGCCCTTGCGCACGAGGACGTCCATCGAACCGGCGCGGTCGACGCGTTCGATGTCGGCGGTCGGCGGGCCCTTCGGGAAACGTACGGCGGTGGGCGCGTCGTCGACCTGGACGGCCTCGCGGAGCAGCTCGCGCAGGCGCTCGGCGTCCCGCGGAGCGGCCAGGCGCAGGCCGGGGACGACCTGGAGGATCGACATGTCCCACATGCCGTTGTGGCTCGCGCCGTCGTCGCCGGTCACGCCGGACCGGTCGAGGACGAAGGTGACACCGCACTTGTGCAGCGCGACGTCCATCAGCACCTGGTCGAAGGCCCGGTTGAGGAACGTGGCATAGATCGCGACCACCGGGTGCAGCCCGCCCATCGCGAGGCCGGCCGCCGACGTCGCTGCGTGCTGCTCGGCGATGCCGACGTCGAAGGTCCGCTCGGGGTACCGAGCGGCGAACTGGTCGAGGCCGACCGGGTGAAGCATCGCGGCGGTGATGGCGACGAGGTCCTTGCGCTCCCCACCGAGAGCGACCATCTCGTCGGCGAAGACGTCGGTCCAGATCTGACCCTTGGGGTTCTCGACGCCGGTCTCGACGTCGAAGGGCCCCGGGGAGTGGAAGTTGTCCGCCTCGTGACGCTCCGCGGCGTCGTAGCCGAAGCCCTTCTTGGTGATCACGTGCACGATCACCGGCCCACCGAACCGCTTCGCCTGGGTCAGAGCGTGCTCCACGGCCGCCCGGTCGTGGCCGTCGATCGGTCCGACGTACTTCAGGCCGAGATCCTCGAAGAGTCCCTGCGGAGCGAGGGCGTCCTTCATGCCTTTCTTGACCGCGTGCAAAGCGTCGTACACCGCCGGCCCGACTCCCCGCACACCGGTGAGGCGCTTCTTCACGAGGTCGAGCAGCTGCTCGTAGCGGGGGTTGGTGCGCAGCGTGGTGAGGTGGTTCGCGAGACCGCCGACCGTGGGTGTGTAGGAGCGGCCGTTGTCGTTGACAACCATGACCAGCTTGCGGTCCTGGTTCGCGGCGATGTTGTTCAGCGCCTCCCAGGCCATGCCGCCCGTGAGGGCGCCGTCGCCGATGACCGCGACGACGTACCGGTCCTCGCCCCTGATGGAGAACGCCTTGGCGAGGCCGTCGGCGTAGGACAGCGCGGTCGAGGCGTGGGAGTTCTCCACCACGTCGTGGTCGGACTCGGCGTGGCTCGGGTAGCCGGAGAGACCGCCCTCCTGACGGAGGGTGTCGAACTGGCCGGCCCGTCCGGTGAGCGCCTTGTGGACGTAGGCCTGGTGGCCGGTGTCGAAGATCACCCGGTCGGTCGGTGAGTCGAAGACCCGGTGGATCGCCATGGTCAGCTCGACGACGCCCAGGTTCGGGCCGAGGTGGCCCCCGGTCCGCGAGACCTTCGTGACCAGGAAGTCACGGATCTCGCTCGCGAGCTCGGCGAGCTGGTGGTCGTCCAGACCCCGCAGGTCGCGCGGCCCCGTGATCGACTCCAGGTAACCCATCAGTCTTCTCAATCCCAACCCTCGGCGAACAACCATCCGAGTCTAGTCGCCCGGACCTCAGACCTCGAAGACGGCAACCGCCGGCTCCAGGAGGCTGCCGAGCCAGACCCGGCCGCGATGCTCGCGCACCCCGGTGACCATGTGGAAGAACGTGGCGTCGAAGGAGCGGTCGTGCACCACGGCCCCGGCGTCGTCGAATGCCATGACGCGCGCCGTGCGTTTGGGCTTCGGCTGAAGCGGCGCCGGCAGCCGCCACGCCGCCCTGCGCACAACCATGGGGCCGCTCATCAGCCCTTCGACCACGGGGTCCTTGGGCGAGGCGATCGTGACCCAGATCAGCCCATCGCTGCCGCGGGCGATGTTGTCCGGGTAGCCAGGGAGGTCGTCCACCAGGCAGTCGGTCTCGCCCGCCCGCTCCCCCGCCAGCCACCGGCGTACGACGGTGCGGCCGGCCGTCTCGGCCACCGCCACGTAGGACTCGTCGGACGCGAGTGCTACGCCGTTCGCGAACCGCAGGCCCTCGAGCACCACCGAGACCGACCCGTCGGGACTGCGGCGCAGGAGCCTGCCTGAGCAGGTGTTCTCCACCATGTCCGCCTTCCACCGGTCGATGCCGTGGAGCCGGGAGGAGTCGCTGAACCAGATCGTGCCGTCGGCGCCGACAGCGGCGTTGTTGCAGAAGGTCATCCGCTGGCCGTGGACGAGCACGGTGAGCTCCTCGACCGCACCCGAGCCGGGGTCCATGGCGAGGAGGCCGCGCCTGGCGTCGCACACCAGGAGCCTGCCGTCGGGAAGCAGCTCGAGGCCGAGCGGACGCCCGCCGGTGCGCCCGACCCGCTCGAACAGCGCACCGTCGTCGTCCACCCTCCAGATGGTCCCGTCCTCGGTGCCGGTGAGCACGCTGCCGTCCGCGGCGACGAGGACGTCCTCGGCTCCCTGACCGGGCACGGGAATGACGGTGAGCTTTTCGGTGGCGGGTCCAGCGAGGTCGGCACTGGCGGAATGGGGGGCCATGCGAGGAACGTTACAACCGCGCCACGAAACGCCTTCCGCGCAGAGCCTCCTCGACGAGCCCGACTGCTCGGCGCTCGGCCGCGAGACGCGCGGACTCTGCGTGCCAGGTCTCGACGGCGGTCTCCACCGTGCCTGGCTCGGCCACGTCGCGCAGCACGGCGCGAGCCTCGCTGAGCCCCTTGCGGACCGCTGCCTGGGACGCCTCGACGTGGAGCAGCGCGAACCGGGCGAGCACCACGACGTGCCGGCGGAGCACCGGGTAGGAGCGGTACTCGGGCGGACAGATGTCGAGCAGCCAGCTCATCGCCGTCTGCTCCCAACCTGGCGCATCCGGCGGTCGGACCTGCCTCGGCCAGCCTGGAGGTGCGACATACTCAGCCATGCGCCGAGTCTACCCCGCAACTCGAACACCTGTTCGATCGATACGAGAAGGGCCGTTGACGATGTGCCGCTTCGACCGACGACCAGGAGGGCTGTCACACTCGGGCGCATGACCGCTCCCTTCGCAGGCGCCGAGGGCTGCCCGTGCGGCAGCGGTGTTGCATACGCGTCCTGCTGCGGCCCCCTCCACGACGGGGCGCCGGCCGGGACCGCCGAGGCGCTGATGCGGTCACGCTACTCGGCGTTCGCCACCGGACGCCTCGACCACGTCTTCCGAACCTGGCACCCCCGGACCAGACCGGCCGACCTCTCCCCCACCCCCGGGGTCACGTGGTTGGGCCTCGAAGTCCTGCGAGCCGCGGACGGCGGTCCCTCGGACGACACCGGCACGGTCGAGTTCCGGGCCCGCTTCGAACGCGCCGGAGTCGAGCAGGCGCTGCACGAGACCAGCCGGTTCGAGCGGCGGGCCGGGCGCTGGGTGTACGTCGACGGGGACGTCGCCTAGACCGGTTCGAGCTCCCGTGGACGAACCCGACTCGGCAGCCTCAGCCGGCGAGGAAGGAGAGCCGGACCTCGCGCACGTGGTTGTCGATGTTGAGGTCGACGAGGCAGATGCTCTGCCAGGTGCCGAGCTGGAGACGTCCGTCGACGACGGGCACGGTCGCGTGGGGCGGGACGAAGGCCGGCATCACGTGCGAGCGGCCGTGGCCTGGCGACCCGTGGCGGTGCCGCCAACGGTCGCTCGCCGGGAGCAGGTCCTCCAGAACGGACAGCAGGTCGTCGTCGCTGCCCGCGCCGGTCTCGAGGATCGCGATCCCCGCCGTGGCGTGCGGGACGAAGACGTGGAGCAGCCCCGACGTCTCGTCCGCGACGAACCGCTCGCAGTCCCTCGTGATGTCCAGGACCGTGTCGCGGTCCCCCGTCGTGTAGGAGTAGGTCTCGGAGCGCATGCGCCCATCGTGTCCCAGACTGCACCCTACTGTCCCACGGCCCCAAGCCGCCTTTTCGCACGTTGGTTCGTTGCGTCCCTTTCGACCCTGCCTCACAAGGGTCATCAGGTCTCGTCCCATCTCGTCATCTTGGGTTCGACGGTTACCTCGGACACCCCGATGCACCTAGCGTCGTGACCGACGGCGACCAGCCGTCGTCGTGCCTTGAGGGTGCGGCGTGACGCCGAGCTCGGGGGGGCTCATGCACCTGAGACGGATCTTCACCGCCTACGTGCTGACGCTGGGCCTTTGCCTCGTCTTCCTCGGCAACGGCCATACCGAGCAGCCGGTCGCCACCCGGGACGTGATCGACGGGCGGATGACCCTCGGCGAGCCGACCCGGTCGACCGAGCCCGCTACGGCCCTCCAGACCACGCCCAAGGGGCGGCGGACAGCGGTGCGCATGGAGCTCGGCCACTACGACATCCCGCTCACCGCGCTCCTGGCGTACCAGCGGGCCGCCGGCATCCTGAAGGCGGTCAAGCCCTCCTGCGGTCTCCAGTGGACCCTGCTGGCCGCCATCGGGCGGGTCGAGTCCGACCACGGCCGGTACGCCGGGGCGACACTGGATGTCGACGGGGTCTCGACGCCGCGGGTGGTCGGAGTGGCCCTCGACGGCAAGGGGCCCGTTTCCGCGATCCGCGACACCGACGGCGGGGAGCTGGACCAGGACCGCAAGTGGGACCGCGCGGTCGGACCGATGCAGTTCCTCCCGGCGACCTGGGAGATGGTCGGTGTCGACGGTGACGGCGACGGCAACCGTTCGGTGGACGACCTCGACGACGCGGCCCTCGCGGCCGGGGTCTACCTCTGTGCGGGTCCGGAGGGTGACCTCGGCTCGAACGCCGCCAAGGACTCCGCGCTCCACCGCTACAACGACTCCGACTCCTACGTCGCGCTGGTGATGGCGTACGAGAGGAAGTACCGCGGCGGCGACTTCGACGTCTCCACGAGGGGTGGAGAGGTGGCGGAGGCCTCGGCCGTCCTGGCCGGCACGCCGCTCACAGGCACGCCGTTGAAGGCGGCGAGCCCCGCCGAGGCCCGCCTGCAGGCGCGGATCAAGGCCGCCACTCGTGACGCGGTGGCGGAGGCGAGGAAGCACGGCGGGAAGACCCCCGGCGTGTCCGCGCGACCGTCACTCGCCGCCACGACGGCGAGCGGCAGGGCCGGCTCCAAGGCAGCCACGGCGTCGTCCTCCGGCACTCCGTCGCAGAGCGGCTCCGGATCAGCCGCGGCGGGCTCTTCGGGGTCCACCGACCCCTCGGGCAGCGGATCCCCGAGCTCGTCCGGCGGCACCGCGGGGGCCGGCACCTCGTCCCCGCCGTCGCAGACCCCCTCCGGCTCCGAGACGTCCACACCCGACGCCACCTCCGGCAGCCCGTCACAGTCGACCTCGACGGAGGGCTCTTCACCGTCCACCTCGACCGAGGGCTCGTCAGCGTCCACCTCGACGGGGGGCTCGTCGACGCCGTCCACCGAGCCGTCCTGCACACCGCCGGCGGAGTCGACCACGACCGACCCGTCCGGCGGCCAGACCCCGAACCCCGAGCTCTGCGCGCCGGAAGCGGCCGACGCCCTCGAGGAGGGCAAGACCTGCGAGGACGTGTGCGCGACCGCCCCGAGTGGGAGCAACTGACGCCTCCGGCCGGCACCCGGGGATGCTCGGTCCCTCACAGCGACAGGAACGACCTGACCAGCAGCACGACCGCGGACAACCCGCACACCAGGAGGACGCCGCCACGGATGTGGCGGGGCGGCACCCACCTGACGAGGACCCGCGAGATCGCGAAACCGACGAAGAGAGCCGGCACCAGGGCAAGCGCGAGCAGGAAGGTCGACCCCTCGAGCGCCCCACCGATCGCGAGCCCGACCAGGCTCAGCGCCGCCCCGGCGATGAAGTAGATCGCGAGCGTCGACCGCAGCTGCGACGGGGAACGGTGCTGGTACAGGAGCGCCATGGGCGGCCCTCCGATGGAGGTTGTCGTGCCGGTGATCCCGGAGACGAAGCCGGCCGCTGAGAGGGTTCGGACATTGACCGGGACTTCGACTGCGCGGACGGACAGCAGGACGCTGAGCAGGACCATCGCGCCGACCATCAGCCCGAGGGCCTCCTCGGAGACCCAGGCGACGAGCAGCACCCCCAGCGCCGTGCCGGGGACGCGCGACGGCAACGCCCACGCCAGGCCACGCCAGTCGATGTCGTGATGCTCGCGCACCAAGGTGACCATCGGCATGAGCAGAGCCAGCCACAGGAGGAAGTCAGGCATCAGCCGGGGCGCGACCAGGGCCACGACCGGCGCTGAGACGAGGCCCAGCCCGAGCCCGACCAGGCCCTGCACCCCTGCTGCCACGACAAGGGTGGCGGCCAGGACGGCCGCCACCCCTGCCTCGACTCCGAGGATCGTCAGCCCTTCAGGAGGCTGCGAAGGACGTACTGCATGATCCCGCCGTTGCGGTAGTAGCTCGCCTCGCCGGGGGTGTCGATGCGCACCTTGGCGTCGAACTCCACGTCACCGGCCTTGACCTTCACGGTGCCCGGGATCTCGCCGTCGTTGAGCGCGGTCACGCCCGTGATCGAGAAGGTCTCCTCGCCGGTGAGCCCGAGCGAGTCGGCGCTCTCCCCCTCGGGGAACTGCAGCGGCAGGACACCCATGCCGATCAGGTTGGAGCGGTGGATGCGCTCGTAGGACTCCGCGATGACGGCCTTCACGCCGAGGAGCGCGGTGCCCTTCGCCGCCCAGTCACGTGACGAGCCGGAGCCGTACTCCTTGCCTGCCAGCACCACGAGCGGCGTACCGGCGGCGACGTAGTTCTCCGAGGCCGCGAAGACCGTGGTGACCTCGCCGTCCTTGCTGAAGTCGCGGGTGAAGCCACCCTCGGTGCCCGGCGCGAGCTGGTTGCGCAGGCGGATGTTCGCGAACGTGCCGCGGATCATCACCTCGTGGTTGCCGCGACGCGAGCCGT
>DASSMS010000139.1:0-13067 GCA_035688575.1 Nocardioidaceae bacterium
AACCCCGCCTTCTCGAACGACCAGTGGTCGCTGGCGGTGTTCTCGCAAGCCTGAGCCGGTACGTCGACCCGCGCGGCCGCGCGAAGGAGTTCTCGCTGGACCCGAGGCGGTGACAGCGGGCCCGTGCACACGGGAACGACCCGACCGACGCCCACCCGGTCCAGCGACACCATCGCCGCCAGGGCATCGAGCCGTGGGCCACCCAGCTGCCGCACGTGGTGCTGGGACCCGAAGTGGTGCAGGTCGTCCCCGGACCCTCGTGGCTCCTCCGCGCCGAACGCGACGAAGACCACGGGCATCCGGGTCTCCTGTGCCACGGCGAGGCGGGAAAGCTCGAGCAGTACGGCCACCCCGCTGGCGTTGTCCTCGGCGCCGGGGGCGACCGCCACCGTGTCCAGGTGTGCGCCGAGGACGACGTGCGGCTCGGCCGGGTCGAACCCTGCCGGCTCGGCCACGACGTTGAACGACTGCCCGGCCTCGACGGGAACGCCCCAGGAGTCACCGGCGGGGACGTCGAACGCCTCCTGTCGCACGCGGTACCCGAGCTCCTCGAAGCGCCGCTCCACGAACCGGGCCGCCCGACGATAGGCAGGACCGGTGGCCAGCCTCGGCCCGATCTCCCCGGCCAGGAGGCGAACGTCGGCCATCGCCGCGGCGACGTCGAAGCTCGTGCGCTCCTCGGCCGGACCCGACGGGGTGGGGGAGAGCGGCGTGAGCGGCGTGTCGGTCTGCGGCAGCTCGCTGCGAGGGGCCACCGAACCAGGGGCGCCGGCCGTGTCCCCTCCGCCCGGAGATGGCGTTGACCGCCGGTCGGGCTCGGTCGGCGAGGCGCCCGGTCCCTCGGCCGACGTGCAGGCACCGAGAAGGAGCACCATGGCGAGGGTGCTCATCACTGGCGCGGCGACACGTGTCACGCCTCGAAAGTACTCGCAGCGAGCTACAGGCGGCTGCGGCCGTCGTACCCGCCTCGCGGCTCGCCGAGCCCGAACAACCGGCCCACGGTGGGCGCCACGTCGACGGTCGCGGCCGCGGCGCTGTACGAGCCCTTCGCGACGAGCCGGTGTCCGCCCCCGATGAAGAACGGGATCGGCGAGGTCGCGGGGTGGCCGTGGTTGCCGGGGATCGGGTTGTCGTACTGCGCCGGGTCGCTGAACCGCCAGCCCGACCGGCAGTAGGCGACGAGGTCCCCGGCGTTCGGGCCCAGGCGTAACCGCTTCGGCGCCCTCACCGACAGCACCCCGGGTGTGGCGCGGGCGATCTCGCGCATGCGCTCGAGGGCCGCTGTGCGACGGTCGGCGGGCCCTGTCCAGTACAGGAGGTCGGCACCGCCGTTCTGGGCGATGACGACCTTGTCCTTCAGCAGCGGATCGGCGTCGAAGGCGGGCTGGAGGGAGATGATCTTGTCCGGCCGCGACCAGTCCATGGAGTGGTCGGCGAGCACGACGACGACCGAGGTCGCCCACCGCCCGCTGGCCTTGAGCATGTCGACGAAGCGGCCGACCTGGGTGTCGACGTCGACCAACGCCGCCTGGCGGGCAGCCTTGAGAGTCGTGCCGGTGAGGTCGCTGTGACCCATCCGGTCGCAGTCTCCGAGGTTCACGAAGACAAGGTTGGGGTCGAACCCCTCCACCATGCTGATCGCGGCATCCATCGTGAAGACGTCCGGCGCATGTCCACTCACGGGCACGACCGGTTCCGGCTCCCAGCGGTACGTCGCCCGCTTGCCGAAGATCCCGAACAGGTACTCCTTGCTGAGCACGGTGCCGGTGGTGAACCCGTTGCGGTTCAGCCGCTCGATGAGCGTGGGGTAGCGCAGGTCCGAGGGCCGGTCGAGGTCGCGGACCACCTTCTCGTCGCGGTCGTAGACCGAGTTCGCGGGGACGCCGCTCCGGTCGGGACGGACGCCGGTCATCATCATCACGTGGTTCGGGATGGTCTCCATGACCGGCAGTGACCGGGCGCGCGGGAAGTTCATCCCGCCGTCGCGCAGCGCCTGGAGGTTCGGCATGAGACCGCTGCCGATCTCGCCGGGCCGGCAGCCGTCCACGACGAGCACGTACGCGCGGCGCTTGCGTGCTGCTGCCGCGTCCGCCAGAGGGGCCCCGAGCGCCGCCGAGAACAGCAGCGACGCGCCGGCGGCCGTGCTGACCTTCAGGAAGGACCGCCTGCTGGCGCCTTCCGAGCCCGTCGAAGTCGCTGTGGTCGTGCCCGTCGAGACCCGGGCCGCCGAGCCCGTCAGACCCGAGCTGTCCAAGACCCCGTTCATCGGCGCTCCTTCACCGGGCGGTCGACGGCATGGACGGCCTGGCTGTTCGCCTTCGTCGCCCACGACGCGGTCCACGAGACCGTGGCATTGGGATCGGTGCGCTCGCTGATCACGTAGTAGTCCATCTGCGTGCGGGCGGGCGTCACGTCGAGGACGGAGAACCCGTGGTCGTCGAAGTTGAGGTACTTCACGTGCCGGTTGTTCGCCTGGATCGCGGCCTCGACGCCGAGGCTCGAGCGGGCCGGGGCGGTCTGGGTGATGTCGTTGAGGTTGTCGCTGGTGACCGACGTGCACACGAACTCGGTCGCGACCGAACGGCCGCGCTCGGTGGGGTAGGTGCCGGCGTCGAGCGGCAGGTCGCACGCCCAACCGGAGTGGATGTCACCGGTCAGGAAGACGGTGTTCTGCACGCCGTGGTCCGCGAGGTGGTTGAGCACCTCGTGACGGTCGGCGGTGTAGCCGTCCCACTGGTCGACGTTGTACGGGGCACCGTCCTCGGGCAGTAGGCCGGTGACGTCGTTGATCGCCTTCGTCACGTCGTTGGGCAACGGCGGGAAGACCACCGGCGCGATCATCACGGGGTTGCCGATGAGCTTCCACTGCGCGCGGTCCTCCCGCAGCGAATCCTTGAGCCAGCGCATCTGCGCCTTGCCGGTGATCGTGCGCTCGGGGTCGCTGACCGAGCCGTCGGGGGAGGGGACCGGGGTCACGGCGAGCTTGGCCTGCTCGGAGCGGTAGGTGCGCAGGTCGAGCATCGAGAGCTCCGCGAGCGTGCCGAAACGGAGTCGGCGGAAGAGGCGTGTGCCGTCGCCGAGCGCGACCGAGTCGCCCATGCGCACCGGCATCCACTCGTCGTAGGCGCGGTGTGCGCGGCGGCGACGGGCGAGGTAGTCACCCTCTGTCTCAGGGTCGTGGTTCTCCGCACCCTTCGCCCACTGGTCGTTGGTGACCTCGTGGTCGTCCCAGGTCACGATGAAGGGGTTCTTCGCGTGCAGCGCCTGGAGATCCTTGTCCTGCTTGTACTGCGCGTGCCGCTGCCGGTAGTCCGAGAGTGAGACCATCTCGCGCGCCGGGACGGGCTTGCGCACCTCGCCGTACTCGCTCGGGCCGTACTCGTAGAGGTAGTCGCCGAGGTGCAGCACCGCGTCGAGGTCGTTGCGCCGGGCCAGGTGCCGGTACGCCGAGAAGTACCCACCGGGCAGGTTGGCGCAGGAGACCACCCCGAAGCGCAGGTTGCGGGGGCTGGCGTTTGCCGCGGGCGCTGTCTTGGTCCGCCCCACCGGGCTCGCGACGCCCTTGTAGAGGAACCGGTAGAAGTACGTGGTTCGGGGACGCAGGCCCGTGGCCTCGAGCTTGACCGTGTGGTCGCGGGCGGCGCTGGTGGTGAAGGAGCCCTTCGCGACCACGTCGCGGAACCGGCGGTCCTTGGCCACCTGCCAGCGCACGCTGATCCGGGGCCCCTTGCCCGAGCCGGGGGTCGCCTGCGGTGTCGGGGTCACGCGGGTCCAGAGGATGACGCTCCTCGGGTGCGGGTCACCGGAGGCGACGCCGTGCTTGAAGTACCGGTTGCTCGCGGCCTCTGCCTCGCCGGGCAGCGCGACACCGATCGCAGCGGCGCCGGTGGTGGCGGCGCCCGCGACGAGGAGGGAGCGGCGGTCGAGTTCGATGCTGGTCACGACGAGACCAACGACCCACCGCGCGAATCGTGACGCGGCGTACCTGTTGTTCACGTCTCGTTAAGACAAGATGGGGGGATGGGGTCCCTCTACGTGGTCAGCGACGTGCACGGTTACCACGACGACCTCGTGCGTGGGCTGGACCAGGCCGGTTTCGGCGGCGATGACGAGCTGTGGATCCTCGGGGACCTGCTCGATCGCGGGCCGGACGGCATCGGCGTGGTGAACCGCGTGATGTCGATGCAGCAGGAGGCGCCCGACCGGGTGCACGTGCTGATGGGCAACCACGAGATCCTCGCCCTCGGGAGGTACCGGTTCCCGCGCTCGAAGTTCGCGGACTCCTGGGCGATCAACGGCGGCAAGCGGCGTGACCAGCGAGGCTTCACCGACGAGCACGCCGAGTGGCTCGCCTCGCTGCCGCTGCTGGGGCGGCTCGGGGACTTCCTGCTCATGCACTCCGACACGACCGAATACCTCGGCTGGGGCTCGAGCATCGAGGAGGTCAACGCGACGGTGCGCGACGCCCTCGCGGACCCCGACGACCTCGACGCGCACTGGGACGTGTGGGCCCGGCTGACGAGCCGCTACGACTTCGCCGGGTCAGACGGCGCCGACGTGGCACAGCAGGTGCTCTCGACGTACGGCGGCGAGGTGATCGTCCACGGGCACAGCATCATCGGCACCCTCGCCGACGTCCCTTCGCACGAGGTGTCGGAGCCACTGCTCTACGCCGAGGGACTCGTGCTGGACATCGACGGTGGCCGCTACGACGGCGGGCCGCTGCTGATCCTCGAGCTCGACTGACGGCGCGCAGGGCGTCCGGTCAGCGCTTGCGGTTGCCCGGCTTCTTGCCCGGCCGTACGACGAGCACCGGGCAGGTCGCGTGGTTGATCACCCGATGCGCCACGCTCCCCACCAGCACGGTGTCGGCGGCCGAGCTCCGGCTGGCCAGCACGATCAGACCCGCGTCCATCTCCTCGGCGGCCCTGATGATCTGGGCGGACGGCGAGCCGCTCCACACGTGCGTGGTGACCTCCGGCCCCCATCCAGCGAACTCCTTGGCAAGCGACTCGGTGGCCTCCTCGGCGAGCCGTCGGAACGAGAAGTCGTCCCAGTTGGTGTTCGACTCGCTGGCGAAGGGGACCGCCGCGAGCGGACGTACGACCGCGATCACGCTGACCTTCTCGATCGTGCCCGGGTCGGCCAGCGACTTGAGGAACTGGGCCGCGGAGAGCGCCTGCTCGGAGCCGTCGGTGGCGACAAGTACGTGCATTCGTGGACTCCTCAGTCGACCTGCTGGTAGGACTCGTCGGGCTCTTCTTGTGGTGACTTTCCGAGGACGAACTTGTTGACCACGTAGAGGGCGCCGCCGACGAGCAGCATCGCCCCGCAGTACAGGAGGGCCTCCGGCTCGGTGAAGGCCGTGTACGCGAGGAGCGCGACGTTGAGCGCCACGCCGCCGTACAGCAGCGCCGTGGGCGCCGTGTAGTGGCTGTGGTTCACCGAGTCGCGGCGGAGGACCAGCGCGGCTGCGCAGACCAGGCCGTAGACGGTGATCAGGAACAGCACCGTGACGTTCGCCAGCTTCGTGACGTCGGCGGTGACCAGAAGCACCAGAACCACGGCGGTGCAGAAGACGATCGCGACCCACGGGGTACGACGTGAGGAGTGGGTACGCGAGAAGACCCGGGGGACGACGCCCTGACGGGCCATGCCGTACATGATCCGGGACTGCGCGACGAGCGCGACGAGCGTGGTGTTGGTGACCGCCACCAGGGCGATCGCGGAGAAGACCAGCGCGGGGATGGGGATGGGTCCTGCCTTGACCACCTCGAGCAGCGCGCTCTCGGACTCCGCGAGCCTGCCCACGGGCGCGACCATCGACGCGGTGAAGGAGACCAGGAGGTACAGCAGGCCGGCCACCGCCATGCCTCCGATGAGCGCCCGCGGGAAGACCTTGCTCGGGTTGTGGGTCTCCTCCGCGACGTTCGCGGCGTTCTCGAAGCCGGTCATCGCGAAGAAGGCGACGGCTGCTCCGCCGAGCACGACCAGCGCGGTGTTGCCCTCGTTGAACTGGAAGGGCTGGCTGAGGTTGGCGTCACCGTTGCCGAGGACGACTGCCCCCACGAGGAGCACGATGATGAGGCCAGTGAACTCGATGAGCGTCATGATCACCGTGGCCCACACGGACTCCGAGATCCCGCGGAAGTTGAGCAGTGCCAGCAAGACGATGAAGCCGATGGCGACCCACGTGGTGGGCAGCTCGATGAACGACTGGAAGTAGTCGCCGCCGAACACCAGTGCCAGCGCGCCGGCAGCAGCGATGCTGGCCGAGAGCATGCAGAAGGTGACCGTGAAGGTCAGGAAGTTGTTCTTGAACGCCTTGTTGACGTAGAGCGCGGCACCCGCGGCCTGCGGGTACTTGGTGATGAGCTCCGCGTAGGCGAAACCGGTGAGCAGCGCGACGGTGATGCCGACGAGGAACGATGTCCAGAACGCCCCACCGACCTCGGCGGCCATGATCCCGACGAGGGCGTAGATTCCCGAGCCGAGCACATCGCCCAGCACGTAGAAGAAGAGCAGTCGGCCGGTGATCGAACGGTTGAGCTGCTCTGTCTGGTGGGCGCTGCGTTGGTCAACGCTCATGGGGAACTCCCTGGGTGTCCGTTTAGTACCCCTCAATTGCCCAGTACGTCGACGGGCAAACGTTCGAGGCCGAACCCAGGGGGGCTCAGAGGGAGGACCGCACCCGGTCGCCGATGCCACGCAGGCGGTCGAGGGGCTCGTTGGCGAAGACGAGGCGGACGTGCCGAGGGGCCACCTTCAGGCCCCACGCGCTCATCGGGGTGGCGGCGATCCTGCCGACCTCCAGAAGCCGTTGCGAGACCTTCGGGGCCGTCCAGCCCAGCGGCACGGTGTCGAGCAGCATCGACCAGCCGCCGTCCGGTGTCACCACGGGGAGGCCGGCCAGCTCGTCGAGCAGGAGGTTGCGCCGGGCCTGCCACCGCGCGACCGCCTCGGTGACACCGTCGTCGGGATCGGTGAGGGCCGCCCGTGCGCCGAGCTGCCCGAACCCGCTGGCGACGGTCGTGTTGTAGATCGTGGCCAGCGCCACGTCTCCCATCACCTCGGCAGGCCCCACGGCCCAGCCGACACGCCACCCGATCATGCGGTAGGCCTTCGACACGCCCCCGAGGGTGATCGTCCGCTCGGTCAGGGCGTCCCGTGACGCCGGATGCGGGTTCGCCACGTCGTCGTACAGGATCTGGTCCATCCCCGCGTCGTAGAGCAGCCACGCGTCAGCGCGTTCGCACGCGTCCTCGACCGCCGTCCACTCCCGCTCGTCGAACACGTGACCGGAGGGCATCGAGGGGCTCATCAGCAGCACGGCGCGGGTGCGTGGGCCGAACGCTGCCATGAACTGGTCGAGATCCAACCGCCAGTGACCGTCCACGACGGTGAGCGGGGCGAAGACCGGAGTTGCGCCCGCGAGCCGGATCCGACCGATGAACCCCGCGTAGGTGGGATCGGTGACCACGACCTCGTCGCCGGGGTCGACGGTGGCGAGCAGTGCACTCAGCAGGCCGGGGAGAGCGCCTCCGGTGATGGCGACCTCCTGCATCGGGTCGTACCGATGGCCGGTCTCGGAGAAGAGCTTCGCCGCGACCGCCTCACGGAGGTCGACGAGTCCGGTGAAGGGGAGCCAGCTGTTCGCGGCGTCGGTGCCGACGGCGTCCCGGGTCGCAGCCACCGCGGACGGCGGCGGAGGGATGTCGGTGTCGAGGTTCTCCATCCGGAGCACCTCGGGCGCCGCGCCCGCCGCCGCTGCGACCTTGTCGATCCCGAACGGGGCGATCTCTCGGAACCGCGCTGTCCGACCTCGCGGCATGGTCAGACTCTCGGACCGACCGGAGCCCGGGTCAACACCGGGGCAGGGCTTTGGGGGACTGGTCCTTCAATGTCCTCAGCCCGGACCAGACCGCCAGTAGGGGTCGGTGGTCTCGCGCAGCCGGGTCAGGATCCGCCGCAGGTGCCTCGCGTCGCGCTCCCCGAGATGCTGGGTCCACTCCTCCTCGACCTGGGCGACCACGCCTGCGGCCACCTGCACCGCGGCGAGCCCGCGCTCGGCGATGCAGATCAGCCGGGCGCGCGCATCGCTCGGGTCGGGCCTGCGCTCGACGTAACCGGCCTGCTCGAGCTGGTCCACCAAGGACCCCGCGGTCTGCTTGGTGACCTGCGCCTGCTCAGCGAGATCGGTGAGCCTCGTCCCCTGCGCGCCGATCCGTTCGAAGACGCGTGCCTTCGCCGCGGACATGTCCTCGAACCCGGACTCGTGCAGTGCCTCCAGCACGCGGGACTCCATGGAGCGATACCCGACGAACATCAAGAGCCCCAGGTTGACGTACTGCTCCTCTGGACCGGTCATGATGACCCCTTGACATGAAATGAAAGTCGGGCGGACATTAGTCAGAGAATCTTACTACCTTGGGGCGGGCCATGGACAAGGACGAGGCCTGGCAGGTCATCCATCAGGAGCGAGCGGCGCTCGCCGACCTCCTCGAGTCGCTGACGCCGGAGGAGTGGGAGCATCCCAGCCTGTGTGAGGGATGGAGCGTCCGCGACGTCGCCGCCCACTTGATCAGCGCTCCCGAGATCACCGTCAGGCAGATGGTGGCCGCCGTAATGCGGGCGCGGGGGAACCCGACCCGGGCCGCGTACGACTCCGCCCAACGGCTCTCGAGGCGGCCGACCGACGAGATCGTCGGCGACTTCAGGAGGTTGGCGGGCTCACGTCGGCTCGCGCCGGGCACC
The DNA here is from genome assembly GCA_035688575.1 of Nocardioidaceae bacterium. Taxonomy (GTDB): domain Bacteria; phylum Actinomycetota; class Actinomycetes; order Propionibacteriales; family Nocardioidaceae; genus Nocardioides_C. The sequence continues at coordinate 8,755 of DASSMS010000139.1, forward strand.
ACCTATCGCGACGCGCTCGTCGACGTGCTCGTGCACCACCAGGACGTAGCCATCCCACTGGGCCGCCATCACGAGATGCCGCGGGAGGCCGCGCGAGTCTGTGCCGAGCGCTACCGGCACAGCGGGTTCCCGTTCCACGCAAAGAAGAGGCTGGCCGGATACCGGCTCGAGGCCACGGACATCGACTGGGCCGACGGCGAGGGAGCGCTGGTCCGCGGCCCGATCGCCGCGCTTCTCCTGCTCATCACCGGCCGGCCCGCGGCATTGTCCCGGCTCAGCGGCGACGGCGTTCCGCGGCTCAGGCAACAACTTGAGGTGACGTCATGAACGTCGTCGCACAGATCGCCGCGCTCGCCGATCTGGCATGCGTCCCGCCGAGCGTGGCCCTCGTCGCCCTCGCCGTTGCGGGCTGACCTGGGTCAGACGCGGCGCAGGACCGCGGTGACCTTGCCCAGGATCGTGGCGTGGGTGCCGTCGATCGGCTCGTAGGCGTCGTTGTGGGGGAGCAGCCAGACCTTGCCGCCCTTGCGCTGGAAGGTCTTGACCGTCGCCTCCCCGTCGATCATCGCGGCGACGATCTCGCCGTTCTCGGCGGTGGGCTGCTGGCGGACGACCACGTGGTCGCCGCTGCAGATCGCGGCGTCGATCATCGAGTCGCCCACGACCTCGAGCAGGAACAGGGTGCCGTCGCCGACCAGCGACTTGGGCAGCGGGTAGACGTCCTCGATCCGCTCCTCGGCGAGGATCGGGCCGCCAGCGGCGATCCGGCCGACCATCGGCACGTAGGTCGCGGCAGGCATCGGGTTGACCGCGGCGTCGCCGGTGCCGGTCTCGGTCACCTCGGCGGGGGAGAAGACCTGCATTGCGCGGGGGCGGTTCGGGTCGCGCTTGATGAAGCCCTTCTCCTCGAGGGTGCGCAGCTGGTGCGCGACGGAGGAGGAGCTGGTCAGGCCGACGCGCTCGCCGATCTCGCGCATGCTCGGCGGGTAGCCGCGGCCTTCGATGGACTCGCGGATGACCTCGAGCACTCGCTGCTGGCGAGGGGTCAGGCCGGAGGCGTCCGGCGGCCCATCGGGGAGCTCGGAGACTGTCCTGCCCTTGCCTGCTGCCATCGTGGGTGCCCTTCTGGTGATGCTGTCGCCTGCCGCGGTCGTTGCTCACAAGGTAGACCTAGAACGCCCCGGCTTCAAACACCTGTTCGAATGGGCGTGTCTGCTTAAGTTCCTCCATGACGCCCAACGAGTCCGTCGTAGTCACCGGGGGAGCGCGCGGCATCGGCCGCGGCATCGTAGAGATCATGGTCCGCCGTGGCTACCACGTCGTGATCACCGACGTGGACGGTGAGGCTGCCCGTCGTACCGCTGAGGAGATCGGCGCGGTCGCCGGGCTCCAGCAGGATGTCCGGGACGAGGACTCCCACCGCAAGGTGGCGCAGGAGGCGCTGTCCCACGGCCGGCTCGCGGCGTGGTTCAACAACGCGGGCGTCGGCAACGACGGGGCGTTGATGGAGCTCTCGTCCGCATCGGTGGAGCAGCTCGTCCAGGTGAACCTGATGGGCGTGATCTGGGGGATGCGCGCCGCGCTCGAGGCGTTCGGCCCCGAGGGCGGGGACATCGTGAACACCGCCTCGCTCTCCGGCCACGGCCCCGTCCCGGGATTGTCGGTGTACGCCGCGACGAAGGCTGCGGTCGTGTCACTGACCATGTCGGTGCAGGTGGAGAGCCCTCGCAACGTGCGCGTCCACGCGCTGTGTCCCGACGGCGTCGCGACCGCGATGGTCGACGCCATGAAGGACGACGGGCGCGCCAAGGCCCTCGTGCACTCCGGCGGCCGGCTGCTCTCCGCGGAGGAGACGGCCGAGGCTGCGGTCGGGTTGGTCGGTACGACGAGGGTCGTGCGCTCCCTTCCCGGTTGGCGCGCCGGGCTCATGCGCTTCACGTCGCTGACGCCGTCGGTGTCGATGAGGGCGGAGAAGCTCTTCCTTTGGGAGGGCCGACGGAGGATGCGCAAGCAGGTCTAGCTTCCCTCCCATGCCTGTGGGCCCGGCCCACTGGGACATCGGTCCTGTTCGAACATGTGTTCGGCGTGTCTCTTGTGTTCTCTAGGGGCGACGCCTACATTCGTACACATGTTCGATTCGAACAGACTTTCGACCCGGCGCCGACGAAAACTGTCGGTGGCCGCCGATAGACATCTGTTCGTTGAAGCACGGCCCATATCTCCCAGGAGGTCAGACTCATGAGCACCATGGCTGCAGCACCCGGCTACGCCTACCGCACAACGCGTCGTAGCGCCGCTGGACAGAAGCCTTCGGTGCGGCTGACCCGTCGTGGACGTCTGACGCTGCTCGTGATGTTCGTCGGCCTGGCCTTCGCGGTTCTGACCGTGTTCGGAGGCCACTCCGCTGCGACCGGCGAGGCCGGAGAGCCAGTGGACACCCGCACCGTGGTGATCGACGAGGGCGACACGCTCTGGGGCATCGCCTCGGAGATCGCAGAGCCCGGCGAGGTGCGAGAGATGATCCACCACATCAAGGAACTCAACGCGCTGCCGAGCGAGAGCCTGATGCGCGGCCAGAAGATCGCCGTTCCGGTGGGCTGATACAAGACTTGTTGCCGGCTTCCCTCGACCCGTGGCCGGCTTCGAGGGATAGAGCGAGGGCGGGACTGCTACGCGTAGTCCCGCCCTCGTCTTGCCTGTCGGCTCAGCCGTTGCTCGCCGCTACGGTGCCTTCGGCGATCAGCCACTGGCCGGCGGTGTACGTGGCCATCACGGCCGACTCGAGGGCGGGAGAGGGCTCGTGCCTCAGGAACTTCTGGATGCCGAGCAGGCTGTCTGAGAGCAAGAACAGCGAGGTCCCGGCCACAATGCGGCGTCGAGCGCTCGGCTTCATGGACCGGTCGAGCATCGTCGAGGTCGCGAACATCGTGGTCAAGATGCCGGCGTACGCCGCGATCGGCACCCGCATCGCCGGATCCTGACGGCCTGCCGCCACGGCCATGACGGGCGCGGCTACGGCCCAGGTCGCCGCTCCTGCCTTCGGGCCGGGCGCGGACAGGCCGGCCTTCGGGTCACGAGCGCTGGCGAAGACGCCGATGTAGCAGAGGTGTGCTGCGAAGAACGAGCCGACGCCAGCGAGGAAGCTCCGCTCTCCCTTGCCCAGCAGTGCGACGTCGCCACCCCAGGAGAAGACCTGGGCGGCCTGGACTCCGCGGACCATGCCGCCCCCCTGTCCCTTGCCGGCCAGCTCGGTCGTCGCGGTCAGGGTCGGCATCAGTAGTGGCTTGGTGACGAACCGCGCCCGCCGTGCGGCCTTGCCGGGTCTACCGGCGAGGTAGGTGTCGACGGCTGCGAGGCCGAGGTATCCGAGCTGGGTGAGGAGGCGAGGGTTGCGCATTGGCTCATCCTGACGCACTTCGGCCGGCGCTCGGCCTCTCACTCAACTGGTGAGCATCCGTCCCATTGCTTCGGGTGCCGCCCGAGCCGGGGCAGTGCTGTCTTCGGCGAGAATGCTCAGCCGTAGTTGCCCGACAGGGTCGGCGACGCCTCACTCACGCGGAGGCTGCTCTCGGGTCCGGTGATCGTGACGGTCTCGTCGATGTCCTGCCAGACGCCGCCGTTGACCCTGAACCGCGCCGTGTAGGTCACGTCAACGCGCGGCTTCACCGTTGTGTGGGCGTCGGAGTAGCGGTAGGTGATCTCCTTCGACGGGTACGGCTCGCCCGGACCAGACGTCGAGGCGGTGCTCCCGTCGCCGTGATGCCAGGTGTACTCGGTCGGTTCGGCGACGATGTCCACCTCCTGGCCAAGCAGGGTCACAGTCGCGGTGAACGGCTGAGCCTCGGTGTAGAAGATCGTGTCGAAGTTGACCAGCGTCTTGCCCTCAGGCTGAGTCCTCGCCCGGAGCTCCGGCAGGCCGATGCGGCGGACCTCGTTGAGGACCAGGGCCGGCGTGACTCGAGGTTGTGGGGTGTCGGCTGCCGTGGGTGCTTCGCCGAAGCACCGCGTCGAGAGCGGGGACCAAGACGGCGGGTCCTCGGTGCGACCCCACAGGCGATAGAGCCGTTGTCTGGGTTCCGGGCACGCCTGAGCAGCGCGACAGGTCTGCTCGAGAGCGGCGTCGGCGTTGGCCAGAGGACTCGTGCAAACGCTGACCCATCGATACTCGACGAAGACTGGGCCGTCATCCACGACGTGCGTCGTCACCTCGTCTGAGGCGTTCAGCCCAGGAACCGTGCATTCCGCGGCTACCGCTACGAAGTCCCCGACTGCCTCAGCAGACTCGCCGCATTGCGCCGAATCTGCCCTAGCGT
>DASSMS010000192.1:0-2045 GCA_035688575.1 Nocardioidaceae bacterium
AGGGGGCATGGTGGGAGCGGTCATCGGGCAGCGCCTCTTCCAGGCGACCTGCGGGCGGCAGGATCGCTCCCGCCGTCCGCAGGTCGCGGCGTTACTGCCGCGCCAGGTGGGCGCGGAGCTCCGCTGCGTCGTCCCTGATCAGCTCGCCGCTGACGTCGACCGTGACGTGGTCGATCGTGCCGGTGAAGGCGAACGGCGAGGGGTACTCGGGGGTGACCGGCGAGCCGGGGTTGGCGCCGCAGGTCGTCGGGCCGGGGTTGATCAGGAAGGGCATCGTGACCGGCACCTCCGCCGCCGCGACGAGCTCGCCGTCGACGTAGAGCTGCGCGGTGCCGGGCGCTCCCTTCCCCGCCTGCAGATCGGGCTCGCCGGTGGGCTCGAACTCGAAGCGCAGTTCGTGCTTGCCGGGTGTGATGCCGTTCTCGGAGTGGACGCCGTAGAGGCCGCGTCCGACGTAGTTGTGCACCCAGTGCAGCTTCTCGTCCTTGATGTAGAGCGAGTAGCCGCCCGCCGCGGTGCCCTGGCAGAGCAGGACGCCCTCGGCGCCGCCCTCGGGGATCTCGACCTCTGCGGTGATGCTATGCGGCCGGTTGAGCACCCGCGGGCCTGCGAAGTACGGGATCGACTGCGTTTCCGCGCGGTAGACGTAGTGATCGCGCGGCGGCGCCACGAGCGGCTTCTCGGAGACCATCCGCGCGAGGCCGCTGCCGTCGATCGGGAGCACGTCGTACTTGCCGGCCTCGACGTACCAGGTTCCGATCAGCTCGATCAGCTTGTCGCGGTGCTGCTCCGCCACGTTGTGGTTCTCGGCGAAGTCCTCGGCCACGTGGTAGAGCTCCCAGCCGGTCGCGTCGAGCTCGACGAGCTTCTCGGCCGAGATCGCCTCGCCGAAGCCGACGCCCGCCTCGGTGAACGAGGGGCCGGGCCAGGGGCAGACCGCCCGCCAGCCGTCCTTGTAGATTGAGCGGTGGCCGAGCATCTCGAAGTACTGCGTCGTGCGCTTGCTCTCGGCCTCCGGGTCGTCGAAGGTGTGGGCGAGGCTGACCCCGTGGAAGGGCGTCTGCGTGACGCCCCTCACCGTCGCCGGCGGCTTGAGCCCGAGGGCGTCGAGCACCGTCGGCACCAGGTCGATCGCGTGCGCGTACTGGGTCCGCACCTCGCCCTTCGCCTCCATCCCCTTCGGCCAGGAGACGATGAACGGATCGCTGATCCCGCCGCGGTAGGTCTCCCGCTTCCAGCGCCGGAACGGGGTGTTGCCGGCGAACGTCCATCCCCACGGGTAGTGGTTGAAGTGGTTCGGGCCGCCGATCTCGTCGATCGCCTTCAGGCTCTCCTCGAGCGGCTCCTGCGCGTTGTTGAAGAACTGCGCCTCGTTCGTGGTCCCGGTCGGGCCGCCCTCCGAGCTGGCGCCGTTGTCCGAGATCACCATCACCAGCGTGTTCTCGAGCTCGCCCTGCTCCTCGAGGAAGTCGAGCAGCCGGCCGAGGTGGTGGTCGGTGTGGCTGAGGAAGCCGGCGAACACCTCCATCATCCGGCTGAACAGCTTCCGCGCGTCCGCCGGCTGCGTCTCCCAGTCGGGAACGTCCGGATCGTGGCGGGAGAGCTCCGCGTCTGCCGGGACGATCCCCAGCTCCTTCTGCCGCGCGAACGTCCTCTCGCGGTAGGCGTCCCAGCCGTCGTCGAACATGCCGGCGTAGGCGTCCGCCCACTCCTTGGGGACGTGGTGCGGCGCATGCGTCGCGCCGAAGCAGAGGTGCAGGTAGAAGGGCTTGTCGGGGTCGACCTGTTTCGCGTCGGCGATGAAGTCGATCGACTTGTCGACCAGATCCTCGGTCAGGTGATAGCCCTCCTCGGGCGTGCGCGGAGGCTCGACCTGGTGGTTGTCGTAGACGAGGTCGGGATACCACTGGCTCGTGTCGCCGCCGAGGAAGCCGTAGAAGCGCTCGAAGCCGCGCCCGAGCGGCCAGCGCGTGTACGGCCCTGCGGCCGTCTCCTCGTGGGAGGGGGTCAGGTGCCACTTGCCGACCATGAACGTGTTGTAGCCC
>DASSMS010000165.1:0-10708 GCA_035688575.1 Nocardioidaceae bacterium
ATCGGCGCCTACGCCGTCGGTGCGACGCTCTCCTACGCCCTGCTCAGCAGGCTCCTCGGCGGCCTCGAGACAGGGACGCTCGTGCGCTTCCTGGCAAGGCTGGTCCTCGCCGCAGGTGTCGCCGCCGCGGTGGCCTGGGCGGTCAGGTACGGCGTCACGGTGCTCTGGCCCGACGACGAGAGCAAGCTGCGAGCACTCACCATGCTCCTGCTCGTCACCGCGGTCGACGCCGCGCTCTTCCTGCTGCTCGCCCGGCTGCTGCGGATCAAGGAGGTCACGAGCGTCGTGCAGCTGGTGACCTCGAGGCTTGGTCGAGACAGAGCCGCCTAGCATGTAGTTTGCCTAGGGAAGACGTGGACCACGTAGCGAGGAGGGTCGTGACCGACAAGCCGATCGGGCGTGGGACCGTCCTCGCTGGGCGTTTCCGTCTCGAGGACCTGGTCCAGGACACCGACGGCGCCAGGTTCTGGCGCGCCATCGACCAGACCCTTGCCCGGAGTGTCGCGGTCAACGTGATCGAGATCTCCGACCCGAGGTCCGACGCCCTCCTCGTGGCGGCACGGACCTCAGCAACGATCACCGAGGGACACTTCCTCCGGGTTCTCGACGCGGCCCAGGAGGACGGCGTCGTGTACGTCGTCCACGAGTGGGGCAGCGGGATGTCCCTCGACAAGCTGCTCGCCGACGGACCGCTCCCGCCTCGCCGAGCGGCCTGGCTGGTCAAGGAGGTCGCGGACGCGATCACCTTCGCCCACAGCCACGGCATCGCCCACGGCCGGCTCGTCCCCGAGAACGTCATGGTCACCGACGCCGGGTCCGTGAAGCTGATCGGCTTCGTCGTCGATGCCGTCCTGCACGGACGGCGCCAGCCCGCCCAGGTGGACGGCCGGACCCTCAGCGACCACGAGTCCGACGTACACAACCTCGCCGGTCTCCTCTACGCCACCCTCGTGGGCAAGTGGCCCGGCACCCAGACCAGCGTGCTGCCCGAAGCCCCGCGCGACCACCAACGCATCCTCCGGCCCCGCCAGGTGCGTGCGGGTGTGCCGCGGTCGCTCGACGCGGTCTGCGACCGGGTGCTCAACCCCGGATCGCCGCACGGGTCGCTCGAGACCGCCCACGAGATCAGCGCCGCGCTGAGCGACTTCATCGGCGACCCCGCGGCCGCCCCGCCCCTGGGACACGAGCCGACCTCCGTGATCGACGAGGACGAGCTCGCCAGGTTCCGGTCGGCACCGAGCGCCCAGCCGGCCGTCGGTGTGGCCGGAGGCGACGTCGAGGCCACCAAGGCGGTTCCTCACCCTGCGGCGCAGGCCGGTTCTCAGGGCGGTGCACGTCCGTCCGCTGACCCCGAGGCCACCCAGGCCGCGCCGCCGATGTTCGACGACGACGAGGTCGACCGCGGTCGACGACCTGCGCCGCCACCGCCTCCGCCGCTGCCCGAGCCGGAGGCCAGGCCGCTGTTCGCCCCCGGACCTCCACGTGCCGCCTCGCAGCGCCACGACGCCGGGGCCGACGAGCCCTCCGGCCCCGTCCGGGGCTTCCACTCCACCCATGGCACGGGTTCGCTGCCTCCGGTGTGGGGGCCGGACAGCCCTCCGGAGGCCGACGAGGACTGGGGCAAGCGAGACTCCAGCCGCGACTGGCTCAAGCTCGCGGCCGCCGTCGCGGTGATCGTGCTCCTCGTCCTGGCGGTGATCTTCGCCTTCAACCTCGGACGGGGGTCGGGCGGCAGCCCGTCCGACGAGCCGAGTGCCGGCGGCGAAACCAGCGGCGCACCCAGCAGCGGTCCGGTGTCGCTCGCGGGCGTCAGCGACCTCGACCCGCCCCCGGCGGGCAACGGCGAGGAGAACCCCGAGCAGGCCGGCCTGGCCATCGACGGCGACCCCAGCACGGCTTGGCAGACGATGGAGTACTACGGAAACCCCAAGTTCGGCCTGCTCAAGGACGGCGTGGGGCTCGTGGTGGACCTCGGCCGGCAGCAGGAGGTCTCCTCGGCACAGGTCACGGTCCAGGGCAGCCCCACCAGCCTGGAGATCCTGGCGGCGCCCGACGGGAGCGGCCAGCCCACCTCGGTCGACAACCTTCGTCGGGTCGCCTCCGCGAACGGCGTCGGCGGCAAGGCCGACCTCGACTTCGGCCGGCCCGTCAGGACCCAGTACCTCGTCGTCTGGCTGACCTCACTGCCGCCCGCCGAGGGCGCCTACCGGGGACGCGTCGCCGAGATCGTCGTGAGGCGCTGACGGTTGGCCGGGTCGTCGGGCAGCGCGGGCGAGAAGCCGGGGGCCGCCGAGGACGAGCGCGACGACCGTTCGCTGATCGCCGCCCACGTCGAGGGTGACGCCGAGGCGTTCGGCATCGTCTTCCGCCGTCACCGCGACCGCCTCTGGGCCGTGGCGCTCCGCACGACCGGCGATCCCGACGAGGCTGCCGACGCGCTCCAGGACGCCATGGTCTCGGCGTTCCGCCGAGCGGGCTCCTACCGCGGGGACGCTGCCGTCACGACCTGGCTCCACCGGATCGTCGTGAACGCCTGCCTCGACCGGCTCCGCCGCCGCAAGGTCCGCGTAGCGGAGCCCCTCCCCGACGACCTGGAGGAGTTCGCCGGCCACGGCTCGCTCCGCACGAGCACGACGGCCGACCCGGCCTCGCGAGAGACCGCCGACCCGGCCGAGGTCGTGCTCGACGAGGAGCAGCGGACGCTCGTCCTCCGCGCGCTCGACGCCCTCGCCCCGGACCAGAAGGCCGCGCTCGTGCTCGTGGACATGCAGGGCTACTCGGTCGAGGAGGCGGCGGCGATCCTCGGCTGCGCACCCGGCACCGTGAAGAGCCGCTGCTCACGCGGGCGCGCCCGCCTCGCGCCGCTGCTCACCGGGCTGCGGCCACGCGCTGCCCAGGAGACCGCTGCCGGGACCGCAGGGCACGCCGTGGAACCGCCAGGAGCGTCGGGACGTCCAAGCACAGGACCCGTAGGAGGAGGTGAGCAGGCGTGAACGCCGAGCACGACGAGCAGGAGCAGGTGCGCCGACTGCTCGCCGCGGCTGCCGGCCCGGACCCCGGGCGCGAGCAGATGCCCGAGGACGTGGCGGGGCGGCTCGACGACGTCCTCGCGGGCCTCGTCTCCGAGCGGGCCGATGCGCCAGTGACGGTCACCGAGGAGGGGGGCGCCGAAGAACCGGTGCCCGAAGACGAGGTGACCGGCGTGACGGAGCTCGCCTCCCGCCGCCGGCGTCGCTGGCCCCAGCTGCTCCTGGCCGCGGCAGCCGTCTCGGTCATCGCCCTCGGCATCGGCATCGACGACCTGACCGGCGGCCAGGGCGACTCGTCCACGAGCGCCGAGGCCCCTTCCGTGGTGAGCAAGGACGACGCGGGCGGCGGTGCCGAGGCCGCACCGGAACGCCTGGACGCGCGCTCGCCCGAGGATCCCGGGTCCGACCGCGACCTTGTCACGCCGCTGCCGGAGGCGGCCTCGGACCTCCCGCGCCTGCGCACCGGTTCGCTCCGGGCGGACGTCCAGCGCGTCGCGGACTTCTCGCTCACAGCCGCCCGGTCGGACGGCCTCATGCGGTCCAGGGGGTGCGTCCTGCCCGACACGGAGGCCGGCGACGAGTGGCTCCCGGTGCGCCTCGACGGCGAGAGCGCCGTGCTGGTGCTCCGCGCACCGGCCGGCGGCCGTCGTACCGCCGAGGTCTTCACCTGCGACGACGGCGACACGCCCGCCGCGTCGACCACGATCGCGGCACGGTAGCCGCAGTCCCCCGCTCGGCCGCGTCGCGTCGGGAATGTCCCGCCCTTAGGATCGGTTGTGCCCTCGAAGGACAACGCCCCACACCCACAGGAGCCCCAGTCACCATGGCGGACCAGGACGTACGCAACGTCATCATCGTCGGATCCGGACCAGCCGGTTACACCGCCGCGGTCTACGCCGCGCGGGCGAACCTCACCCCTCTCGTCTTCGAGGGGTCGGTCACCGCGGGTGGTGCCCTCATGAACACCACCGAGGTCGAGAACTTCCCCGGCTTCCGTGACGGCATCATGGGCCCGGAGCTGATGGACAACATGCGCGCCCAGGCCGAGCGCTTCGGCGCCGAGCTCGTCTCCGACGACGTGACCGCCGTGGACCTCACCGGACCCGTGAAGGTCGTCACCGACTCCGCCGGCAACGAGCACCGTGCCCACGCGGTGATCCTCGCGACCGGCTCTGGCTACCGCAAGCTGGGCATCGCCGACGAGGACCGGCTCTCCGGACACGGCGTCTCCTGGTGTGCCACCTGCGACGGCTTCTTCTTCCGTGACCAGCACATCGCGGTCGTCGGTGGCGGTGACTCCGCCGTCGAGGAGGCGACCTTCCTATCCCGCTTCGCGAGCAAGGTGACGATCGTCCACCGACGCGACGAGCTTCGCGCCTCGAAGATCATGCAGGACCGCGCCTTCGCCGACCCGAAGATCGAGTTCGCGTGGAACTCCTCCGTCGAGGCGATCCACGGCGAGGAGAAGCTCACCGGCGTGACCCTGGTCGACACCGTCACCGGTGAGAAGCGCGAGCTCGACGTCACCGGCCTCTTCATCGCCATCGGCCACGACCCGCGCTCCGAGCTCCTCAAGGACCAGGTCCGGCTCGACGAGGAGGGCTACGTCCTCGTCGACCACCCCTCCACCAAGACGAACCTGCCCGGCGTCTTCGCCTGCGGGGACCTCGTGGACCACAACTACCGGCAGGCGGTCACCGCCGCAGGCACCGGCTGCGCCGCGGCCCTCGACGCCGAGCGGTTCCTCGCCGACCTCGAGCACGCTGCCAAGACGGAGTCCGCGGACGTGGCGGCGGGGATGCTCGCCGAGCAGGTCCAGGTCGCCAGGGCCTGACTCACGTCCGGACCCATGGGCGGCTCGGCCCTCAATACGGGCATTGTCCGTGGGCACCTGTTTACTGCACACTGAAACCCGATCGATCAAGAAGGAGCCCCTGTGGCTGACATCGCTGCCGTGACCGACGCCGAGTTCGAGACCGAGGTGCTCAAGGCCGACAAGCCGGTCCTGGTCGACTTCTGGGCCGAGTGGTGCGGCCCGTGCCGCCAGGTCCACCCGATCCTCGAGGAGATCAACGCCCAGCACAGCGACAAGCTCGTGATGCGCAAGATGAACGTCGATGAGAACCCGGTCACCCCGGCGATGTACCGGGTCACCGGTATCCCCACGCTCAACGTGTACCAGAACGGTGAGGTCGTGAAGCAGATCGTGGGCGCCAAGCCGAAGGCCGCGCTGCTCAACGAGCTGAGCGAGTTCATAGGCTGAGCGTGGACACAGACTGAAAGGGGGCCGGCCGTCCTCCCAAGGGCCGGCCCCCTTTCGCTGTCCGCACGACCGCTTTCCTATCCAGGAGGAGCGTTTTGACCCAGCCTCGGCACCAACGCCTCTTCAGCCTCGGCGACACCGGCGAGGCGGTCGCGGACATCCGCGCACTTCTCAGCACTCTCGGTCTGCTCGGAGAGACCGGCGGTACGCCGGAGGCCGGTCCCGTCTTCGACGCCGAGGTGGACCGGGCCGTCCGCGCCTTCCAGCAACAGCGCGGGCTCACCGCCGACGGGATCGTCGGGCCGCAGACCTACCGCATGCTCGACGAGGCCCGCTGGAAGCTCGGGGACCGCCTGCTGACCTTCGTCCCCGGCAACCTGATGTGCGGGGACGACGTGCTGACCCTCCAGCAGCGGCTCCTCGACCTCGGTTTCCGGGTCGGACGGGCCGACGGCTTCTACGGCCACCAGACCGAGCAGGGCGTCCGCGAGTTCCAGCGCAACATCGGCGTTCCCCCCGACGGCACCTGCGGGCCCTCCACGCTCAAGTCGCTCTCCCGGCTCGCGCCCCGGGTCCAGGGCGGCCAGCCCAACGCGCTGCGCGCCGAGGAGCAGATCCGCCGGGCCGGGCCTCAACTGTCGGGGAAGGTGGTGGTCATCGACGCCGCCGACACCCGCGTCTCGGACCCGGCCCTGGCCGCGGAGGCGGCATCGATCACCCAGGACCTCGCCAACCGCATCGAGGGGCGGCTCTCCGCGACGGGTGTGCAGGCCTTCCTCACGCACCCGAGCGACCCGTCGGGCGAGACCACGCCGAGCGAGTCCGACCGTGCCGAGTTCGCGAACCGCACCAACGCGAACCTCTGTGTCTCCCTGCACGTCGACGCCGCCGACAACCCCGGGGCGTGCGGGGTCGCGACCTACTACTACGGCATCGACTCTCGCGGCGTGCGGTCCACTGCCGGCGAACGGTTCGCCAGCCTCGTCCAGCGCGAGATAGTCGCCCGCACCGACCTCGTGGACCTGCGGTCCCACACCAAGACCTGGGACCTGCTGCGCCGCACTCGGATGCCTGCCGTCCGGGTCGACGTCGGCTACATCACCAACCCGGGCGACTCCGCACGGCTTGCAGACCCGGCGTTCCGCGACGTCGTCGCCGAGGCGGTCGTGGTCGCGATCCAGCGCGTCTACCTCTCGCCGGAGGCCGACTCCAAGACCGGGCGCCTGAGGTTCTCCGAGCTTCGCAAGGCGCTCCGCGAGCACCCGCCGACCTGACGGCTGGCCGCGTCAGGGACGCGGCCACCCCTCGCGCCGCTCCGACCGCCAGCGCTCTGCCGCCGGCGCCACCGGAGTCACGGGCCTCGGCCGGACGACATGGAGGAGCTTCTCCAGGGCCTGCTCGACCTCCTCGCGCCAGGTCAGCACCGACCGCATGTCCATGCGAAGCCGCGGGTAGCGGACGTGGCTCCGGTGGGTCTTGAACCCGACCCTGAGCCAGAAGTCCGCCGGCACGACGCAGCCCGTCGGGTCTCCGTCCGCCCGGGCGAGACGGTCCCCGAAGACCTCGATCGCGCGGATGCCGCCCCGGCTGAGCACGTCCTTCACCACGGCCTGGACCAGCACCCGGCCGAGTCCCCCGCCGGCGTACTCGGGGCGCACCACGAGCGTCGACAGCAGGACGGCGTCCTCGCTGACCGGGGAGGTGGGGAACGCATCGGCCCCGGGCACGAAGCTCGCGGGGGCGTACATCGCGTAGCCCGCCGGCTCGTCGTCGACGTAGAGCAGCCGGCCGCACGAACCCCACTCGAGGAGAACCCGGGAGACCCAGGACTCCTTCTCACAGGCGGTCTCCCCGGCGGCGGCCGCGCGCTCGCGGCGGACGGGGTCGAGCTCCCAGAACGTGCACGCTCGGCAGGTCGAGGGCAGGTCGTCGAGGTTGTCGAGCGTCAGGCGCGCGATCCTTCTCCCGCTCGATCCCATGTCGTGACCCCCATGGTGAGGTGACTGCCGCGATGATCCATCCTAGTAGTTCACCGACGGGAGCAGGGATGCCTGAGAACGGTCCAGGAGAAATACGCCGCAGCGCGACTCGGCTCGACAGCTACGTCGACCGCTACGCCGCCCGCACGCAGGGCATGACCGCCTCCGAGATCCGCGCCCTGTTCTCCGTGGCCAGCCGACCCGAGGTCGTCTCGCTCGCCGGAGGCATGCCCAATATCTCCGGGCTCCCCCTCGACGTGGTCGGCGGCGCCATCCACGACCTGATCCAGGGCAACGGCGCGGTCGCGATGCAGTACGGCTCCGGGCAGGGTGACCCGGTCCTGCGCGAGCAGATCTGCGACGTGATGCGGCTCGAGGGCATCGAGGCACACCCCGACGACGTCGTCGTGACCGTTGGGTCGCAGCAGGCGGTCGACCTGGTGACACGGATCTTCTGCGACCCCGGTGACGTCGTGATCTGCGAGGCGCCGTCGTACGTCGGCGCGCTCGGCGTGTTCAAGGCCTACCAGTGCGACGTCGTGCACGCCGAGATGGACGAGCACGGCCTGGTGCCGGAGGCCTTGCGTCAGGCGATCGCGGCGACGAAGGCCGCAGGCAAGACGATCAAGTTCCTTTACACGATCCCCAACTATCACAACCCCGCCGGCATCTCCCTCTCCAGCGAGCGCCGGGCCGAGGTGCTCGAGATCTGTCGGGAGGCCGACATCCTGATCCTCGAGGACAACCCGTACGGCCTTCTCGGGTTCGACGACGAGCCCTACCGCGCGCTGCGCGCCGACGAGGCGGAGGGCGTGATCTACCTCGGGTCGTTCTCCAAGACCTTCGCTCCGGGCTTCCGGGTCGGATGGGCGCTGGCCCCCCACGCCGTGCGCGAGAAGCTCGTCCTCGCTCAGGAGTCCGCGACCCTGTGCCCGCCGTCCTTCTCGCAGATGGCGGTCTCCGCGTACCTCTCGAACCACGACTGGCAGAGCCAGGTCAAGGACTTCCGGGAGATGTACCGAGCGCGCCGCGACGCGATGATCGGCGCCCTCGAGGACATGATGCCGGCAGCGGCGCGGTGGAACGTCCCCGACGGCGGCTTCTACGTCTGGCTCACCCTGCCCGACGGGCTCGACGCCAAGGCGATGCTGCCCCGGGCGGTGACTGCCCGCGTCGCCTACGTCCCGGGCACGGCGTTCTTCGCCGACGGCTTCGGGGCCCAGAGCATGCGGCTGTCCTACTGCTACCCGACGCCGGAGCGGATCCGAGAGGGCGTCCGCCGCCTCGTCGGCGTCATCGAGGAGGAGATGGAGCTGCGCGAGACCTTCGGCACCTCCTTCCACCCCACCCTGCGCCGCGGGTACGAAGCCCCCAACACCGACCTCACCTGAGTCAGGAGCCACACACCATGGAAGCAGTCGACGGCCGGGTCGTGGTGCTTGCCGGGGGTCTCTCCCACGAGCGCGACGTCTCACTCCGCTCGGGCAGGAGGGTCGCCGAGGCCCTGCGCGATGCCGGGGTCGAGGTCGACGAGCGCGACATCGACGCCACGCTGCTGCCGTCGCTGCGCAACGACCCCCCTGCCTGTGTCGTCCCGCTGCTGCACGGTGAGACCGGCGAGGACGGCGCCCTGCGCGAGGTGCTCGAGCTGCTCGGCGTCCCCTATGTCGGCTCGGTCCCGGCCGCCTGTCGCGCGGCGTTCGACAAGCCGGTGGCCAAGGCGGTGGTCGGCGGTCGTGGCATCCACACCCCGCCCGGCGTGGCGCTGCCACACGAGACCTTCCGCGAGCTCGGTGCCGCCGCGGTGATGGACGCGATCGTCGCCTCGATCGGGCTGCCGCTGATCGTGAAGCCGGCCAAGGGCGGATCGGCCCTGGGCTGCACGGTCGTCCGTGACGCGGTGGACCTCCCGGGGGCCATGGTGAACGCCTTCGCCTACGGCGACACGGCGCTGGTGGAGCGGTTGATCGAGGGCCAGGAGGTCGCCGTACCCGTGGTCGACACCGGGGACGGACCGCGCGCCTTGCCGGTGGTCTCCATCAGCCCCGACGGCGGGGTCTACGACTACACCGCGCGATACACCGCCGGCAGCACGGAGTTCGTGGTGCCGGCCAAGCTCAGCACCGAGCTCACCGAGGAGTGCGCGCGGGTCGCCGTCGAGGCTCATGAGGCCCTCGGCCTCCGTGACCTCTCACGGTCAGACCTGATGATCGACGAGGACGGGACCGTGTGGTTCCTCGAGGTGAACGTCGCACCCGGGCTGACCGAGACCTCGACCGTGCCACTGTCGGTACAGGCGGCCGGCCTCGACCTCGGAGAGCTCGTCGAGAACCTGGTCCGATCAGCAGCCGCCCGCTCCAGGGCCTGACGAAAGCAGCCACCCATGCGCGACATCACCTACCCGCCGGTCGTCTGGACAGCCAAGGCAGCCTTCAAGGTCCTCGGCCTGAAGTTCCAGCTGAGCGGCACCGAGCACATCCCGCGCACGGGGCCGGCACTGCTCGCGGTCAACCACGTGTCGTACGTCGACTTCATCTTCGGCGGCTTTGCGGCTCAGCCGGCCAAGCGGCTGGTGCGGTTCATGGCGAAGAAGGAGATCTTCGACCACAGCCTCGGCGGGCCGCTGATGCGATCTCTCCACCACATCGAGGTCGACCGTGGCGAGGGCCTGGCCTCGTACCAGGAGGGGCTGCGCTACCTCCGCATGGGCGAGATCGTCGGGATCTTCCCCGAGGCCACCATCTCTCGCAGCTTCGAGATCAAGGAGCTGAAGACCGGGGCCGTGCGGCTTGCAGCCGAGGCTCGTGTGCCCTTGATCCCCGTCGTGGTCTGGGGCACGCAGCGGATGATCACCAAGGACCACCCGAAGGACTTCTCTCGAGGAAAGACGATCGCCATCTCCGTCGGCGAGCCGATGCACCCGGCGGGCGCGAATCCGGTGGCCGAGACGGCCGAGCTGCACGCGGCGATGAGCGCGCTGCTCGACAGCACCATCAAGGCCTATCCCGCCGAAGAGCAGCCGCCCGGTTCTTGGTGGCTGCCGGCGTCGCACGGCGGGTCGGCCCCCACCCTCGAGCGGGCGGCCGAGCTCGACCTCGAGGAGAAGCGGCGCCGCGCCGAGCGGCGGGCGAGGAAGGCCGCCGAAAAGGCCGCACGTCGCTCCGTCGACGAGGGCTGACCACCCGGGGGCTGAGGTCGTCGCTGGCGTCGCCGGCAACGGCTTCCTCACCGCCAGGCCTGGCCAGGGGCTTGGGGCAGCTCGGCCTGGCTCGCTTCATCGGCGGGTAATGCAGGGTCCTCGTCGGCTTCCGGAGGCCGCCATCTTCTTCCGCGAGCTTCGGTGCGGCCCGCCGATCTGTCAGGGTTTCATGTGAAACAACGGCCCTGCCGTGGATCGGCGCCGTCCGGTTCCGTGGCTGTCGCGTGCACGGGGTCTC
>DASSMS010000088.1:0-27084 GCA_035688575.1 Nocardioidaceae bacterium
CACGTGAAGGAGAAGCGCTACACAGCCGGCTGTGTCTCGGCGCCGATCAAGCACGTGCGGTGGCTGGTGCGCTGGCTCGATCCCGAGCTGAAGCCGCGGATCGTGATGGGACCTCGGGCGTGGGTGGTGCGCCGCTTCTAGGGGCTACCGCCCGGCGCCCCGAGCAGCCCGCGGGAGGTCCGTACGTTCCTCGTCGCCGCCACCGGCCGCCAGGTCACGGAATGCTGTCGACCAGGAACAGCACGGTGAAGACGATGACCCCGACCAGCAGGCCGACGTGAGCCAGCACCGAGAGCCCAGGCCCCTCCCCCCAGGTGTCCGCGGCAGGACCGGAGGCATGACGCCCCTTCGCGGGCATCCACCTCGCGAGGATCAGCAGGCCTGCGATGACGGTGAGCCACCAGGCGAGCAGGCTGAGTGCACCCAGCCAGTCGAGGCCGGTGACCAGGAAGCCGACCCACATCAGCAGGGCCGGGAGGCCGGCGTAGGTGTGCATGTTGAGCACGTTCGTGGGGATCGACAAACGACCTGCTGCGTCGCCACCCTTGGCAAGACGAACCCTTGTCAGCACGACGACGACAGCCGCCAGGACGGTCAGCACGATGGTGGCAAGTAACGGGGTCACGATCAGAGCATGCCCGATCCGTGACCGGAATGTGACACGTGGGGGTCGAACAAGCGTCGTGGCGTTTCTGCGCCAGGCATCGGCCCGGGGGTCAGCCGGGGTGTCTGACCCAGCACTCGGCGAGGTGGTCGTCGACCATTCCGGTGGCCTGCATGAGAGCGTGCGCGGTGGTCGGGCCGACGAAGCGGAACCCTCGTCTCTTGAGCTCCTTGGCCATCGCCTTCGACTCCTGGGTGGTCGCGGCGACGTCGGCCATTGTCCGTGGTGCGGGTCGCGGGCCCACCGGCGCGAAGGACCACAACAGGTCGCTGAAGGACTCCTCCAGGTCGAGGATCGCCCGTGCGTTCGCGATCGTGGCCTCCACCTTCGCCCGGTTGCGCACGATCCCCGCATCGGCGAGCAGCCGGTGTACGTCGCCCTCACCGAACGCCGCGACCCGTTCGATGTCGAAGCCGTGGAACGCGGCGCGGAAGGCCCCCCGCTTGCGCAGGATGGTGATCCACGACAGGCCGGACTGGAACGCCTCCAGGCTCAGCCGCTCGAACATCGCCTGGTCGCCGCGGAGCTCACGGCCCCACTCGCTGTCGTGGTAGTCGAGGTACTCAGGCGCAGAACCCGCCCAGCTGCAGCGAGGCTTGCCGTCCGCCCCGACGACGAGTCCGTCGTGGTCAGGCACCGGCACCGCCCGCGTGGTCCGTCTCGACCCGGCGCGCCATCCGGCGCAGCACCGAACCCGCGCCGCGGTTCACGAGCCGGCCCACGACCCGCCACAGCAGCGCGCCGAACGACCCACCGGGGACCTCGAGGTTCTCCCAGAGCATGAACCTGCAGGACGCCGGTCCTTCGGCGACGACCCGGAACTCTCCGTCCCCACGCACGACCGCGCCGGTGTGCATCACCTCGCAGCGCGCCGAGCCCTCGGGCTGCTGCTCCCAGGCCGTGATCGTGATCGGGTCCCAGAACCCCACCGGTCCGATGCCGGTCCAGGCCCGGAATCTGCCGCCCACGCTGCGGGCCCGGTCCCCTGTCTCGCGCGGGAGGAGCTCCACGTGGGTGAGAGGGATCCACTCCCCCTGCCGAGGCCAGTCGGTGACGTAGTCCCACACCACGTGGGCGGGAGCGTCCACGCGGACCTCTGCGCGGACCAGCGCGCTCATCAGCGGCCTGCCTCGGGCCCACGGTCGTCGCGGCGCGCGGCCTCCAGCTCGATGGCGAGCCGCTCGAGCAGCGCGTCGACCTCGGACATGCGGTAGCCGCGCAGCGCGGTGGTGAAGCGGACCTTGCGGAGGTCGTCGGCGGTGAGCGGCCCCTCGGCCTGGACACGAGCGTCCGCGCGGTCGTCGTACACCTCGGCCATCGACCCGCCACGCCCGGCGGCAACGACCGCGACCGCCCCCATCAGCAGGACGATCAGTACGGCGAAGAACCACGTCATGCGTCTCAGCTCCCGTTGGCGGAGTTCTGGAACTCCTCGTCCTCGGGCGCGGTGAGGTGGTGCCTCACCTGGGCCTCCTTGACGATACGGACCACGTCGGCCACATCGTCGGTGACGCGGAACATGTCGAGGTCGGGCTCGGAGATCGCGCCTTGGCCGAGCACCGTTCCGCGCATCCACTCGACCAGGCCGGTCCAGTAGTCCGAACCCATCAAGATGATCGGGAACGACGTCACCTTCTGGGTCTGCACCAGCGTGAGCGCCTCGAAGAGCTCGTCGAAGGTGCCGAAGCCGCCGGGGAGCACGACGAAGCCCTGGGCGTACTTCACGAACATGGTCTTGCGTGCGAAGAAGTAGCGGAAGTTGACCCCTACGTCGACGAACTCGTTCATGCCGGCCTCGAAGGGCAGCTCGATGCCGAGCCCGACGGAGATGCCGCCGTTCTCGAGGGCTCCCTTGTTGGCCGCCTCCATGATCCCCGGCCCTCCGCCGGTCACCACCGCGAAGCCTGCATGCGCGAGGGCGCAGCCGAGCTCCTCGGCGAGGGCGTACATCGGGTCCTCGGGGGTGGTGCGGGCGGAGCCGAAGACCGAGATCGCGGGACCGAGCTCGGCCAGGGCGCCGAAGCCCTCCACGAACTCGGACTGGATACGCATGACCCGCCAAGGGTCGGTGTGCACCCAGTCGCTCGGGCCACGGGAGTCGAGGAGCCGCTGGTCGGTCGTGCTGCGCTGGAACGCCCTGCGCCGCATCGTCGTACGCCCGCGCTGCTTGGTCGGACCGGCGGGGATCTCGTCGTTCATGTCCGAGAGGTTATCCGGCGAGCCATCGGCGCATCTGCTCCTCGACCTGCGCGAGGTGCTCGAGCGGCACGAACTCCTCCTGCTTGTGCGCGAGCAGCGGGTTGCCGGGGCCGAAGTTCACCGCGGGGATGCCGAGGGCGCTGAAGCGGGCCACGTCGGTCCATCCGAACTTCGGGTTCGCGGTGCCCCCGACGGCCTCCACGAAGGCCGCAGCCGCGGGCACGCCGAGGCCGGGCATGGCCGCAGGAGCGGAGTCGGTCACCTCGATCTCGAACCCGTCGAAGACCTCGTGCATGTGCGCGACCGCCTCCTCCTCGGACCGGTCGGGCGCGAAGCGGTAGTTGACCGACACCGTGCATGAGTCAGGCAGGACGTTGCCCGCGACGCCGCCATTGACGAAGACCGCGTTGAGCCCCTCGCGGTACTCCAGCCCGTCGATGACCGGACGACGCGGCTCGTAGGCGGTGAGCCGGTCGAGGACCGCGGCGGCGGCGTGGATCGCGTTGACGCCGTTCCACGACCGAGCCGAGTGCGCCCGCTCGCCGCGGGTCGTGACGTCGACCCGCAACGTGCCCTGGCAGCCGGCCTCGACGACTGCGTCCGAGGGCTCCATGAGGATCGCGAAGTCCGCCTCGAGCAGCTCGGGGTTGCTGTCGCCGAGCAGCTTGAGCCCGTTGCGGTGCTCCTCCACCTCCTCGCAGTCGTAGAACACGAAGGTGATGTCGCGGTTGGTGACCGGCATGGTCGCCGCGATCCGTAGCGCGACGGCGACGCCGCCCTTCATGTCGCAGCTGCCGAGTCCGTGCAGGTTCTTGTCGTCACGACGGGCGGGCAGGTTGTCGTTGAGCGGCACGGTGTCGATATGGCCCGCGATCACGACGCGCTCCGCGTGACCGTGGTGGGTGCGGGCGACGACGGTGTTGCCGAAGCGGCTCACCTCGAGGTGCGACAGGGTCCGCAGCTGCGACTCCACGGCGTCGGCGATCGCCTGCTCGTTGCCGCTGACCGACTCGATGTTCACGAGCTGCTCGGTGAGGTCGGCGACGTCGGCGGTGAGGTCCAGTGGGGTCATGCGCACATCCTGTCAGGGGGAGGCGGTCATCTCGGTCGGGGTGCCGGAGAGCCAGGCGCTTCACGCAGCCGCGTGCTCACCCCTGACACTCTCCCTGGCGGCCTCGATGAGCCGCTCGGCCTTCTCGCGGGTCTGAACCAGGTCGATCGTGAGCTGTGTCCGGGCCGCCTCGAGGATCTCGCGTTCGAGACGTCGCGCCGTGGCAGCGCTGCGGTAGTCCTTCGCGTCGATGGCTGCCACCTTCCCCCGGCGTACTGCCGACAGCCGGTCCGACGCACGGGGGTCGTAGCCGGAGTCGCGAAGGGTCCGCCGCAGGTCCTCGAAGGCCTCGCGGCAGCGCGTCGACCCGTACACCTCCACGATCGGCACGAGGTCCTGGAGCCGGTGCACGACGTCGCCGACCCTGACTCCGATCTCGCTCACGCCGATGTGTTCCCGGACAGTGGCCTCGTAGTCACCCCGTTCGTCGTCGAGCGTCTCCATGGCCTCGATGCTCCCCTGCCTGCCGATGGCGTCGACGAGGGAGCGACAGGTGGTGATGAGGTCGAAGAGCCCCTCGGACTTGCGTTGCCACGCTCGCTCGTCGTAGGCGAGCCGCTGGTCGTGCCTGCGCTGCTCCCTGCCGCTGCGGTAGGTGAGCGCGAGACCAGCGAGAGCGACGAGCCCGGAGGCGATGACCGAGGTGAGTGCAACGGGGTCAGCCATGGGAGAACGGTACGCGGGAGGTCCTCGCCGGCCGGAGGCGACCGTCGCCTGGTCAGCTGTCGAAGACGCAGAACTCGTTGCCGTCAGGGTCGGCCATGACGCTCCAGGAGATCTCGTCGTCCTTCGCCCGCAGAAGCACTGCGCCCCGCTCCTGCATCGCGTCGACGGTGCTCACGACGTCCCAGTGGATGCGGTTCTTCACCGTCTTGGGCTCGGGCACCGGCACGAAGTCCATCGTGGTGATCGGGTTGCCGGGGATCGCCTCGAGGGTCCAGAAGCCACGGCCCTCGTTGTCGTCCACCATGGCGCCGAAGACCTCGGCCCACCAGCGGGCGATCGGCTCGGGGTCGGCCGAGTCCACCACAAGTCCGTGGATGCGGTAGCCCGGGACCTCGCCGGGCTCTCTAAGGAAGGCGCAGAACTCTCCTCCCTCCGGGTCGGCCATCACCGTCCACCTGAACCCCGACTCCTCCGCAGGGAGTACGACGGTCGCTCCCCTCGCCACGAGCTCGTCGAGGGAGCTCGAGTAGATGTCGACGTGCACCCGGTGCTTCACGGTCTTGGCCTCCGGCACTCGGCACATCGCGATGCCGTGACCTTCGGTGGGACCAACGAGGTTGCCCGGGCCTCCGTCGGGGCGGAGCTCGAGGCCCGCGACGTCGGCCCAGAACCGACCGAGACGCTCCCCTCCGGTGGTGTCCATGCAGAGCTCTTTCCAGCGTGCAACCGCGGTCACGTGCACTCCTCCCGCATGCCGGAACCAGGCCATCCGGCCACATGTGTCTTGTCGCGTTTCGATACCTTGTCATACGTGACCACCACCAACCAGCAGCAGAAAGACGCGTCCGTGCACACCTCCGACGAGGTCGCCGAGCAGAACCCCCGGGGGACAGCTCCGGGGAGCGCCTGGGGGTTCGGACTGGCCACGTTCGCCGGCGTGGAGGGCGAGGGAGGCGTGCTCGACACGTGGTACCCCTCGCCCGAGCTCGGCGCGGCTCCCGAGCACGTCGAGCCCCCTGAGGAGCTCGTCGCTCTCGAGGGCGCCGACGAGCTGCGCGGCGTCCGCCGGGTCGTCGTTCGCACGATCATCGAGGACCTCCAGTCCCCGCCGGCCGACACCCACGATGCGTGGCTCCGGCTGCACCTGTTGAGCGCCCGTCTCGTCGCGCCGCGCACGATCTCGATGGACGGCATCTTCGGCCACCTCACCAACGTCGTCTGGACCAGCGAGGGCCCTTGCGCGGTGGAGGGCTTCGAGCAGACCCGCCTTCGCCTGAAGGCGGCGGGCCGTCACGTCAGTGTCTACGGCGTCGACAAGTTCCCGCGGATGACCGACTACGTCCTGCCGACCGGTGTGCGCGTGGCCGACGCCGACCGAGTCCGCCTCGGCGCCCACCTCGCCTCCGGGACAACGGTCATGCACGAGGGCTTCGTCAACTTCAACGCCGGGACCCTCGGTGCCTCGATGGTCGAGGGCCGGATCAGCGCCGGCGTCGTGGTCGGAGACGGCTCAGACGTCGGGGGCGGCGCGTCGATCATGGGCACCCTCTCCGGCGGCGGCAAGGAGGTCATCTCCGTCGGCAGCCGCTGCCTCGTCGGGGCCAACGCCGGTATCGGGATCTCGCTCGGTGACAGCTGCGTCGTCGAGGCGGGCTGCTACGTCACGGCAGGCACCAAGGTGACCGTGCGCGACATCGACAACAAGCCCAAGGTCATCAAGGCCGCCGACCTCTCCGGGGTGGACAACGTCCTCTTCCGCCGGAACTCCGTCACCGGCGCGATCGAGGCTGTCCCGTGGCAGGGGGAAGGCATCGAGCTGAACGCAGCCCTGCATGCCAACGACTGACTCCCGCCTCCACGAACGAAGTCGCCTGTCCCGCCCTCGACGAACCGAGGCCGGCGGGGCGGCGCGCGTGCTCCTCGTCGGCCTGGCTGTGCTCGCCGTTGTCGCGGTCGCCGGTGTCCTGGTGCTGCGCGGGGTGGGCCCCTTCCCGGACCCCGAGGGCTGCCGGGTCGAGGTCGGCGACGTGACCGCCGAGCTCAGCACCGAGCAGGCCGAGAACGCCGCCACGATCGCGGCGGTCGGGGTGCGCCGTGGCCTGCCGGCGCGGGCGGTCTCGATCGCCCTGGCGACCGCCTACCAGGAGAGCAAGATCCAGAACCTCGACCACGGGGACCGGGACTCGCTCGGGCTCTTCCAGCAGCGGCCGTCGATGGGCTGGGGCACGAGCGAACAGCTCCAGAACCCCTACTACGCGACGAACGCCTTCTACGACGAGCTGGAGAAGGTAGACGGCTACGACGAGATGCGGATCACCGAGGCGGCCCAGGCAGTCCAGCGTTCCGGGTTCCCCGAGGCGTACGAGGACCACGCGGACGACGCCCGGGCCCTCGCCTCGGCGCTGACCGGGTACTCCCCCGACGGCCGGTTCAGCTGCGTCGTACGCCCCGGCTCGCTGGAGAAGGAGCGCCCCGGCCGAAGCGGCCTCACCCCCCGCGCGAACGCGGTCCGCAAGGACGTCGAGAGGGCGTTCGGCGACCAGGCGCTCGGCGGCTTCGACCCCGACGGGGTGCGCGACGGGCACAGGGAGGGGTCGGCCCACTACGACGGCCGCGCGGTCGACATCTTCGTGAGGCCCCTCAACGAGGCCAACAACCGGAAGGGCTGGTCCATCGCGCAGTACCTCGTGGCACACGCCGACCGGCTCCACGTCCAGCACGTCATCTTCGACGGCAAGATCTGGTCGTCCGGCCTTCGGTCGGGCCAGGGCTGGAGGGAGTACGACCCCGGTGACCGCCCCGGTGACCGGGACGTGCTCGAGCACCGGGACCACGTGCACGTGGACGTGTTCGATGGCGACTGACCCCCGAACGGGGGACAGCCGACGGTGGCTAGCAGGGTTCGCCGGGCACGTCCGTCATGTCATGACACTTCAACCGTTCGGATGACCCGCGCATAGTCCGACCGGGCTGACCTCGTCGACGTTGGTGCCCAGAAGCCGGATTTGTCTCGACATGCCTCGCCCCACTCGGTGCAATGGTCGTGGGGAAGAGCGGGGGGAAGGAAGCAGGCCTATGAGCAGCGACTCGATGATCTACACCATCGGCACTGCGCTGAACCGTGCCCGTGACAACGGGTTCGCGGTCGAGGTGCTCGTCGAGGGGATGTGGATCGGAGGTCATGTCATCGCGGTGGACGGGTTCGGGGTGGTCCTCCACGCCGAGGACGACCAGCACTCCGTGGTGCGCATCGAGAGCATCTCCGCAGTCAACATCCGCGCGGCAGCGCCGCACCGCCAGGCCATCGACCGCGTCCACGCGATGCCCGGACCGCGCAGCTCCCGGGACTGACGTCGTGACCGGGGCTCAGCCCCCGAGCCTGCGCACCGCCTCGTCCACACGCTCGTCCGTGGCCGTGAAAGCGACCCGCACGTGCTCGGCACCCGCCGAGCCGTAGAACTCCCCGGGCGCGACCAGGACGCCGAGGTCGGCGAGCCGTCCGACCGTGTCCCAGCACGGCTCGCCATAGGTGGCCCACAGGTACAGCGACCCCTGGGAGTCGTCGATCCGGAAACCCGCGCGTTCCAGGGCCGCCTTGAGCTTGCTCCTCCGGGCTGAGTAGCGCGCCCGCTGCTCATCCGCATGGACGTCGTCGTCGAGCGCCGCCTTCATCGCCACCTGCTGCGGGCCGGGCATCTGCAGGCCGAGGTTCTTGCGGACCGCGAGCAGCTCGCCGATAGCCGACCGGTCGCCGGCGACGAACGCACAGCGGTAGCCCGCGAGGTTGGAGCGCTTCGACAGGGAGTGCACCGTGAGGATGCCGGTGTGGTCGCCGTCGGAGACGTCGGGATGCAACACACTGACCGCGCCCCGACCGTCGGCGCTCTCCCACGCGCACTCGATGTAGCACTCGTCCGAGACCAGCAGCACGCCGCGCTCACGCGCCCAGGTGACGACCTTGCGAAGGTGGTCGACCGGAAGCACCTTGCCGGTGGGGTTCGACGGCGAGTTGATCCACAGCATCGACACGCGTGCGGGACCGATCGAGGTGAGCGAGTCGGTCGCCATCGCGCGGGCACCGGCGAGACGGGCGCCCACCTCGTAGGTCGGGTACGCCAACCGGGGGTAGACGACCAGGTCCCCCTCCCCGAGGCCGAGGTGGCCGGCCATCGAGGCGATCAGCTCCTTGGAGCCGATCACCGGCAGCACGGCGTCGAGGCCGAGACCGGTGACTCCGTGCCGGCGCTCGAGCCAGTCGATGCAGGCCTGGCGCGTGTCGGGGCGGCCGATCGTCATCGGGTAGCCGGGCGAGTCGGCGGCGTCGCGCAGCGCCTGCTGGACAACCTCCGGCGTGGGGTCCACCGGCGTCCCCACGGACAGGTCGACGACACCGTCAGGGTGCGATCGCGCCCGTTCGGCGTACTCGGTGAGGTGGTCCCACGGGAAGTCCGGGAGCCTGCTGGAGACGGCACGTGCCGCCCACCACGGGGTGGGCGGCACGTGCGCGGCGTCTGGCTGGGTCACTCTTGGTTCTGCGGCGGGAGCGCGGCGATCATCGGGTGGTCCTTCTCGATCACACCGAGCTTCGCGGCGCCACCCGGCGAACCGAGGTCGTCGAAGAAGTCGACGTTGGCGTTGTAGTAGTCCTTCCACTGCTCCGGGGTGTCGTCCTCGTAGAAGATCGCCTCGACCGGGCAGACAGGCTCGCAGGCACCGCAGTCAACGCACTCATCCGGGTGGATGTAGAGCATGCGCGAGCCTTCGTAGATGCAGTCGACGGGGCACTCGTCGACGCAGGCCCTGTCCTTGACGTCCACGCAGGGCTGCGCGATGACGTACGTCACCTTTGTTCCTCCTCGGATGAGTTCATTTCAGGCGTCCAGCGTTCAGCGGTGTTGCCTTCCGAACACCTGCTACAGCCTAGTATCACGGTCGCGCCGCGATAGGGCGCACCCGGTCCAGCCTACGAAAGTCGTCCCTGCCTCGTGAGTCCCGCCAGCCGCACCCCGCCCGGTCTGGGCCCCCACGTCGTCGGCCAGCGGGTCGTGATCCGGCGGCTCGTGCGCGGCGAGACAGGTCCCACCGGCGGCCCCGCCTTCGCCGACGTGCTCGGGGTGATGGAGGCGTGGTCCGGCAGCCAGACCTCGGTTCGCAAGGAGTCCGGGGAGCTGGTCCGGATCGACGTGGCGGACATCGTCTCGGGCAAGCCGGTCCCGCCTCGCCCCTCGGCCCGGCTGCGCGTCTCGGCGGAGACGGCCGAGCGGAGGGCGCTCGCGTCGTGGCCGGCGCGTGACACCGAGCCACTGGGCGAGTGGCTGCTGCGTTACGCCAGTGGCTACAGCGGACGGGCGAACTCCGTACTGGCGGTCGGCGACCCCGAGGTGCCGTTCGACGACGCAGTGGCCCGGGTGAAGACTTTCTACGCAGACCGGGAGCTGCCGGCGTGGACCCAGGTCATCGTCGGGTCGGACGTGCACGGCGCCTTCGAGTCCGCGCGATGGGTACCCGCGCGTCCAGGCGAGGCGGACACGCTCTTCCAGATCGCCTCGGTGTCCGCGGCGCTGCGCGTCGTACGACGATCGCTGCCGACCGTCGTACCCGAGGTCGACGTCGCGTCCCACGTCGACCCCGCGTGGCTGGCCGACGACACCCATGCGCTCGCCCACCCTGAGGCCGCCGTCGCCCTTCTCGAGGGGTCGGCGGAGGTCGGCTTCGTCTCCGTCACGGCACCCGGGTCCGCGGAGGTGGTCGCCAAGGGGCGTGTTGCGCGTGGCTCCGGCGCGGTGCCCGGGGATGAGGACTGGGCCGGGATCACGAACGTGTGGGTCTCCCCCGGACAGCGGCGGTCAGGCCTCGGCACCGTCGTCATGCAGGCCCTGCTGTCGTGGGCCGCCGAGCGCGGTGCGACCACGGCGTACCTCCAGGTCCGTGGTGACAACCCGCCTGCTCTCGCGGCGTACGAGGGGCTCGGCTTCGTGACCCACCATGCCTACCGCTACCTGACCGCCCCAGCCGGCGGCTGAGCTCACCCATGCGACGACCCTGCGCGTCGAGGGCACCGGATGCCCCGCAGCGGACAGGGTAAGCGGCTTCACCAGCCTCGGACCTCCGTCAGGTCCGGCGGGTTCCGCTCGAACTCCGCGTGCAGATCATGGAGGAAGTCGCGTTCGTCGAGTAGGTCGTCGACGGACTGCTCGACCTCCCAGCCCCGCGGCGGCTCGATCCTCCACCGGCGCTGCCTGGGAGGGAGCCAGGAGGACGGCAGATCGGGTCCCACCTGTGCGGAGGAATCCGTGCAGCCTTCCGGTGGAAGGGTCCCGATGGGCCGTCGTCCACAGAGGAGTTTCTCGCGCTCGGCACGATGGCGGATCACGTTCGAGACAGGTCGGCAGGGCTTGACGAGGCTGCGCCGGTGGTAGGGACGAGCTGTGCTGCAGAAAGCACCCGACCCGGCCCGTCCTGGGTGCTTTTCGCAGCACAACTCACGTGAGAACCGGGTGTGCCGGGCTGGATGCCTGGGACGGCCTGGGCTGTGTTGCAGGGCGTGGCCGGGCCCGGGCCGGGCCGACTGTCAGAGGCAGCCGATCGGTGCGCCCGGATCGGCCGGTCCCTCGGTGTCGAAGGCGTGGAGCACCCAGGCGACGGCCTGCCGGTCCATCGGGATCGTCAGGTGCTCAGCGGTGTTGGCCGGGCAGTAGTCCTGGAGGGTGATGTTCGTGCTGCGGTCCCCGGTGAGGAAGCCGGAGGTGTATGGCACGACGACCTCGTCGTAGCGGGTCACGACCTGTGTGTAGTCGACGTCGCCGGGAGTCTCGTCCGGGCTGTTCAGTGCCTCGAGGAACGCCGAGCCGGCCGTCTGCTGGTCGCACGACTCGCAGCCCTGCGTGGAGCCCGAGTCGCCGGTGACGGTCGTGCCGTGGTTCGACGGTGCGAGGCCGACGAGGTCCTCGACCAAGGTGTCACCGCCGAGGTGCTTGATGTAGTAGCGCGGCATCATGCCGCCCTGCGAGTGCCCGACCAACGACACCCGCGCGGCGCCCGTGGTCGCGAGCACGCGGTCGACGTACTCGTCGAGCTCTCGAGCCGACTCCTCGATCGGCCCCGTCGCGCGGTTGCCGTAGTCGAGCGCGAAGACGCAGTAGCCCTCGCTCTTCAAGGAGTACGACAGGGCGTCGAGGAGCGACGCGCGGTCCCCGAAGGTGCCGTGCACGATCACCGCCGGGTACGGCCGCTCCGGGGTCGGTCGGCACTCCCAGTCGTTGGCGCCCAACGGGTCGCGGTCGAGCGAGGGGTACGACGACCAGGGCTGGTCGGGCGCGGCCTGCGCCGGGACCGCGACGGCGAAGGCGCCGAAGGAGGTGACCGCGATGACCAGGGCGAGGAGTGCGCGCATGTCTGGTGCAACGAGGCGCCGCCGAGCGACGTTACGGCCCGGCGGCACAGCCGTTCAGGGAGTCGACGGTGTGCCGCCGGGAGTCGAGCTAGGCGCTGTGCGCCAGGGCGGGCACGTTCACGGCGCCGGCGAAACGGCGCTGCGGCGGGAGGATCGTGGCGAGCTCCGGCCCGCTCGAGGTGCTCGGGGCCCGCTGGGCGACGAGGTGGACCGTCAGGTAGCGACCGGCGGGACGGTCCAGGGTCGCGGCCTGCATCTCGACGTGGCCGTCCTCGGTGAGGAAGGCATGGGCTGCCCAGTGGTGGAACGCGAGAGCCGCCCAGGCCCGTTCGATGCCGTGCGCGGCGACCTCGTCGTCGACGTCGGCACGGTAGGTGCACAACGCCACCAGCAGGCGTTCGCTGTCCTCGCAGCTACCCACCTCGACGTCGTCGAAGAGATCGGAGGCGAGGAGCTCCTCACGCAGACCGACCTCGACGACTTTCCGCACCTGGGAGGTCGCGGGGGCGGCGTTGTGCTGGAGACCGTTGCGAAGGCTCTGGAAGGCGGCGAGGTTCATGCGTCAAGCATGGGTCGCCACGGTCCACGCGGCGGCTAACGCCGGGCAACGGGCGCACCACAGGTCGGGAACAGCCACCAGGGCCGGGTGCGGCCCGCACGACGGGATCGCCCGCCGGGTCGGTTCAGTCCTTGGGCTCCCTGCCGCAGACGACGGTGTCGGAGGGGGTGTACTTCGTGTGCATCGTCTCCTTGCGCACGAGCTCGTCGCTGCCGTGGCGGCGGAAGTAGCGGTACACGTCGATGTCGAACCCGCCGTAGCCTTCGTGGGGCACGCAGTTCTTGCCCTGGAT
Organism: Nocardioidaceae bacterium; assembly: GCA_035688575.1. GTDB lineage: Bacteria > Actinomycetota > Actinomycetes > Propionibacteriales > Nocardioidaceae > Nocardioides_C. The sequence continues at coordinate 12,885 of DASSMS010000088.1, forward strand.
GTAGCGGGTCTCCTCCTTGGTGACGTTGTAGCGGTCGGAGACGCCCGCGGTGATGTCCCAGTACTTGGTGGACCACATGCGCACGTGCATCTCGCCGGAGGAGGACGACGTCGAGGGCTTGATCCAGGACTCGATCAGGACGCCGTGGGGGGTGTCGTTCTTGAACTTCAGGTCGAGCGCGCCCCAGACCACGGTGGCCTCCCGGCCGATCGGGTAGCGGTCGATGTAGAACGAATGAGGCTTGTGCTCGACGTCCTCGAGGCCGGCGAAGAAGGCGGCGTTGAACAGCGTGGTCGCCACCTGCGACACACCACCACCGAAGTCCTCCTTGTAGACGCCGTCGCTGATGATGAAGCCCTCGGTGAAGCCGTTCTCCTCCGTGCGCTCGCCGACCGTGCCGTTGAGGCTGAACGTCTCTCCCGGCTTGAGCACCGTGCCGTTGACCAGCTCGGCCGCCCGCCCGAGGTTGGTGTTGCGGTAGTCGGCGTGCGGGAAGTACGTCGTGAACGAGGAGACCACCTCCTCGATCTGCAGTCCGCGAGCGTCCTCGGTGGTGAAGTCCGGTCGCTCGACGACGGTCTCCACCTCGAGGGTGCGCTCGTCGGGCTGCACGACGAGGTCGAGGAACTGGTCGGCGACCTCGTCGGGGTCGAAGGTGACACCGTTCTTGCCGGGGATCACCTTCGGCCCGCCGCCGACCAGGCGGACGGTGGCCGGCACCGGGCTCAGGGCGACGTCCTTCATGGCGGGCCGGACGGCCTCCATGAGCTTCTTCTTGTTCACGTGCGGGACGAGCGAGCCGTTCTCGGCCTCCATCGAGAGGGCCTTGGAGTACGCCTCGGGGCGCACCACGACGTTGCGGTTGTCCAGCACGAAGATGACCGGCGCCGACATCGCGGGGTTGGCGAACTCGTCCATCGCCTCGCGGACCTTCTCCTCCGAGACCTCCGGCGCGATCTCGTCGAGCTCGAGAGAGACCACCTCGCCGGAGCTGTCGGCGAGGAAGGCGTCGGTGATCGCAGCCACCGCGGCGGCCCGGTCGAGCTCCTGGCCCGTCTCGGGGAAGCGCGGGTCGGCCTGGCCGTCGCGGAAGGTGATGCGCCCCTCGACGGCCGGCTTGCCGACCTTCTTCGCGAGCGACTCGACGGCGTCACCGAGCTCGGTCTCGTCGACGGTCACGACGGCGTCGAGGTCGTCACCGCCGGTGAAGTAGTCCCACATACGACCGGGGCTCCAGCTGCGGCCGCCACCGGCCTGGTCGACCGACTCCTCGTAGTCGACGGCGAGTCCGGCCCGCGCAGGGCGGATCTTCGCGCGGCGACCGTCCGCGGCCACGACGATGGGCTCCTCCGCGCGGGGGCCGAGCTCGTCCTCGAGGGTGGTCTCCGCCGCCGCCGGCTGGAGTCCGCCGATATCGACTCCGGCGACCGTCGTACCGCGGGGGACCTTGTCGCCAGTGAAGGCGTACCCGGCGACGTACATGCCCCCGAACAGCACGACGAGACCGGCCAGCAGCAGCGTCAGCACGCGCCGGTCGGTCGCTCTCTCCTTGAAGGACAGGTCAGTCACAACGGGCCATACTAGGTGGGAGCACCCCGGGAAGCTGAATCGCGTGGGGGCCCAGGGGTGCGTCCGCAGGCGATACCCGTGACGAGGATCACGAAGCCCGAGGCGACCACCAGCCAGCCTTGCGTGTCCGACGAGACGGCGACGTCGCCCTCACCACGACCGGCCACGGCGAACACCAGCGGGACGAGCCAGCCGGCCGCGAACGCGGAGGCCGACCGCGGCAGCCACTGCCGCAGCGTCCAGATCACGACCACGGCCGTCCCTGTGCCCAGGAGCAGGCCCAGCGGTGAGCGATGCACGGCGACCGCCGCGACGCCCGCTGCGAGGCCGAGGACCAACGCGAACGCGTAGCCCAGGAGCCTCATTCGAGGCCGGCGAACAGGTCCGTCTCGAGACCGTCCTCGTTGACCGGGCCCCTCTTGCCCTTGGCGAGTCGGTAGTACTCCGTGCCCCAGACCTCGTTGCCGATGTTGTTGGAGAGGGCGAAAAAAGGTCCGTCGACGGTGATCTGTGTGGCGTGAGCCTTCATCGCGGACAGCTTGGCCTCGACGAAGTCGTTGCCGTCGACCACGCAGTCGAGCAGCCGGTCGGGAGTGACCCAGAACCCCATGTCGGCGTCCGGGTCGATGCCCTCGAAGGTCGTGGTGTCGCCTGCCGCACGCAGCCGGCGCAGCCCCTCGCGCATGCGGTTCTCGGACATCGCGGCCCAGTAGATCTTGGCGATCTCCCAGGGCTCACCGAGGTCCTCTCTGTAGGAGCGCGCGGCGGCCAGCTGCGCGCCGTACATCGCGACCCGGTGCGCCTGGATGTGGTCGGGGTGGCCGTAGTTGCCGAACTGGTCGTAGGTCACGAGCACCTGCGGCCGGACCTCGCGGATGACCTCGACGAGGTGAGCGGCTGCCTCGAGGAGGTCGGCCTTCCAGAAGGTGCCCTCCTTGACGTCCTCACCGGCGATGGCGTGGCCCTCCTCGTGCCACACCATCCCGGAGTCGCGGTACGTTCCCTGACCTCCGAGGAAGCGGTAGTCGGTGACCCCGAGCTCGCGCATGGCGTTGTCGAGCTCGCCCACGCGATGTTCTCCGAGCTTGTCCTGCTTGTCGGACGCGAGGTGCTCGAGGCCGGGGACGAGGATCTCGCCCTCCTCCCCGAGGGTGCAGGTGACGAGGGTGACCCCCGTGCCGCGGGCGACGTACTTCGCCATGGTGGCGCCGTGGTTGATGCTCTCGTCGTCGGGGTGCGCGTGCACCAGCAACATCCGCTGTTCCATGACGGCCAGCCTAGTCACGCCCGCTCCCTGCCCGAACCTAGCCGCCGGTGAAGTGCCCCTTGACCCGGCGTGGGGCGTCGGGCAGCTCGAGTGGCGGGGGTACGTCGACCGGCCCGGCGTGGCCCATGGCCGACTCGTGGTCCACCCACCCGTCGTACTGCTCGACCAGCACGTCGACGACGAACTCGGGTGCGTCGGTCGCGACCGCCCAGGGGTGGTCCTCGTCGTCGTCCTCACCCGCGAGTCGCTCTCTCGCGACCGTCGCCTCGAACCCGTCGTGGACCAGACGGGCTGCTACGGCCCGTGCGTCGTCCTCCTCGTAGAACACCGCGCGGAGCAGGGTCATGACAGCGCCTCCTCGATCGCCGGCCTCCGGCGGGCCCAGTCTGCCAAGGCATCCTCGGTGCGCTCCGGCTCGCCCACCGCAAGCATGCCGTCAGCCCCCGGCGCGCCGGTCGTGATCCAGTGCCGGACGGCCTCCGAGGAGAACCTGACCCGTGCCTCGGCGGCGTCGAGGATCTCGCGGGCGGTGTACCTCCCGTAGGTCCTGGCGATCAGCTCGAGGCGGCGCGCGACAGCGGTCGGGTCGGTCGGACGGAAGAGGGGAACGCAGGTCCAGGCGAGCAGGCCGAGCTCCATGAGCCGCGTGGACGGAGCGGCGAGGTCCCAGTCGAAGACGCCCGCGACCCGGTCACCGGCGAAGCAGACGTTGTAGGGAGCGATGTCGTTGTGCGCGACGACCTCCGGGTGGTCCACCGCCGGGTGCCGCCAAGGCCCCTGGTGGTCGAAACCGGCAACGGTGTCGTGCAGCAGCCGGGTCCAGGCCACGATCGACTCGAGCCTGGCCTCACCGAGGACGTCGCGGTCGACGTCGACGATGGTGCCGGGGAGGTACTCGAGGATCTCCCTCCCGCGGCTGTCCGTCCCGAGCACCCGCGGCACCCCAGGCATGCCCTCGTCGGCGAGGTGGTCGAGGAGCGCGTGCACCGCCGGAGTCCACGGCCCGGTGGCGCGGCGCACGGTCGCGCCGATCCGCACGGTGACCCCGACGTTCCCTCCCTCGAGTCGTTCGCCGTCGAGGAGGAGCTCGCGCAGCTCATCGAGGAACGGCACGTCGGGCTCGAGCCACGTCACCGCGTCGAGCTCCTCGGGGCCGAGCCAGCGCACGGCGTCGTGCTCGTCCTCGCGCGGGACGGGTTCTCCCTCGACGAGGGAGGCGACGGCGACGCGCAAGGTGTACCCGTCCCGGATGGGCACCTCCTTCGAGAGGTGGCCGGTCACCTCGACCCGGCAGCCGAGCTCCTCGGCGATCTCGCGGACGAGGGCCTGCTCGGGCAGCTCGCCGGGCTCGACCTTCCCTCCGGGGAACTCCCAGCCGCCGGCGAGCCCCGTCGGAAGGGTGCGCCGCGCGGCGAGCACGCGGCCGGCCCGGACGATCGCCGCGCCCATCACGAGCACCACGGCGCCCTCCTTCGGGTAGTTTCGCGGTTGACCGGACGCCAATGTAGTCGGATGTGCGACGCGGAGAGGATCGGTGGTCGGGCTTGCCGAGACCGGACCCAGGAGTGCACCTCCACCGCAGCGAGGAGCGGCTCGACGCCGTCGACGCGCTCGACGCCGCCCTGTCGTCCGCCGGGGGTGGCCGGGTCGGACTGTCCGGCGTCCTGTCCGACCTCAACAGGACCGCGACCGTCGTACGCGTGCCGGCCCCGGCCGCGCACTGGGGCTTCCGGTGGAACGACGAGGACACGAGGAGCAAGCGGTGGTGGCCCCAGGGCATCACGACGTCGGCCGACCACGACGAGACCGAGGAGTACGACGGCCGCCCGGTCGTCCTGACGAGCTGGTACTCCAAGGACCTCACGGGCGTGCACAAGGGCTCGCGCATCACCGTCGTGGACCTGAGCGACAGGAGGCGGCCCCGCTACCGGCACGTGCTGCTCGTTGAGGCGTCCGTGCCAGGCGACGGGACGGTCGACGTACGACCGCTCAAGGTCCACGCGGGCGGGATCGTGTGGCACGGCGAGCACCTGCACGTCGCGGGCACCGCACGAGGCATCTCCACCTGTCACCTCGACGACATCGTGCGTGTGGGCTCCCTCGGGGACCGCACGAGGCTGGGTGTCGGGCGGGGCAGCCTCGGGTACCGCTACGTGCTCCCGGTCCGCTTCACCTACGACGCGTTAGCCGACGACGGGCACGAGAGGATGCGCTACTCGTTCCTGTCCCTGGCGCGGCGCTCCCCCGAGCCTCGGCTCGTCGCGGGCGAGTACGGCCGGGGAGGTATGACGACGCGGCTGATCGACTTCGCGATCGACCCCGCCACCTCCCTGCTGCGGGTCGGCGACGACGGCACCGCGCGCCCTGTCTCCCTGGCGGGCAATGGCGTCGAGGCGATGCAAGGGGCAGCGGTCGTCGACGGGCGCTGGTACGTCACGGCGAGTGCCGGGCGCTACCTGCGAGGGTCGATGTACGTCGGAGCGCCGGGAGCCCTCACACGGCGCGCGAGGGTCCTCCCGGTCGGCGTAGAGGACATCACCTACTGGCCGTCCCGGGACGAGCTGTGGACTCTCTCGGAGTACCCCGGGCGCCGCTACGTGCTCGCCATGAGACGCGCCCGCCTGGACTGACCAGGCGGCGGCGCATTGTGGTGCATGGAGCACCTGCTCCGGCCGGTGGGCGGGGGCTTCCGGACAACAGCGCGGCGTGCCTCAGCGACGGGGAGCGCGTGCCAGCTGCCGTGACTGCGCGACGAGCCGCCCGGTCGAGTCCCACACCTCGGCGTCCTCCTCGAGAAGACCGCCCGCGTAGTTGCGCGTCGAGTGCACGACCTTCAGCCATCCAGGGGACGGAACGGCGCGGACGTGCGCGGTCAGCTCCAGGGTCGGGGCCCAGCCCGGCAGACCCAGGTCGAAGGTCAGCGGCGGCAGCGCGTCGACCGCCAGCAGCAGCGAGAGCGGGTCCGGCTCCCGGGCGTCGGCCATCCTGAGCCAGCCGCGGATCATCCCGCGACCACTCGGCTCGCCGACGGCCCATCCCGCCGTGTCCGGGTCGAGCCTGAGGTCGAACCGGTCGAGCAGCGGCGCCTTCGCGCGGAAGTCAGGTGGCGCCAAGCTCGATCCGATGCACTTCCCGACGTCGGGGAGGTCCGGCTCGACCGCGGTCGTCCGCACGTCGTCGGGGAGGTCGGTGAGGTCGCCGTACGTGGCGAGTGCCCGCACGCGCTCGACCCGCGCTCCCTCGACGTCCTGGGTCAGGGAGACGGACCCGGTGGACATGGTGCGCCCGCGACGCAGGACCTCCGTAGTGAACCTCGCGGGGCCCTCACCGGCCGCCGACAGGTAGTAGGCGCTGATCGAGATCGGGTCGGGGTGAGCCTCGTGAGCGAAGGTCCGGCTCAGTGCGTTGGCGCAGGCGGCCAGGAGGAGTCCGCCGTTGATGCCCGCACCGATGCTCCAGGAGGCGTCGAGGTGGCCGTCGTAACCGCCGTCGTCCCGGCCCTGCAGCGCGATGCCGCGGTCGAACTCGGCGCCGGCCCCGGGCCGTGGACTCGCTGTGCTCTGCCCGGATGTCGTCACCGGGCAGAGGCTAGCCGCCAGGAGGGCGCCGACCCGACACTGACCAGGGAACGGCCGGGTCGGCGCCCCGCCTTACTTCAGGGGATCGCGTTGGGCAGGCACCGGGGCGCGCTGCGCCACGAGGTGGACGGTCACGTAGCGACCGACCACGCTCTCGCGCGTTGCACCCTCGAACTCGACGAAGCCGTCGTCGGCCCTCGTCGAGTGGATCTCCCAGAACGGGTAACGGACACGTTTCTCCCACAACCCCTCGATCGCCTCGGCGACGTCGTACTCGGACAGGTTGGGGCGGTACTGGCACAGACCCACGACAAGCTGGTCGGGGTCCTCGGTGTGCTCGACCTCGACGGTGTCGAAGAGACCGGTGGACTTCAGCAGATCGCTCAGGATGCTCTCCGTGGCGACCAGGGCTCGCTCCGTCGCGGGCGAGGCGTTGAGCTGCACTCCCGAGCGCAGTGTCTGGAAATGCATCAGTTGCATACCGCGATGATGGACGGTTGCGAGGGCGCCCCGTGGGATATCCGCGCAGGGAAAAAGCCACCCAAAGGGTGATCAAATCGGGCGAAACGTGGCGAACCAAAAGCAAAGTTTTCGCCGAATTGGTGCGAAGAACCTGAACCGAGTGTCCCTGCACGAGACCGGTCGGAACACCGGACACGCCTCAGCCCCCGATGTACTCTGCCTGAAAGGGGTGGGGAACACGGGGAGCATCGTTTGGACGCGGGGGAGAAGATCAAGGTCGGCGTGGTCGACGACCACGACCTGCTGGTCGCTGGGGTGCGCGCACTTCTGTCGACCCAGAACTCTCCTGCCCGGTTCATCGCCGGCGCCGCGACGGTGCCCGGGCTCCTACGCACCCGCCACCAGTTCGACGTAGCGCTGCTCGACGTTCGTCTCCACGACGGTTCCAGTGCCGAGGAGAACATCCGGACCCTCGACAAGTACGGCTTCGCGGTGCTGCTCTACGCGGACCGGAGCCATCGCGAGGCGGCACCGATCCTGGCGCGTTCGCCCGCACGCGGCCTGGTCTGGAAGAACGACCCGGCCCTTCAGCTGCTACGGGCCATCGTGGCGGTGGCCAAGGGCGAGCGGTGGGTTCCGCCGAACTGCGGACGGCCCGTCGACCTGACGCACCGGGAGACCGAGGTGTTGCGGCTCTACGCGACGGGCATGAAGTACGCCGAGACCGCGGCCGCCCTCGACCCCCCGGTCAGCGTCGAATCGGTGAAGACCTACCTGTCGCGGATCCGGAAGCGGTACGCCGACGCAGGCCGGCCCGCCTCGACACGGATGGAGCTTCGGCAGCGCGCGCTCGAGGACGGGCTCATCCCGCCCGAGAACGGCGAGACCTGACCGTCGGGGTCACAGGCTCCCGAACGCCTCCACGCGCATGACCAGCTCCCCCACCTCGTCAGAGGCGTCGAGGTCGACCTCCGCGAAGATCCGCCAGTCGTGGTCTCCTTCCGGGTCGCCGATGATCTGCTGAGCCCGCCAGGTGCGGCCCTCCTTCTCGACCACCAGCATGTGCGGCCCCCGGGCGTCGGGTCCGATGTCGATCTCGTCGTGCTCCTTGAAGTACGCCTCGACCGCCTCGCGCCAGGCCTCGGCGTTCATTCCCGCCTCGGAATCGAGCTCGCCGAGCTCGTCGTAGCTGCGGCGTGCGGCGAGCTCCACCCGGCGGAACAGCGCGTTGCGCACGAGCACGCGGAACGACCGCTCGTTCGCGCTGATGGGCCGGGGCTGCTTCGGTCGCGCGTGTGCCTCGACCAGGTCCACGGCAGACTCGGGGTCGTCCGCCGGATGGGTCAGCTGCTCCCACTCGTCGAGCAGGCTGGAGTCGGTCTGGCGCACGGTCTCGCCGAGCCACTCGACCAGGTCGGCGAGCTCGTCGCTCTTCATGCTGTCCGGGACGGTCTGCCGCAGCGCCTTGTAGGCGTCCCCGAGGTAGCGCAGCACGATCCCCTCCGAGCGCGCGAGGCCGTAGAACGCGACGTACTCCCCGAAGGTCATCGCCCGCTCGTACATGTCGCGCACCACCGACTTCGGTGACAGCGGGCTCTCGGCTATCCACGGGTGGCTGCGCCGGTAGACCTCGTAGGTGTGCTCGAGCAGCTCCTGGAGCGGCTTGGGCCACGAGACCTCCTCGAGCAGGTCCATCCGCTCGTCGTACTCGATGCCGTCGGCCTTCATCTCCGCGACCGCCTCGCCGCGCGCCTTGAACTCCTGCGCGCCGAGCACCGGGCGCGGATCCTCGAGCGTGGCCTCGATGACCGAGACGACGTCGAGCGCGTACGTCGGTGCCTCCGGGTCGAGCGTCTCGAGCGTGGCGAGGGCATAGGTCGACAGTGGCTGGTTAAGGGCGAAGTTCAGCTGGAGGTCGTCCACGAGCCGCATCCCCCTTCCGTCCGGAGCGGGCGGGTCGAGGCGCTGCACGACCCCCGCCGCGAGCAACGACCGGTAGATGCCTACCGCCCTGCGCACCAGGCGCACCTGGCTGCGGGTGTCCTCGTGGTTGTCACGCAGCAGCCGGCGCATCGCCTCGAACGGGTTGCCCTCCCGCGCGATGACGTTGAGGAGCATCCCGTGGGTCACGCGCATCCGGCTCCGCAACGGCTCGGGATCCGCGGCGACGAGCCGCTCGAAGGTGTCCTCGGTCCACGTCACGAACCCCTCGGGAGGCTTCTTGCGCTGGACCTTGCGCAGCTTCTTCGGGTCGTCGCCGGCCTTCTGCAGGGCCTTGTGGTTCTCGACGACATGGTCCGGAGCCTGTACGACGACCGCTCCCGACGTGTCGTAGCCGGCCCGCCCGGCACGGCCCGCGATCTGGTGGAACTCCCGGGCCTTGAGCACGCGCTGCCGGCGCCCGTCGTACTTGGTGAGTCCTGTGAGGACGACCGTCCTGATCGGCACGTTGATTCCCACGCCGAGCGTGTCGGTGCCGCAGATGACCTTGAGCAGGCCGGCCTGGGCGAGCTGCTCGACCAGTCGCCGGTACTTCGGCAGCATGCCCGCGTGGTGCACGCCGATCCCGTGGCGGACCAGACGCGACAGGGTCTTGCCGAAACCCTTGCTGAACCGGAAGTCCCCGATCAGCTCGGCGATCTTGTCCTTCTCCTCGCGGGTGGCCACGTTGATCGAGGTCAGGGCCTGCGCCCGTTCGAGGGCGGCGGCCTGGGTGAAGTGAACGACGTAGACCGGGGCCTGGTTCGTGGTCAGCAGCTCCTCGAGCGTCTCGTGCAACGGGGTCAGGGCCCACGAGTAGCTCAACGGCACGGGTCGCTCGGTGTTCGTGACCACTGCCGTGTCCCGCCCGGTGCGCCGGGTCAGGTCCTCCTGGAAGCGCAACACGTCGCCGAGGGTCGCGGACATCAGGAGGAACTGCGCCTGCGGCAGCTCGAGCAGAGGTACCTGCCAGGCCCAGCCCCGGTCGGGCTCGGAGTAGAAGTGGAACTCGTCCATGACGACCTGGCCGACGTCGGCCCGCTCGCCCTCGCGCAGGGCCTGGTTGGCCAGCACCTCCGCCGTGCAGCAGATGATCGGAGCCTGCGCGTTGACGCTGGCGTCGCCGGTCATCATCCCGACCTTGTCGGCGCCGAACACGTCGCACAGCGCGAAGAACTTCTCGCTCACCAGCGCCTTGATCGGCGCCGTGTAGTAGGTGCGTCGCCCCTCGGCCAACGCGGCGAAGTGCGCGCCGATCGCGACGAGGCTCTTCCCCGATCCCGTGGGGGTGGCCAGGATGACGTTCGCGCCCGTCAGGATCTCGATGACCGCCTCCTCCTGCGCAGGGTAGAGCGAGATCCCCTGCTCGGACGTCCAGGTCGTGAAGGCGTCGAGCAGGACGTCGGGGTCTGCGGAGGCGGGCTCCGCCGGAAGCAGGTCGGTGAGCGTCATCGCCACCATCGTCCCTTACGGGGCGTGAAGCCGGGCCTACCGGGCACGTCGAGGAGCAGGACAAGGCCCCCGTCCCGAGACGGCCGCGACGACGCTCGTGGCCGCGCCGCCCACCTCGCGCGGGTGCTGGAGGAGAGCCCTACCCGCGAGCAGGCCTCAGTCCTCGAGCACGACGACGCGGACCGCTGTGTCCGCGTTGTTGGCGAAGCCGCCCCGGTTCCACACCGGCGCGTCCGGCTGGGAGCGCCCGGACGAGTCATGTGCCCGAACCCGCAGGCGGTGCTCTCCGGGGGACGCGACCCAGATCGCTGTGAAGCGCTGCCAGCCGTGCGCTCCGGAAGCCGCCTCGACCTCGGCGTCGGACCAGGTCGCACCGTCGTCGTCGCTGACCTCGACCCGCGTGATCTCGCCCCATCCCGACCAGGCGCGTCCCTCGATGACGTGCTGCCCGGGGCGCGCGACACGAGTCCGGCTCATGAAGTCCGGGAACCCCGGCGGAACGAGAAGGGCCCTCGGCTCGATCCTCGTGACCGGCGTGCCGCTCTCGTCGGGGTCGGTCCTGAGCCGGTAGTTGACCGTGTTCTGGAAGCCGTCGAAGGGGACCTCGAGCACCTCGATGTCGCGAAGCCACTTCACGTGTGCCATGCCGTACCAGCCGGGCACGACCAGGCGCGCGGGGAAGCCGTGCTGAGGAGGCAGCGGAGCACCGTTCATCTCGTAGGCGACGAGGACGTCCGGTGACGTCGCTTCCGCGACGCCGAGCCCGCGACGGTAGTCGTCCTCCACACCGCGCTCGACGCCGTGGTCGGCTCCGGAGAACGCCACGTCGACGGCCTGCGCAGCCACTCCGGCGTCCTCGAGCAGCTCGGCCAGGCGCACCCCGGTCCAGTCGGCGGTGCCGACCGCGCCGTTGAGCCACGGTTGGCTGACCGGGCGCGGCGCCAGCTGTGCCCTCCCGTTGCCGGCGCACTCCATGGTGACCCGGACGGTGTGCCTGGGCATCTCCTGCAGGGTCTCGAGGTCCAGCGAGATCGGCTTCTCGACAGCGCCGCGGATCTCGAGACGCCAGGAGTCGGCGTCGACGAGAGGGATGTCGAAGTGGTTGAGGACGTAGTGCAGGCCTGGCGGGGTCACGTCGTACCTCAACGCCTCCGGTGGCATGGCGTGGTTCCGGGCGGCCAGGGCGAGCTCCTCGAAGGAGAGCCCCTCGTCGGGGTCCGCGATCCTCGGCGGGCCGCTGATCTCGTTGATTGACGTGGTCATGAGCACCTCCGCTGACGGTCTGTCGGTGCGCGGTCGGAACCACCTTTCCACCGCGCCGGGACCGCGACAACGGCCCGTAGGGGCGGTATGACCATGAGTGGGCCGGCGGAGTGCAGGATGGGCCCATGGCACTCGACGTCGCACGCATCAGGTCCTCCTTCCCCGCGCTCGACCAGGGCGTCGCCCACTTCGACGGACCCGGTGGCACGCAGGTCCCGCGCGAGGTCGCGAGGGCGGTGGCCGACACCCTCACGTCGGGCATCTCCAACCGCGGCACCGTGACCGAGGCCGAGCGTCGTGCCGACGCGGTCGTGGCCGGGGCACGCTCGGCGGTCGCCGACCTCCTCGGGTGTACGCCGGAGGGGGTGGTGTTCGCGCGGTCGATGACGCAGATGACCTACGACCTCTCCCGTGCGCTCGCGAAGGGGTGGGGCCCCGGCGACGAGGTGGTCGTGACCCGCCTCGACCACGACGCGAACATCCGCCCCTGGGTCCACGCGGCCAGGGCTTCCGGAGCCACCCTGCGATGGGTCGAGTTCGACCAGGAGACGGCAGAGCTCACCGTGGACCACGTCCGGGCACAGCTCTCCGACCGGACCCGCCTGGTCGCCGTCACAGGTGCCTCCAACCTACTCGGCACCCGCCCGGACGTCCCCGCGATCGCCGAGGCGGTGCACGCCGTGGGTGCGCTGCTCCACGTCGACGGCGTGCACCTGACGCCCCATACCCCGATAGACGTCGCCGGGCTCGGGGCCGACTTCTACGCCTGCTCCCCCTACAAGTTCCTCGGGCCTCACCTGGGCCTCGTCGCCGCCGACCCGGGCCTCCTCGAGGAGCTCCGGCCGGACAAGCTGCTCCCCTCGAGCGACGCCGTCCCCGAGCGGTTCGAGCTCGGGACCCTGCCCTACGAGCTGCTTGCGGGCACCACGGCGGCGGTCGACTTCATCGCCGCCATGGCCTCCTCGGCAGAAGAGCGGCGGGCCCGGGTGCTCGAGTCGATGCGCGCCGTCGAGGAGCACGAGGAGCGGCTCTTCGCGACCCTGCTCGACGGTCTCGCCGGGGTTCCCGGCGTGACTCTGCACGGGGCGCCCAAGCGGCGCACGCCGACCGCGCTGTTCTCCGTGATCGGCCGCTCTACCGGCGAGGTCTACGAGGCCCTGGCCGCGCGCGACGTGAACGCGCCCGCGAGCCACTTCTACGCGATCGAGGCGGTGCGCTGGATGGGCCTCGGGGATGCCGGAGCGGTCCGGGCCGGGCTCGCGCCGTACACGAACGACGAGGACGTCGACCGGCTCGTCACGGCCGTCCGGGAGGTCGCCCGATGAGCAGGGGCGTTCTGGTCACGGGTGCCTCCCGTGGCATCGGCCGGGCCATCGCGACGACGTTCGCCGAGGCCGGTGACCGGGTCGCGGTGCACTACGGCCGCTCGCAGGAGCTCGCCGAGGAGGTGGCCTCGTCCCTTCCGGGCGAGGGGCACGTCGTCGTCCAGGCCGACATGGCCGACGCCGAGGCGGTCCGGGAGATGGTCGACGCCGCTGCCGGCCGGCTCGGCCGCCTCGACGTGCTGGTGAACAACGCTGGGATCTTCGTGGCGCACCCGCCGCTGGAGACGTCGTACGAGGAGTGGCAGGAGACCTGGGCGCGGACCCTCGCCACGAACCTGACCGGCGCCGCGAACGCCACGTTCTGCGCGGTCCCGCACATGATCGCTGCCGGCGGTGGCGCGGTCGTCAACGTCTCGAGCCGCGGCGCGTTTCGCGGCGAGCCGGCCAACCCCGCCTACGGCGCCTCGAAGGCGGGGCTGAACGCCTTCGGCCAGTCGATGGCCCTCGCTCTCGCACCGCACGACATCCGCGTCGGCACGGTCGCGCCCGGCTTCGTCCAGACCGAGATGGCGCGGGAGGTGCTCGACGGGCCCGAGGGCGACGCGGTGCGCAGCCAGTCGCCGTTCGGCAGGGTGGCGAAGCCGGAGGAGGTCGCCTCCGCGGTCTTCTGGCTCGCCTCGGAAGGCGCGCGTTTCTCCACCGGCACGATCGTCGACGTGAACGGAGCTTCCTACCTCCGCTCCTGACCCGTGTCGGCCATCAGCATGAAGAAGACGCCCTGGTCGTCCTCGACGGCGGCCATCCGGCCGAACTCGGTGTCCCACGGCGCCCGAACCACCGACCCCCCGAGCCGCTGCAGGTCCGCGACCGCCGCGTCGGCGTCGGTGACCTTGAAATAGACGGCCCAGTGCGGCGGCACGTCGTCCGGCATCGGCGGGGTGATCTGCCCGATCCCGCCGGCTACCTCTCCCCCGGCTCGAAACGCGGCGTACTCGAACCCGTCGGTGGACATGTCGTCGTAGGTCCAGCCGAGCACCGACGTGTAGAAGCCCTGGTTCTGCTTCCAGGCCCGCGAGAAGTTCTCGGCCCAGGTCACCGACCCCGGCTCGTTCGCCAGCTCGAACCCGGTCTGCGCACGACCCTGCCACAGGCCGACGAACGCACCGCCCGGGTCGACCACGAGTGCCATCCGGCCCATCTCGCCCACGTCCATCGGCTCCATCGCGATCTGACCGCCGGCCTCCCGCACCTTCGCCGCAGTTGCGTCGACGTCGTCGCTCGCAAGGTAGACCGTCCAGGCGCTC
>DASSMS010000017.1:0-9792 GCA_035688575.1 Nocardioidaceae bacterium
TACCAGTCGACCAGGGTGGACTGCGCCACCGGCGGCACGAAGCGGACCACGTCGTCGAGGCCGAGAGAGGTCGAGAGCTGGGCGAGGGACTCGGGGTGCTCGAGGCCGCTGCCGGACGGACCGCCCACGACGGGCACCACCAGGCGGTCGCGCAGCGAGGGGTCGTGCTCGAGCAGGACGGCAACGGCGCGGAGCAGCACGTCGGGAGCCTTCAGCGGCTGGATCCGCCCGGCGAACATCAGCACGTGGGCGTCCTGCGGGAGGCCGAGCCGGGCGCGGGCAGTGGCCTGGCCGGCGGGGCGGAAGACGTCGAGATCCACGCCGGGGTGCACCACCTCGACCCGGGTCGGGTCCGCGTCGTACAGGTTGACCAGCTGCTTGGCCTCGATGTCGGTGTTGGCGATCAGCATGTCGGCGGCCTCGACCACCTGCTCCTCGCCGATCACGCGCGCCATCGGCTCGGGGCTGTCGCCCTCGGCGAGCATCTCGTTCTTGACCTTGGCCATCGTGTGCATCGAGTGGGCCAGCGGCACCCGCCAGCGGTCGCGGACGAGCGCGCCGACCTGTCCGGAGAGCCAGTAGTGGCTGTGGACGACGTCGTACCACCCCTGCTCATGACCGGCCTCGGCCCGGAGCACCTCCCGCGCGAAGGAGCACAGCTGTGGCGGGAGGTCCTCCTTGCGCAGCCCCTCGAACGGCCCCGCGTGCACGTGGTGGACGTGGACCCCCGGCACCGCCTCGACGACCGGTGGCAGCGCGGACGAGGTCGCGCGCGTGAAGATCTCCACCTCGATGTTGCGCTCGGCGAGGCGCTTGGACAGCTCGATGACATAGACGTTCATCCCGCCCGCGTCGCCGGTGCCGGGCTGGTCCAGCGGGGACGTGTGCAGGCTGATCATCGCCACGCGGCCGTGGACGGGTCGTGGGGCAAACGGTGCGACGGGCTTCACGAAAGGGCATACCTCCGGTGGGTCAACCACCGGCGATTGTTCCCCATTCCCTGGGCACCCACGCCTCGCGGGCTCGGCTGCGGGAACGCAGGTCGGACGTCGCGGCCCGCGCGAGGCGTACGACGACCGGAGTGACCCGCTCGACCGCCTGCCAGAGCACGACCCCGGCGAGCAGGGAGAGGACCGTCGCGAGCCACGGGATGCGGTGCTCGAGGTGGGGGTAGACCTGCCAGTGCACGAGGTAGATGTAGAGCGAGGCGCCGGCGAGGGCGGCCAGGACTCGGGCGGCCGCTGCCGGGACCCGGACCGACCTCACCCACACCAGTGCCAGCATCCCGCCGAGCACGAGGACCTCCCGCCCGAGGTCGTCGAAGAACCCGGGAACGGTCGCGACCACCACAGCCGAGACGAGCACGCGCTGCCAGGTCGCGCTCGCCTTGACTGTCGCCCAGCCGAGCGCGAAGAGCCAGAACACGACGTTCGCGCGGTGGATCACGTCGCCGCCCATGACCTCGACGACCTCGTAGCGGGTGAGGAGTCCCAGGCCCGCGAGCATCATGGGCAGCCAGAACGACCAGCGCCGCTCGGCCCTGTCGACGACCGGGAGCGCCATGACGAGGGTCAGGGCGAGCAGCGTGTAGACCAGCGCCTCGATGAACCAGTAGTGCCAGGCGGGCTCGGTCCAGGTGCTCTCGCCCAGGACGCCGTTGAGCAGCAGCGCGTTCTTCCAGCCGAGGCCGGTGGTGTACGTCGCGACGAGGCCGATGATGACCGCCGAGGGAACCGCGACGCGCGCGATGCTCGACGCCATGTGGCGAAGCCGGTCTGCGCGCGGCGCCCCGGTGAGGTGGAAGCGGCCGAAGTTGAACCCGGCCACCCCGAGCAGGACGTGCGCGCCGCCGAGGACCACGAAGAGGTTCGCGTGCGACCCGACGATGGCCACGATCGCCAGGGCACGCAGGACGACGTTCATCTCGAGCGACCTGCCGCGGCGTGCCCTCCCCTCGCGCGGGGCGAGGTCGCCGATCGGGGTGACGTGCCAGCTCGCCGGGAGGTGGCCGAGTACCTCCTCGACCCGGATCGACATCTCGACGTAGGAGAGCGAGTCGCCCTCGAGGGACACGAACGAGTCCTCGTCGCGCACGACGTCCCGGCGTAGCACCTCGGCGTAGACCTCGCGCAGCCGCGCGGCCGTCGTACGGGGGTCTGGGGATTTACCAGGGTATGCAGGCGAATCGTTTCCTCCCACGGCAAGATCACCGTGGGAAGCAACAGTTTCCCTGCATACCCTGGTAATTCGTCCGCCGCCAGCCAGCGCAGCCACCGCCCGGTAGTCGGGCTTGCCGTTAGGCAGCCGTGGGACCTCGCGCACGGGACGGACCGCGACGGCGCCGGGTGGGAGGCCCACGTGCTCCTTCGCCACGGCGGCCACGCGGGAGGCGTCGACCGGGGCCGCGTCGTCGGAGACCGCCACCACGAGCCGCTCGCCGGCCGGGCCGTCGGCCGCCGCGCACGCGACGAGCAGCCCCTCGTCGGCGTAGACCCGTTCCACCTCGTCGAGGTCGATGCGCAGCCCGAAGATCTTGGCGAACCTGTTGCGCCGGCCCACGATCTCGAACAGCCCCTCAGGCGTACGACGGGCGACGTCACCGGTCCGCAAGGAGGAGGTGACCCGGCCCAGGGCGAGGTCGGCCGGTGTCTCGGCGTACCCGAGCATCACGTTCGGGCCGTCGTACACGAGCTCGCCGACCTCGGGGTCACCCGAGCGCGAGAGCGGCATCTCCGGCAGTGGCTCGAGCCGGAAGGAGCCGCCCGGGACGGGGACTCCGATCGAGCCCGGCGAGGTGAGCGCGAGGTCCGGGGGGAGGTACGCCATCCGCGCGGTCGCTTCGGTCTGGCCGTACATCACGAACAGGTCCCACCCGCGCTGCCGGCCGAGCTCCGCGAAGCGGCGCACCCGGTCCGGGGAGAGACGGCCGCCGGCCTGCGTGACGTAGCGCAGCGAGGGCAGGTCCATCGACTCGAAGCCGACCCGGTCGAGGAGGTCGAAGGTGTAGGGCACGGCGGCGAAGGTCGTGGCCCCCGCGGCCC
This sequence comes from Nocardioidaceae bacterium, assembly GCA_035688575.1. Classification (GTDB taxonomy): domain Bacteria; phylum Actinomycetota; class Actinomycetes; order Propionibacteriales; family Nocardioidaceae; genus Nocardioides_C. Next base: position 3,042 of record DASSMS010000017.1, read on the forward strand.
GGAACTGCGCCCAAAAGCAGCCGTCGACGACCGACAGGTCGCTGAGCATGATCGAGGCGCCTGCGAGAAGGTGGCTGTTGATGACCGAGAGGCCGTAGCAGTAGTGCATCGGCAGGGTCGTGGCCGCGACGTCGGTGGGCCGGATCGCGAGGTACTCCGCGATCGACGCCGCGTTGGCCTGGACGTTCTCGGCGGAGAGCCGAACCAGCTTCGGCGACCCGGTGGACCCGGAGGTCGAGAGCAGCAGGGCGAGGTCGGGGTGCAGGCAGTGGGCGGTGCCCTCGCGACGCTGCACGAGCGCGCCGGCAGGGTCGGCGACGACGTCGGGGTCGTAGGCCTCGACCACGCCGGCGAGGTTTCCGGGGTTGTCGCCGGGGACGAGGATCACGGGGTGTCCCGCCGACAGCGCGGCGAGGTAGGTCACGAGAGGCTCGACCCGGTTGGCCCCGGCGACCAGCACGAGGCGCCGGGTGCTGCCGAGGTCGGCCGCACGCCGGGCCACGAGCTCGGCGAGCCCGGCGTAGGTGATCGTGCGCTCCGCGGTACGCAGCGCCACCCGGTCCCCGAACGCCTCGAGGCGGGCGACGAAGGGCACCGCGCTGGGGCGGGTCAGGACTTGGCGCACCCACAGAGGTTATTAGGTAAGCCTTACCTCATGCAAAGTGACGCCGAGCACAGGTCTAGCCGGACGGGGCCGCCTCAGCGGGCGGCGCGGCGACCTCGCACCGGGGCCGGCGGCGCGAAGTGGTCGTCGGGACGGTGCCGGCCGAACCCCCACAGCGCCATGATGATCGCGATCACGGCCGCTACCAGGATGCTCACCTCGTCGCGGAACCACGACTGGCCGCCGTACATCGCCTTGACGGCCTGGTCGAGCAACGCCCACACCATCAGCACGAGCAGCGGTGTGCAGATCGCGACCACGCCGCGGAGCCAGACCGGAGCGGTCTCGACCAGCGTGTAGCCGGCCGCGGCGAGGGCGACGAACAGCGCCGCCCAGCCAACGATCTCGGCGTACCCCACCAGGCCCGACTCGGTGTTCACCCCGTCGCTCAGGTAGAGAAGGCCGATCTTCAACAGCCAGCCGACACCCCCGACCAGGGCGGCGACCGACGCGATTCTCCTCGGATCCATGCGCACAGTTTGCCCGCCCGTCCCATGGAGCGCACCCCTTGTCCAATGTGATGCCAGAATCGAAGCATGTCCGAACCTCACGAGAGCACCCGAAAGACCGCCGTGGTGACCGGAGCGAGCAGTGGCATCGGCGCCGCCACGGCACGCCGCCTGGCAGCCGAGGGGTACCACGTCGTGTGCGCCGCCCGGCGAACAGACCGCGTCCGCTCGCTGGCCGAGGAGATCGGAGGTACGGCGGTGAGCTGCGACGTGACCTCCACCGACGACGTGGCGGCTCTGGCCCGGCAGGTCGGCCCGACGCTCGACGTGCTCGTCAACAACGCCGGGGGCGCGATCGGGTCCGACCCGGTCGCAGAGGCCGACCCGGACGACTGGCGCGCGATGTACGAGGTCAACGTGATCGGCCTGCTCAACGTGACCAAGGCTCTCCTGCCCGCCCTCGTCGCGAGCGGCGACGGCGTGCTCGTCAACGTCGGCTCGACCGCCGGCCGGATCGCCTACGAGGGCGGCGCGGGCTACACCGCGGCCAAGCACGGCACGCAGGTCGTGACCGAGACGCTGCGCCTGGAGCTGAGCGGCGAACCGGTCCGGGTCACCGAGATCGCGCCGGGCATGGTGCGGACCGACGAGTTCGCGCTGCAGCGCTTCGAGGGCGACCGCGAGAAGGCCGAGGCGGTGTACGCCGGAGTGGCGGAGCCGCTGGTCGCCGAGGACATCGCCGACGCCATCGGCTGGGTGGTCACCCGCCCCTCGCACGTGAACGTCGACGAGATGGTGCTCCGCCCCCGCGCCCAGGCCGCCCAGCACAAGGTGCACCGGGTCTTCGACTGAGGAGGGTGCGAGACGTGTCCCCTGCTGCTAGAAGGCACGCCCCGCACCCGGACTCACCTCAGTAGCGGTTCTGAGGGGGACTCGCGGGCCACGCCTGGGTCGTGCCGATGTCCATCTGTGCTCCTCCGGGTGCGTTGGAGATACCGGGGCGTACCCGGGCCTCACCCGGTCAAACGGTCGGCAGACCCATGTAGAGGGGGCAGGACGGACAGCGGAGCCGGCTCAGTTGAGCGAGTCGACCGCTCCGGGAAGCACCTCGCCGGCGCGGCCGCGGACGACCAGCGTGGCCAGGTCGTCGAGAGGCGTGGCCTCGTCGTTGACGATCACCAGCGGAACCCCGGCCCTCACCGCGGACACAGGCAGCTCCGCGGCCGGCCAGACCTGGAGCGAGGAGCCGACCGCGAGCATCAGGTCCGCGGTGGTGACGAGCTCGTTCGCCCGCTCGACGACGCCGGGGAGCAGCACCTGACCGAAGGACACCGTCGAGGACTTCACCAGTCCCCCGCACATGGGACAGGCGGGGTCTGGGTCGCCGGCTTCGAGACGCTCGAATGCCCAGGTGTACGGGGCCGTGAACCCACAGCCGTCCGGCACGCCGTGGCGCGGCGAGTGGCCGATGCACATCACCTCGCGCGCGGTGCCGTGGATCTCCACGACCTCGGTGGACCCCGCGAGCTGGTGGAGACCGTCGATGTTCTGGGTCACCACCCCGTGCCCGCGCCCGGTGGCCTCGAGCCTGGCGATGGCGCGGTGGGCGGGGTTGGGCTGCACCTCCTTGGCGAAGAACTCCCGGCGCATGGCCCACGAGCTCGCCCGCACCTCCGCCGACTCGACGTACCTCTCGAAGGTGAAGTCGCGAGGGTCGTAGCGCGTCCAGACACCGCCGGGTGACCGGAAGTCCGGGATGCCGGACTCGGTCGAGACCCCGGCACCGGTGAACGTCGTGACGCGGCGGGCGGCCGCGAGGAGGTCGGCCAGCTCGGTCACTGCGCCTCCCCGAACCGAGGCTTCTCCTTCGCCAGGAAGGCGCGGACGCCCTCACGGAAGTCCGCTGCCCCGTAGACCGCCTCCAGCCGCTCGACGTCGTCGGCGGGAGAGACCTCGAGTACGTCGGAGCGCCGGAGCAGCTGCTCCTTGGTGGCGGTGATCGTCATCCTCGAGGCGGCCGCGACGCCCTGGGCCAGCTCGGCGAGCTCCTCGTCGAGCCGTTCGGGCGTCACCACCGACATCACCGCCCCGACGGCATGGGCGCGGTCGGCGTCGACGAGGCGCGACGCGAGCAGCATCTCGCGCGTCAGCGACTCGCCGAACACGCTCGCGCACCGGTAGACGATGAACGCGGAGAGCGCGTTGCCGAGGGTGCGCGCGATCGGGTAGCCGAAGCGGGATCCGTCCGTGGCGATCCTCAGGTCGCAGTGCGTCGCGACCGCGAGCCCGCCTCCGACGCAGACGCCCTCGACGGCCGCGACGGTGACCTGCGGCAGCTCCGCGATGCCACGGAGCACCCGGCCGACCCGCGCCTCGTACGCCACGCCGTCCGAGCCGCCCGAGAGGGAGGTGAACTCCGAGATCTCGTTGCCCGCGGCGAAGGCGCGTCCTCCGGCGCCGCGGAAGACCACCATCCTGGTGCCCTCGTCGTGGCGCAGCCCGGCGCAGATCTCGAGCAGGCCCTCGTAGGTCCCGCTCGTGAAGGCGTTGTGCCGCTCCGGCCGGTTGAAGACCACCTCGACCAGGTGGTCTCTCCGGCGTACCAGGAGGGCGCCGTCCGCGAGGCTGCTGGTCCGGGTCTGCGTCATGTCCGGGTTCACGAACGACAGGGTAGGTGGACCGGTGGTACGGGTCCTACGGCCCTGCCGTTCTCGGCCTTCCGAGTCGAGCATGGGTTGAGGAGCGATTTGCGATGCGGAAGACACAGCGAGCGGACACGTGGGCCACCCCGACCGGGTGGTGGCTGCGGGAGTCGATGTGGACGTTCGCGAAGCTGTCGGCGCCGCTGCTCGTCGGGCTGTTCCTCCCGGGCTTCGCGGCGATTGCCCTGGTGGTGCTGTTCCTGGCCCCGGAGCTCGCTCCCCGGATCTGGCCCCGGTTGAGGCCTTGGGTGGCGTTCGGGTACGGCGTCGTCGCGATGCTGCTGGTCTGGGCCATGCCGTTCGGGGACATGCGCTCGCTCGTCACCGCCGAGTGCGGCGTGAACGCGGCGGGGGTCCTGTTCCCGGCGCTGGTCGCCACCGCCGTCTACGGCTGGGTCGGCTACCAGGCGGTGGTGCGCAACAGGCCGGGCCTCTGGCTGCTCGGCTCGTTGCTCGTGCCGGTCGTGCACGCCCTCGCCACCGGCCTGCTCCTCTTCGAGGGCGTCGCGCGGCAGGTGCCCTGCTGAGCCTCCGCGGTCGCCGCTGAGCACGGTTCACGCGCGATTCGGACCGACGGCGTCCCGCCGGTAGACTTAGGTGTCTTTCCGCAACGTCATACGTCCCGGTCTCCATAGCGGCCCCTTCGTATGACATCCCGCGGGGTCGGTCCACGGCTCCCCAGCGGACCCGAGGCACCGCGAGAACATCCCCCACGAAAGTCGACCTCTTCTGCATGTCCGAGAACACCACCCGCAAGAGCCGTACCGACCTGCGCAACGTCGCGATCGTCGCGCACGTCGACCACGGCAAGACGACCCTCGTGGACGCGATGCTGTGGCAGGGCGGCGCCTTCGGCGAGCACCAGCACGTCGACGAGCGCGCCATGGACTCAGGTGACCTCGAGCGCGAGAAGGGCATCACGATCCTCGCGAAGAACACCGCGATCCGCTACACGGGCGAGGCCGCGAAGGACGGCGCGATGACCATCAACATCATCGACACCCCCGGTCACGCCGACTTCGGCGGCGAGGTCGAGCGCGGCCTGTCCATGGTCGACGGCATCGTGCTCCTCGTGGACGCGTCCGAGGGGCCGCTCCCCCAGACCCGGTTCGTGCTCCGCAAGGCCCTCAACGCCGACATGCCCGTCGTACTCGTCGTCAACAAGGTCGACCGCTCCGACGCACGCATCAGCGAGGTCGTCGACGAGACCTACGAGCTGTTCATGGACCTGCTCGACGACAGCCACAGCGCCGACGCGCTCGACTTCCCGGTCGTCTACGCGAGCGCCAAGGCCGGACGCGCCTCCCTGGAGATGCCCGCGAACGGCGGCCTCCCGGACAGCGACAACCTCGAGCCGCTCTTCCAGACCATCATCGACACGATCCCGGCACCGGTGTACCACGAGGACGCCCCGCTGCAGGCGCACGTGACCAACCTCGACTCCTCGCCCTTCCTCGGCCGTCTGGCCCTTGTCCGCGTCAAGGAGGGCACCCTCAAGAAGGGCCAGCAGGTTGCGTGGATGAAGCGCGACGGGTCGGTCCAGAACGTCAAGATCACCGAGCTCCTCGTCACCGAGGGCCTCGAGCGCAAGCCCGGCGAGTCAGCGGGCCCCGGCGACATCGTCGCGATCGCGGGCATCCCCGAGATCATGATCGGCGAGACGCTGGCCGACCCCGACAAGCCCGAGGCGCTGCCGCTGATCACCGTCGACGAGCCGGCGATCTCGATGACGATCGGCACCAACACCTCCCCGCTCGCCGGCCGCGTGAAGGGCTCGAAGGTCACCGCCCGCCTCGTGAAGGACCGCCTGGACGCGGAGCTGGTCGGCAACGTCTCCATCAACGTGCTCCCGACCGAGCGTCCCGACGCCTGGGAGGTCCAGGGCCGTGGTGAGCTCGCGCTCGCGATCCTGGTCGAGCAGATGCGCCGCGAGGGCTACGAGCTCACCGTCGGCAAGCCGCAGGTGGTCACCAAGGAGATCGAGGGCAAGGTCCACGAGCCCGTCGAGCGGCTCACCATCGACGCTCCCGAGGAGTACCTCGGCACGATCACCCAGCTCCTCGCCGTCCGCAAGGGCCGCATGGAGCAGATGACCAACCACGGCACCGGCTGGGTCCGGATGGAGTTCCTCGTGCCGGCGCGCGGCCTGATCGGCTTCCGCACCGAGTTCCTCACCGACACCCGAGGCACCGGCATCGCCCACCACGTCTTCGAGGGCTACGAGCCCTGGGCCGGCGAGATCCGCTCCCGCGCCTCGGGGTCGCTGGTGGCCGACCGCGCCGGTGCCGCGACGTCGTACGCCATGACCAACCTCCAGGAGCGCGGCACCATGTTCGTCGAGCCGACCACCGAGGTGTACGAGGGCATGATCGTCGGCGAGAACTCTCGCGAGGACGACATGGACGTCAACATCACCAAGGAGAAGAAGCAGACCAACGTCCGCTCCTCCACGGCCGACAACTTCGAGAAGCTGATCCCGCCGAAGAAGCTCTCGCTCGAGCAGTGCCTGGAGTTCTGCCGCGAGGACGAGTGCGTCGAGGTCACGCCTGAGGCGGTCCGGATCCGCAAGGTCGTGCTCGACCAGAACCTCCGCGCCCGCAGCGCCGCACGCGCCCGCCGCCAGGGCTGACTCGGGCGGGGCTGGCGGCCGGGCGGACTCAGCCTACGCGTCCGCCCGACTGGCAGTCCTGACCAGAGCAGTCCTGCAGGCGGGCCAGCCTGGCGGCGTACTCGGCTCGCACCGCCTGGTAGCCGGGTGCGTCGGCCACGTTCTGCAGCTGCGCGGGGTCCCTCTGCATGTCGTACAGCTCCTCGAACCCGTCGTCGTAGCGGATGTAGACGTACGAGTCGGACCTGACCCCTTGCCACCACCACTTCAGCGAGTGGCTGCTGGCGTGGATGAGGTAGTGCTTGTAGCCCGGAGCGCCACGGCGCAG
>DASSMS010000189.1:0-3344 GCA_035688575.1 Nocardioidaceae bacterium
GCTCTGTGCGCGGAACGCGTGGCGCTTGGTCGCGGTCGTCAGCTCCTGCTCGGCTGCCGCCACCTGTGCGAGCGCTCGCGCCGGGTTGGCAGCCACGGCGGTACGAGGGCCCTCCGAGCTGTCGGGGACAGGCGACGTGGAGGTCGCGGCACCTGCGGAGGACTGTCGGTCGGAGGAGGGCGACGGGGAAGTCGCGGGGGACTCCTCCTCGGGCACTGCGTCGGCCAGCAGCGCGGCGTGCGCTTCGTGTGTCGCGACGACCGGGGCGAGCAGCTCCACCAGCCGGCCGTGGCGCCCTCCCGTCGCAGTGAGCAGGTCGATCATCCGCTCCTGGTTCGCCAGCGCCTCGGCAGCGACGGCAACGTCCGGGTCGACCGTCGGCTCGACCGGCGCCGGCTCGGCCTCGCGGCGGCGCTGCTTCCGGTCCGGCGTGCAGCCGACGAGCGCACCCCCTGCGAGAGCTGCTACGGAAGCCAACGCGGCACGACGGCTCAGGCGGGCGCCGTGTGGGGCGCGTGAGGGAGTCGGCACAGGAGCCGACTCTATCGGCGTCCATGCCGAGTGAGGCTCGGCACCTCCGGGACGGCGCGTGCTCGGTCTCTGGCAGAGTGACGCCCATGACCCACGTCCTGGAGGAGACGGACCGACGGCTGCGTGGTCTCATGCGCGACTTCGCGGCGAGCTTCTCGGCCGGACCAGTGAAGTCGGTCGCGGTGGTCGGCAACGCCCCTCAGGAGCCGAGCGACGAGCGCGCGAAGCGGATCGACTCCTGTGACCTGGTCTTCCGGGTCAACTCGTTCTGGGTCGACCGGCCGGGAGAGCCGGCGAGCCACGGCACCAAGGTGACGGCGGTGGTGATCAACCGCCGGGTGCGCGCCACGACGGGACTTTTCGACGACTACCGGCGCCGGGCGTATTTCCTGACCGAAGGCGGCCACGTGGGCTTCAAGAAGCTGCGCCGCTACCCGACCTACTGGCCCTCCGACCTAGGCGCCTGGCCGATCCCCAACCGTGCGGTCCTCGCGCAGCTGCGGCACCTGCTCGACCCGCGCGGTGAGGTGCCGGACCTGGTCGTGCCGACCACGGGCATGGCGGCCGCCTACCTCGCTCACCTGCTCTTCGACGAGGCCGCCCTGGTACTCACGGGCTTCTCTTTCCTCACCCAGCCGGACCAGACGAGCTGGACCCACCACAGGGGTGGCACCGTCCCCGTCGCCCGGGGGCACTACATCGCGCTCGAGGGCGCGTTGATGCAGTCATGGATCGACTCGGGTCGTGCCGAGTTCTTGAGCTAGAAGGGATACGAGTGTGCGCAGTTCGCTCGCGCGAGTGAGGCATGCCCTGCGGCGCCGGCGCGCCCAGGACGGAGCCGGGGTCGCCGGCCAGGACCTGGAGGAGCTGAAGCAGCGCCTGAACCGTCAGCGTGCTCTCATCGACCGTCGCGGCCGCCAGGTCGACGACCTTCGCGAGTCGGTCCGGATGCTCAGGCTGATGCGGCAGGACTTCGACAGGCTGGGCGCCCAGGTCGCCGCGCTCGAGGAGCGTGTGGCCGACCTCCACGAACCGGGTGCGGCGCTGTCGCCGTACCCTCCGTCCGAGGACCCGGCGGTTCTCGAGGTCCGCGAGCGGCTCGGCGAGGTGCGACGCGAGCACGAACAGGTCCGCGCACGGTTCGGTGTCCTTGTGGCCTACGAGGAGCGCATCCGGCGGCTCGAGGAGAACGCCTTCGGCAGCGTTCCCATGCTCGACGAACCGTGACGTACCGACAGTCCGCTAAGGTTGAAGACACAGGCGAGGCGTGGCCTCGGTAGGTCGTGTGCGCCTGGTGGGACCGACAACAGCACAGCAGGAGGATGCCCGTGAGCACGGAGAAGACCCGGGACCGACTTGCAGAGGTGCTGACCGAGCCCCTTTCTGCGTTCGGCCTCGACGTCGAGGCCATCGAGCTCACCCCGGCAGGCCGCCGCCGCATCCTGCGGGTCGCGGTCGACAAGGACGGCGGCGTGACGATGGACGAGATCGCCGACGCGACCAAGGAGGTCTCCCGCCTGCTCGACGAGACCGACGTGATGGGCGAGCAGCCCTACCTGCTCGAGGTCAGCTCCCCGGGGACGGACCGGCCCCTCACACACCCGCGTCACTGGCGGCGCAACCAGTCACGCCTGGTCAAGGTCACGACCACGGACGGCACGACGTACACCGGCCGGGTCCGAAGCAGCGACGAGCACAGCGCCACTCTCGATGTCGACGGCACCGAGCGTGTGCTGCCCTACGGCGAGGTCGCCAAGGCTCGCATCCAGATCGAGTTCAACCGGAAGGAGAGCTGAGCCATGGACATCGACATGATGGTGCTGCGTTCGCTCGAACGCGAGAAGGAGATCTCCTTCGAAGTACTCGTGGAAGCGATCGAGCAGGCCCTGCTCATCGCTTACCACAAGACCCCGGGCGCCCAGCCCAAGGCGCGGGTCGAGCTCGACCGGAAGACCGGGCACGTCACCGTGTTCGCCTCCGAGGTCGACGAGGAGGGCAACGTCGTCGGTGAGTACGACGACACCCCCGCAGGTTTCGGGCGGATCGCCGCCACCACAGCGAAACAGATCATCCTCCAGCGGCTGCGCGACGCGGAGGACGACGCGAAGTTCGGGGAGTTCTCCGGCAAGGAGGGCGACATCATCTCGGGGGTGATCCAGCAGGGTCGCGACCCTCAGGACGTGCTCGTCGACCTCGGCAAGCTCGAGGCGCACCTGCCGCAGGTCGAGCGGGTCCCGGGGGAGCGCTACGACCACGGCACCCGCATCAAGTGCCTGGTGGTCAGTGTCCGCAAGGGCATGCGCGGCCCGCAGGTCACGCTCTCGCGCTCGCATCCGAACCTGGTCAAGAAGCTCTTCGCGCTCGAGGTCCCCGAGATCGCCGACGGCACGGTGGAGATCTGCGCGATCGCCCGCGAGGCCGGGCACCGCACGAAGATCGCGGTGCGCTCGACCGTGTCGGGCGTCAACGCCAAGGGCGCCTGCATCGGCCCGATGGGCCAGCGTGTGCGCAACGTCATGCACGAGCTGCACGGCGAGAAGATCGACATCGTGGACTGGTCCGACGACCCCGCGGAGCTCGTGGCTCACGCGCTCTCACCGGCCCGGGTCTCCAGCGTGGAGGTCGTGGACCGCGAAGCACGCTCGGCTCGCGTCGTCGTACCCGACTTCCAACTCTCGCTCGCCATCGGCAAGGAGGGTCAGAACGCCCGCCTCGCGGCGAGGCTGACCGGGTGGCGTATCGACATCCGCTCCGACGAGGCGCCGAGCACCCCCGCGGCCGCCGGAACGGGCGAGCAGGGCTGAGTCGGATTC
>DASSMS010000170.1:0-2798 GCA_035688575.1 Nocardioidaceae bacterium
ACGAGTGGCACTCGACGTCCTGACGGACCTGACCAAGGTCCGCAACATCGGCATCATGGCGCACATCGACGCCGGCAAGACGACGACGACTGAGCGCATCCTCTTCTACACCGGCATCACCTACAAGATCGGTGAGGTCCACGACGGCGCGGCCACGATGGACTGGATGGAGCAGGAGCAGGAGCGCGGCATCACGATCACGTCGGCCGCGACGACGACCTTCTGGAAGAACAACCAGATCAACATCATCGACACCCCCGGCCACGTCGACTTCACCGTCGAGGTGGAGCGCTCGCTGCGCGTGCTCGACGGCGCCGTCGCCGTGTTCGACGGCAAGGAGGGCGTCGAGCCCCAGTCCGAGACGGTGTGGCGCCAGGCCGACAAGTACGGCGTCCCGCGCATCTGCTTCGTCAACAAGATGGACAAGCTCGGCGCGGACTTCTACTACACCGTGCAGACCATCGTCGACCGTCTCGGTGCGACCCCGCTCGTCTGCCAGATCCCGATCGGCTCCGAGAGCGACTTCATCGGCGTCGTCGACCTGCTCCGCATGAAGGCCCTGACCTGGCGCGGCGAGACCAAGCTGGGCGAGGACTACGAGGTCGAGGACATCCCGGCCGAGCTGCAGGCCAAGGCCGACGAGTACCGCCACCACCTGGTCGAGAAGGTCGCCGAGGCGGACGACGCCCTCATGGAGAAGTACCTCGAGGGCGAGGACCTCACCATGGACGAGCTCAAGGCGGGCATCCGCAAGCTCACCCTCGCGGGCGAGGTCAACCCGGTCTTCTGCGGCACCGCGTTCAAGAACAAGGGCGTCCAGCCCATGCTCGACGCCGTGATCGACTACCTCCCCTCGCCGCTCGACGTGCCCCCGATGGTGGGCCACGACGTGCGCGACGCGGAGAAGGAGATCATCCGCAAGCCTGACGCCAGCGAGCCGTTCTCGGCCCTCGCGTTCAAGGTCGCGTCGCACCCGTTCTTCGGCAAGCTCACCTATGTCCGGGTCTACTCCGGCACGGTTGACGCGGGCTCGCCGGTGGTCAACTCCACCAAGGGCAAGAAGGAGCGCATCGGCAAGCTGTTCCAGATGCACTCCAACAAGGAGAACCCCGTCCCGGCAGCCCAGGCCGGCCACATCTACGCGATGATCGGCCTGAAGGACACGACGACCGGGGACACCCTCTGCGACCCGCAGGACCAGGTGATCCTCGAGTCGATGAGCTTCCCCGAGCCCGTCATCCAGGTGGCCATCGAGCCGAAGACCAAGGGTGACCAGGAGAAGCTCGGCGTGGCGATCCAGAAGCTCGCCGAGGAGGACCCGACCTTCCAGGTGCACCTCGACGAGGACACCGGCCAGACGATCATCGCTGGCATGGGCGAGCTCCACCTCGACATCCTGGTCGACCGCATGAAGCGGGAGTTCAAGGTCGAGGCGAACGTCGGCAAGCCGCAGGTGGCCTACCGCGAGACCATCCGCCGTGCGGTCGAGAAGTACGACTACACCCACAAGAAGCAGACGGGTGGCTCCGGCCAGTTCGCGAAGGTGCAGGTCAGCATCGAGCCCCTGGAGACCCAGGAGTCCGGCGAGCTGTACGAGTTCGAGAACAAGGTCACCGGTGGCCGCATCCCGCGCGAGTACATCCCGTCGGTCGACGCCGGTATCCAGGACGCCATGCAGTACGGCGTGCTCGCCGGCTACCCGCTCGTGGGCATCAAGGCCACGCTGCTGGACGGCGCCTACCACGACGTCGACTCCTCGGAGATGGCGTTCAAGATCGCCGGCTCGATGGTGCTCAAGGAGGCCGTCCGCAAGGCCGACCCCGTGCTCCTCGAGCCGATGATGGCTGTCGAGGTGCGTACGCCCGAGGAGTACATGGGCGACGTCATCGGCGACATCAACTCCCGCCGTGGCCAGATCCAGGCCATGGAGGACATCTCGGGCGCCAAGATCGTGCGTGGTCTCGTCCCGCTGTCCGAGATGTTCGGGTACGTCGGCGACCTGCGGTCCAAGACGCAGGGTCGTGCGAACTACTCGATGGAGTTCGACTCCTACGCCGAGGTCCCCAAGGCCGTCGCTGAGGAGATCATCAAGAAGACCCGTGGTGAGTGACCGTTAGGATTCCGGTCGCACACCGCGATACGTTCAATACCCACACCCCGCGCCACGTCCTTGCCTGGTCGTACGGCGTAACACAACAGTCCTGAGGAGGACCACAAGTGGCGAAGGCAAAGTTCGAGCGGACCAAGCCGCACGTCAACATCGGCACCATCGGTCACATCGACCACGGTAAGACGACGCTGACGGCAGCGATCTCCAAGGTCCTGCACGACAAGTACCCGGACCTGAACCCCCAGTTCGCGTTCGAGGACATCGACAAGGCGCCTGAGGAGAAGCAGCGCGGTATCACCATCTCCATCGCGCACATCGAGTACCAGACGGAGAAGCGTCACTACGCTCACGTCGACTGCCCGGGCCACGCCGACTACGTGAAGAACATGATCACGGGTGCGGCGCAGATGGACGGCGCGATCCTCGTGGTTGCCGCCACCGACGGCCCGATGCCGCAGACGAAGGAGCACGTCCTCCTGGCCCGCCAGGTCGGCGTCCCCTACATCGTCGTGGCCCTCAACAAGGCTGACATGGTCGACGACGAGGAGATCCTCGAGCTCGTCGAGATGGAGGTCCGCGAGCTGCTGTCCGACTACGAGTTCCCGGGCGACGACCTGCCGGTCGTCAAGGTCTCGGCGCTGAAGGCGCTCGAGGGCGACGCCGAGTGGGGCCAGTCCGTGCTCAACCT
>DASSMS010000035.1:0-2103 GCA_035688575.1 Nocardioidaceae bacterium
GGTGTCGATCGCCTCCAGCGTCTCGTGGGTCTCCTCGAGCAGGAAGCGCGCCAGCGACCGGTGGGTCTGTTCCCGCTTCCAGCCGCACTCGGCGCGCAGCTGGCGCATGACCTCGAGGAACTCGCCGAGGCGGTCCGCGGAGGCGGTCATCCGGTCAGCCGCAGCGCTGGGACTCGGGGAGCGAGGCGTAGTAGTCGGCGGAGCCCGACTCCGCGTCCTTGGCGGTCTTGCTCACGGGGAACGCCAGGTCGTCCCGCTCGCTCTCGATCTCCTGGTCTCCGATGCTGAAGCTGCCGAACATCGGGTTCGTCTCGATCGGGTGGTCCGACTGCCAGCTCTGCGCCTGCTTGATGCCGGCCGTGAGCGCCTCGTCGTCGTTGGAGGCGCCCGTCGACTTCCCGATCTGGCGCATGATGTTCACGAAGTAGGCCACCGAGGTGTACGCCGGCAGCGCCGCCTCGACTGTCTCCTCGTCGACCGTGCCGAACTGCAGCCGGGTCTGGTGGACCTGGGCCTCGTAGTCGCTGTCCGCGCTGACTCCGTGGTCGGCCGCCATCTGCTCCCCGATCGAGCGCAGGATCAGCGACTGCAACGCCCCGTCACGCGCCACCAACCCCGAGGTGGGCTGCTGCTCGTTCGGCCCACCCTTCGGAAGCGCCTTCTGCAGCGTGCACACGTCGGCGGCCAGCTCGTCGACCTGGCTCGTGGTGATCGTGTCGTCACCGACCTGGGCCGCGACCCCCGGGGAGGCGGAACCGCAGGAGCTGAGCACGGTCGCGGCCAGCGTCATCGCCGAGGCGAGGGCGGCCAGACGGCCGAGACTGGACATGCTCACGAGGACTCCTTCTGTGCGTTCTGTTCTGCCGTCGAGAGCGGCGGATCGATCACGGCGTCGATGATCTTCCGTGCCCATTCAAGCAGGGCGATCCCAGAGATCGGACGTCCCCCGACGGCCGCGGTCTGCGGTCGCGGGACGAGGATCGTGTCGACCTGCGGCTTGACGACGCTCTTGGGGTGCAGCCGCTGCAGGCGTACGACGCGCGACTCGGGCAGGCTGACCGGTGCGAACCGCACGTACTTGCCCGAGATCGTGATCTCGCCGATGCCGGCCTGCCGGGCCCGGGCACGGAACCTGGCCACGAACAGCAGCGAGACGACCTCCTCCGGCGGGTTGCCGTAGCGGTCCTCCAGCTCGGCCTGCAGCTGGTCGACGTCGTCGTCGGAGCGGACCTCGGCGAGGCGCTTGTACATCTCGAGACGAAGCCGTTCGCTCGGCACGTACTCGTGGGGCAGGTGGGCGTCGACCGGGAGCTCGATCCGGACCTCCCGCAGCTCGGGCTCCGCGTCGCCTCTGAACTCGTGGACGGCCTCCCCCACCAGCCGGACATAGAGGTCGAAGCCGACGTCGGCGATGTGGCCGGACTGCTCGCCGCCCAGCAGGTTGCCCGCCCCCCGGATCTCCAGGTCCTTCATCGCGATCGCCATCCCACCGCCGAGGTCGGAGTGCTGGGCCAGGGTGGCCAGCCGCTCGTGGGCGGTCTCGGTGAGCGGCTTCTCCTGCGGGTAGAGGAAGTACGCGTAGGCCCGCTCCCGGGACCGGCCGACCCGGCCGCGCAGCTGGTGCAGCTGGCTCAGGCCGAGGGTGTCGGCACGCTCGATGATCATCGTGTTGGCGTTGGACACGTCGAGACCCGACTCCACGATCGTGGTGCACACCAGCACGTCGAAGCGCTTCTCCCAGAAGTCGAGCATCACCTGCTCGAGCTGGTGCTCCCCCATCTGCCCGTGCGCGGTGGCGACCCGGGCCTCGGGCACCAGCTCCCGGAGCCGGGCGGCCGCCTTCTCGATCGAGGAGACCCGGTTGTGGATGAAGAACACCTGTCCCTCGCGAAGCAGCTCGCGCCGGATGGCCGCCACCACCTGACGGTCCTCGTAGGCACCGACGTACGTCAGCACTGGGTGCCGCTCCTCCGGCGGGGTGGTGATCGTCGACATCTCGCGGATGCCGGTGATCGCCATCTCCAGCGTCCGCGGGATCGGCGTCGCGCTCATGCTCAGTACGTCGACGGAAGTGCGGAGCCGTTTCATCTGCTCCTTGTGCTC
>DASSMS010000152.1:0-7899 GCA_035688575.1 Nocardioidaceae bacterium
CCACCTTGCTCAGCGCCTCCGAGCACCAGGCCTTGGCGGTGGCCGCGCGGGCGGGGAGGTCGCCGTCGCGGTGCGCGGCGGACCAGGCGGCGGCCCAGGACGCGGAGCGGGCGGTCTCGACCGCGACCAGCATGTCGGCCATCCGGTGCTTCAGCGCTTGGAACGACCCGATCGGCCGGCCGAACTGCACGCGCTCCTTGGTGTACGCCACGGTCAGGTCGAGACAGCGCTGGGCGGCCCCGACCTGCAGGGCACTCACCGCGCTGCACGCGACGTCCCGCAGGGTGGCCACGAACGGCCCGGCGTCCGCGCTCAGGATCTCGGCCTCGGCGGCCTCCAGATCGACGGTGGCGAGGCGGATCGTCTGGTCCATCGTCGGCGCGGCAGTACGTCGGACGCCCGGCTGGTGCGGGTCGACCCGGAACAGCGCCGGACCCGACGTGCTCTGGGCCAGCACGACCAGGACGTCGGCGTTGTCGCCGTCGAGGACGTAGGCCGCGGCCCCGTCGAGGGTCCAGGCCCCGGCCCTCTCGGTGGCGCAGACAGCGAAACCGTCGGTCGACCACCGCCCGTCGTGTCCGGACCAGACGAGAGCGGCAACCGAAGTCCCGGCCGCGATCCCCGGCAGGAGGTCCGCGCAGGCGGCCTCGTCGCCCGCGAGCAGCAGCGCCTGGGCGGCGAGCACGCCGGACCCGAGCAGGGGAGAGGGGGTGAGCGCGGCGCCGAGCTCCTCCAGGACGACATGGGTCTCGAACAACGTGAACCCGGCTCCGCCGTACTGCTCCGGGATGGCCAGTGCTGCAGCGCCCACCTGCCGGCACAGCACCGACCACAGCGCCTCGTCGTAGCCCCGGGGCAGGACGACCGCAGCCCGCACCGCCTGTGAGTCCGACCGCTTGCGGAGCAGGTCGCGGACCATCCCGGCCAGCTCGGCCTGCTCCTCACTGAGCGCGAACAGCATTCAGGCCTCCGGCAGCTCGGTCACGGGCATGAGCGCGTCGAGCACTCGCGCGCGGTGCTGCGCAGGTGTGCCCCAGGCCGTGAGGAGCGCGCGGGCCTTCGTGACCCAGAGCCCGAGGTCGTGCTCTGCGGTGTAGCCGATGGCACCGTGGACCTGCAGGGCCGTGCGAGCGGCGGCGTAAGCGGCCTCGCCGGCGGCGACCTTGGCGGCCGAGACGTCGCGGCCGGCGTCCTGCGAACCCGCATGCAGCGAGAGAGCAGCGACGTGGACCAGCGGGCGGGCGAAGTCCAGTGCGACGCGGACGTCGGCCAGGGCGTGCTTGAGCGCCTGGAACTCCCCGATGAGGCGACCGAACTGCCTGCGCTGCTTGGCGTAGGCGACCGCGTCGTCGATCAGCCTCTCGCCGGCGCCGAGCAGCTGGGCGGCGCACGCCAGGACGGCTGTGTCGTGGGCCTTCACCACGGTGGGTTCGTCGACGGCGGCGACCTCGTGACCGGGCGTCAGCGTGAAGAGCCGCCGGGCCGGGTCGATGGAGCGCCTGACCTCGCCGGGCTCTCCGTGGCGGAGCACGTTGCGGTCGAGCACGAACGTCGCGTCCGCGACGTCGCCGTCGAGGGCGAGCGGCGCGATCTCGGTGACCGCAACGGTGCCAAGCGTCTCCCCGGTGACGATGCCGGCGAGGAGCTCGTCCTGCTGGGTGTTGGGGAGGAGCGCGGGCAGGAAGGCGACGCTCTCCACCCAGGGGCCCGGCACGGCGTGCCGCCCGAGGGCCTCGAAGGCCACCACGAGGTCGACCTCGTCCGCTCCGATCCCGCCCTGGTCCTCGGGCACGAGGAGGCCGGTCACCCCGAGCTCGGCGAGCCGGTGCCACAGCTCGAGCCCGGGACCGGCGTCGCCCTCGCCCCAGGCGCGAGCGACCGCGGGGGTGCCGGATGCCGTGAGCAGGTCGTCGAGGACCTCGGCGAAGCCCCGCTGCTCGTCGGTCATCGCGAACCTCATCCCTGACCCCTGGGTGCTTCCCGGGGAAGGCCGAGGACCCGCTCGGCGACGATGTTGCGCTGGATCTCGTTGGTGCCGGCGTAGATCGGGCCGGCGAGCGAGAAGAGGTACCCGTCGCTCCAGCGGCCGGCGTCCGGGGCGTCCTCGCCGCGCAGCTCGGACTCCGGGCCGAGGAGGTCGAGCGCGGTTTCGTGCAGCGCGATGTCGAGCTCGGACCAGAACAGCTTGTTGACGCTGCCGGCCGCCCCCATCTCACCGCCCCCCGCTAGACGGGTGACCGTGCCCCAGGTGTAGGCCCGGTAGGCCTGGGCACCGATCCAGGCGTCCACGACCCGGTCCGCGGCACGATCGGCGTCCGGGCGCCCCTGCTTCGTCCCTGACTGGCGCCGCCACAGGTCGACCAGCCGGTCGGCGGCGGCGCAGAACCGGCCGGGCGAGCGCAGCGACAGGCCGCGTTCGTTTCCCGCCGTGCTCATCGCGACGCGCCACCCGTCGCCGGGCGCACCGAGCACGTCCCGGTCGGGCACGTAGACGTCGTCGAAGAAGATCTCCGCGAAGCCCGGCTCGCCGTCGAGCTGGGCGATCGGGCGCACGGTCACGCCCTCGGCGTCGAGCGGGAACAGGAAGTAGGTGAGACCTCGATGCCGCTCGGCTGCCGGGTCGGACCGGAAGAGGCCGAATCCCCAGTCGGCGAAGGCGGCACGTGACGACCAGGTCTTCTGGCCGTTGAGGACCCAGCCTCCGCGCGACGCGTCGTGCGTCGCGGTGCTGCGGATCGCGGCGAGGTCGCTCCCGGCCTCCGGCTCGGACCAGGCCTGTGCCCAGACCTGCTCGCCGGTGGCCATCGACGGGAGGAAGCGGTCCTGCTGCTCCTGAGTGCCGTGCTCGAAGAGGATCGGAGCGAGCAGGAAGATGCCGTTCTGGCTCACCCGGCCGGGCGCGCCGCTGCGGTAGTACTCCTCCTCGAAGATCACCCACTGCAGCAGGGACGCATCGCGGCCGTGGTACTCCCGCGGCCACGACACGACTGACCAGCGGTGCTCGGCGAGCAGGGCCTCCCACTCCTTGTGGGCGGCGAACCCCTCGGCGGTGTCCATCGACGGCAGGGGAGCTGCTGGGACGTTCTCACGCAGCCACTCCCGTGCCTCCTCCCGGAAGGCAGCGTCTGCCTCGTCGAGGTCGAGGTTCACCGCTGCGCCCTCGGGTCGCGCATGCTGCGCGCGTCCATCCCCGCCAGCGAGTCCTTGCCGACCTCTGCGTTGTGGGCGTGTGCGAAGTGGTGCAGGCCGAACACGGAGTCCATGCCGGTGCGCATCCCCTGCAGGTCCTCGGCCTGGTTGACCGCCTTCTTGGTCAGGGCGAGGCCGAACCGGGGCATGGCGCTGATCCGCTCCGCCATCGCCATCGTGGTGGGCTCGAGCTCCTCGCGGGGCACGACGTGGTTGACCATGCCCAGCTCGTGGGCCCGCTGCGCGGTGAACCGGTCGCCGGTGAACAGGAACTCCTTGGCCGCCCGGGGGTTCATCACCCAAGGGTGCGCGAAGTACTCGACACCCGGGATGCCCATCTTCACCACGGGGTCGGAGAAGAACGCGTCCTCGGAGGCGATGACGAAGTCGCAGGACCAGGCGAGCATGAGCCCGCCCGCGATGCAGGCGCCGTGGACCATCGCGATCACCGGCTTCGGGATCTCGCGCCACCGCCGGCACATGCCGAGGTAGACCTCGGACTCACGGGCGAAGCGCAGGTCCCCGCCGTCCTTGTCGGTGTGGTCCCACCACATGACGGCCTTGCGGTCGAAGGTCTGGTCGACGTCGCGGCCGGGCGTGCCGATGTCGTGGCCGGCACAGAAGTGCCTGCCGTTTCCCGACAGCACGATGACCTTCACCGCGTCGTCGTCCACGGCGCGTGAGAAGGCGGCATCGAGGGCGTAGGTCATCCTGGAGTTCTGCGCGTTGCGGTACTCCGGCCGGTTCAGCGTCACCATGGCGACCGTCCCGCGGCGCTCGTAGGTCACGACCTCCTCTTCGGACCCTCGGTCGTCGGGGGGCGTGCTCTCGGTCATGGGTTGCTCCTCAGCTCGCGTTTGAGGACCTTGCCCGAGAGGTTGCGGGGCAGGTCGTCGACGAAGGTGACGCCACGGGGGACCTTGAAGTTCGCCAAACGCTCCCGGACGTGGGCGAGGACGGCCT
Organism: Nocardioidaceae bacterium; assembly: GCA_035688575.1. GTDB lineage: Bacteria > Actinomycetota > Actinomycetes > Propionibacteriales > Nocardioidaceae > Nocardioides_C. Next base: position 4,153 of record DASSMS010000152.1, read on the forward strand.
GCTCGTCCAGCTCCGACCCCTGCCGTCGTACGACGAAGGCGTGGCCCACCTCGCCGAGCCGCTGGTCCGGGACGCCGACCACGGCGGACTCGACCACGCCGTCGAGACGGGCCAGGACCTGCTCGACCTCGGCGGGGTAGACGTTGAAGCCACCGACGATGAAGACGTCCTTGAGCCGGTCGGTGATCTTGAGGTAGCCGTCTTCGTCGAGGTGACCGATGTCGCCGGTGTGGAGCCAGCCGTCGCGGTCGACGGCCTCCGCGGTCGCGCCGGGGTCGTCGAGGTAGCCGAGCATGACGTTCTCCCCGCGCAGGAGCACCTCGCCTTCCTCACCCGCGGGAAGCGGCTCGTTGCTCCCGGGCCTCGCGACCCTGACCTCGAGACCAGCGGCGGCGCGGCCGCAGGTGTTCGCCACCCGGGTGTCCTCGTCGCCGGGGCGGCACATCGTGGCCACGACCGCCTCGGTGAGCCCGTAGGCGGTCAGGACGGTGTCGAAGCCCATCTCGGTCTGCATGCGCTCGACGAGAGCGACCGGGACCGTCGCGGCGCCGGTGACGGCGAGCCGAAGGGAGGAGAGGTCGTGCTTCTCGCGCTCCGGGGACTCGAGCATCGCCTGGTAGATCGCGGGCGCGCCGGGCAGCACGGTGATGCGCTCGTGCTCGATGAGCCGGAAGGTCTCGGTGACGTCGAAGACCGCCTGGGGCACGACGGTCGCGCCGGTGAGCAGGGCGACCACGATCCCGGCCTTGTAGCCGAAGCTGTGGAAGAACGGGTTGACCACGAGATACCGGTCGCGCGAGGTCACCTCGCCGCAGGAGGCCCACGCGTCGGCCACCGACACGACCTGCCGGTGGGCCGAGCAGGCTCCCTTGCTGCGGCCGGTCGTGCCGGAGGTGAAGAGGATGTCTGCCACGTCGTCGGAATCCACCTGTCCAGCGCGGTGCTCCACGTCTCCTTCGGACACCTGCGCCGCGAACCGCTCGAGCTCCTCCCAGGCGACGACACCTTCCGGCGTGGGGCCCGCAGACGAGCCGCCGTAGGGGAGACGGACGACGGTCGGGATGGTGAGGCCCCGCTCGGAGGCGGCGGAGGCGAGCTCGTCGCACTGGCTGCGGCCGAGGAAGCCGTCGGCGACGGCGACCACCTTGGCGCCGGTGCGGTCGACCACGTCAGCAGCCTCGTGGCCGGTGTAGCGGGTGTTCACGGGGGTGAGCGTGCCGCCGGCGTAGGTAACCGCCAGCGCGAGGACCTCCCACTGCCAGGAGTTCGGCGCCCAGATGCAGACCCGGTCACCCTTCTCGACGCCGAGGGCGATGAGGGCGGCGGCGGTCCGCCGGACCCGCTCGTGCAGCTCGGTGTAGGTCAGCCGGGTCTCCCCGTCCACGACGGCCTCGCGGTCGACGTACCGGCTGGCCGCGGCGCGCAGCACGCCCGGGAGTGTCCGCTGCGCTGTATGCATGCTCACTCTCCTAGGTCGGAAGGCCACCCAAACAAGTGCTTGGTAGGCTAGTCTACGCACGCCCCGTTTGACCAGACGCCCAGCCGCTGGGCGAGCCCAGGACCGGAGACCATGGACCTCACCTACTCACCTGCGGACGAGACCTTCCGCGGCGAGGTGCGCACGTGGCTCGACGAGAACCTCGGCGGGAAGTTCGCGGGACTGCGCGGCAAGGGTGGGCCTGGTCGCGAGCACGAGGCCTTCGACGAGCGCGTCGCCTGGGACCGGCACCTGGCCGCCGCGGGCTGGACCTGCCTGGGCTGGCCGGTCGAGCACGGAGGGCGCGGGCTGAGCCTGCTCCAGCAGGTGATCTTCCACGAGGAGTACGCCAAGGCAGACGCCCCCGCGCGGGTCAGTCACATCGGCGAGGAGCTGCTAGGACCCACGCTGATCGCCTTCGGCACCGACGAGCAGAGGCGAAGGTTCCTCCCGGGCATCCGCGACGTCAGCGAGCTGTGGTGTCAGGGGTACTCCGAGCCGGGCGCCGGCTCCGACCTGGCCTCGGTCGCCACCCGCGCACGCCAGGACCCCTCGACCGGTGACTGGCTTGTCGACGGGCAGAAGGTCTGGACCTCGCTGGCGCACGTGGCCGACTGGTGCTTCGTCGTCGCCCGCACCGAAGCCGGCTCGAGACGGCACGCCGGCCTCTCCTATCTCCTCGTGCCGATGGACCAGGACGGCGTGGAAGTGCGCCCGATCGAGCAGCTGACCGGCACGTCCGAGTTCAACGAGGTCTTCTTCGACGGCGCCCGCACGAAGGCCTCCATGGTGGTGGGGGAGCCGGGGGAGGGTTGGAAGGTCGCGATGGGCACTCTCGGCTTCGAGCGGGGCGTCTCGACGATCGGCCAGCAGGTCGGCTTCGCTCGCGAGCTCGAGGCCGTAGTCGCGCTGGCCCGGCGGAACGGCGCGGTCGAGGACCCGGTCATCCGCGACAAGCTGGTCCGGGCCCGGATGGGCCTGGAGGTCATGCGGCTCAACGCGCTGCGCACCCTCGCCGGATTCTCCACGGGCTCCCAGGGCCCGGAGGCGTCCATCTCCAAGCTCGTGTGGGCCGGCTGGCACCGCGGCCTCGGGGAGCTCGCCATGGAGGTGGCCGGCGCACCCTCCCTGGTGGCGGCCGGCGCGCCGTACGACCTCGACCAGTTCCAGCGACTCTTCCTCTTCAGTCGCGCCGACACCATCTACGGCGGGTCCGACGAGATCCAGCGCAACATCATCACCGAGCGTGTGCTCGGCCTACCCCGGGAGCCCAAGCCGTGACCACGACCCGTCCCGAGCGGCACACTCCCGACTACGTGCGCGGCCACGGGTTGCTCAGGGGCAGGACCGTCGTGGTGACCGCAGCTGCCGGAGCAGGCATCGGCGCCGCGATGGTGCGCCGCTGCCTCGAGGAGGAGGCGCGGGCCGTGGTGCTCGGCGACACCCACGAGCGGCGGCTCGCCGAGGCGCACGAGCAGCTCACCCAGGAGTTCGGCGAGGACCGGGTCGCCTCGGTGGTGTGCGACGTGACCGACGAGCAGCAGGTCGCCGCGCTGCTCGACGCCGCCGAGCCGTTCGGCGGGGTCGACGTCATGGTCAACAACGCCGGCCTGGGTGGCACGGCCTCGGTGCTGCACATGACCGACGAGCAGTGGGGTCGCGTCCTCGACATCACCCTGACCGGCACCTTCCGCTGCGTCCGTGCCGCTTCCAATCGGATGGCGGGGGCCGGCAGGGGGGGCGTGATCATCAACAACGCCTCGGTGATCGGCTGGCGTGCCCAGGAGGGGCAGGCGCACTACGCCGCGGCGAAGGCCGGGGTGATGGCCCTGACCCGCTGCGCCGCGCTCGATCTCGCACCCCACGGGATCCGGGTGAACGCGGTCTCGCCGAGCCTGGCCATGCACCCGTTCCTGGCCAAGGTCACCTCCGACGAGCTGCTCGCAGAGCTCGAGCAGCGCGAGGCGTTCGGCCGCGCGGCGGAGCCGTGGGAGGTCGCGAACGTGATGGTGTTCCTCGCCAGCGACTACTCGTCGTACATGACCGGCGAGGTGGTCTCGGTCAGCAGCCAGCACGCCTAGCCAGTCGGGACCTGAGAGGGAGGACATCGATGACACAGCAGACGACCGCCAAGGCATCGCGACGGGAGGAGCTCCTCGCGATCGCCGCCGAGCTGTTCGCGCAGCGAGGGTTCAAGAACACCACCGTGCGCGACATCGCCGACGCCGCGGGCATCCTGTCGGGCAGCCTCTACCACCACTTCGACTCGA
>DASSMS010000093.1:0-3202 GCA_035688575.1 Nocardioidaceae bacterium
CAGTGTGGCTGGCACAGTCCGGACGCAGCGATGAGGCCCTCGCGACGGCGGAACGTGCGCTGGTCATGGCCCGCGCACAGAACAACGCGTTCGAGTACGCCTGGTCGCAGCACCTCGTCGGGCTGCTGTTGGCAGCCTCGCAGCCTGCCGCTGCCCACGAGTGGGTCACGAAGGCACTGGCGGAGTCGCGCGAGCTTCTCTACCCGTACGGGACCAACTCGTCCCTGCGAGGCCTGGCCGTGGTCTCGGCCGTCCAAGGTGACCTGGCCCGATCTGCCGCCCTGTTCTCGGAGGCGCTCACGGGGTTCACCCGCGCGGGACACCTGGGAGAGCGGTGGAACACGCTGGCCGCCCTGCTGTCGCTGCTCATGGCCGCCGGGCGACACGAGACTGCGGCGACGCTCCTCGTCGGCCTCGATGCCTCCGGCGTGGTCGTCTCGCGGATCCATGCGCCGCAGCTGGACGACATCCGAGAGCGGCTCGCCACCGAGCTCGACTCGCCGCGGGTCATCACGCGTGGTCGAGCCATGAGCCCCGACCAGCTGCTGGCACTGGCACGCAACGAGCTTCGTCAGCTCCGCCGGCTCGAGACGGTACGCGAGTCCCAAGGGGCCAGAACCGTCGAGCGTCAGGTGGGGACCGTCGACGCGCCCACCGCCGAGGCGTCCGCTGTCGAGGGGACCGCAGCCGAGCTGTGCCGGGTCGGTGACCTCTGGCAAGTGACCTTCGCCGGCAGGACCGTTCACCTGCCGGACCTGCGCGGAGTACGCGATCTGGCGGCCCTGCTCGGTCGACCCGGGACGGAGGTCCCGGCGCTCGACCTGGCGACGCCAGTGGGTTCCGGCGACGGCACGGAACGCCCGGCCCGGGCCGCGGCGTCGGCCGGCGGTGAGGGTCTGGGCACACCCGGTGACCTCGGGGAACGGCTCGACGCCAGGGCGCGAGCCGAGTACGCCGCGCGCATCCGCGAGCTGCAGTCCGAGCTCGACGACGCCGACGCCGACGGCGACGCAGAACGTGGAGCTCGCGCCCGGCAGGAGCTCGACCTCCTGACCCAGGAGCTCTCAGCCGCCTATGGGATGCGCGGTCCACGCCGCGCAGGAGACCCGGCGGAGAAGGCCCGTTCGGCCGTGACCGCCCGTATTCGTGGGGCGATGACGAAGATCCGTGAGGTCCACCCTGAGCTCGGGCGCCACCTCGAGCACAGCATCCACACAGGCAGGTTCTGCAGCTACCGGCCGGACCCGCCGATCACGTGGGACGTCGTGGCCTGAAACACGCGAATCGCCCCCGTGAGGTGCAGGCTCACCGCGTAAGCCCAGAACTCACGCCTCCTCAGTGACAGCAACCCACTACAAGGAGGCAACCATGAGCACTCCCTCCGTGTCGGTCGTCTCGGTCGACACTTCAAGCTCCGTGGGCGCCACGGGCATCGACGCGAGAGAGCGGCGTGACGCACTGGTCGACCGGTTGGTCGCGTCCACGACCTCGACGCTCGAGATGTTCAGCATCCACCTCGGTCGCGAGCTCGGCCTCTACCACGCGCTCGCCGCCGCGCCGCTCACCTACCCAGAGCTGGCCGGACGAGCCGCAATCTCACCCCGCTACTCGCGGGAGTGGCTGGAGCAGCAGGCGGTGGCGGGCCTGCTCGACGTCGTCGACCCGCGACAGCCATCGGCAGAGCACCGCCGCTACGCGCTGCCCCCTGCGCACAGGCCGGTCCTGCTCGAGCCGGAGGCCGAGACCCACGTCGCCCCGCTCGCCGACATGGTGGCCGGTGTCGCGGGTGTGCTGAGCTTCCTGCCGGAGGCCTACCGGCAGGGCGGGGGCGTCCCGTACGCGGAGTACGGCAGCGCCTTTCGTCGTGGCCAGGCAGGTGTCAACCGTCCGGCAATCACCCACGACCTGACCGCCTGGGTCACCGCGTTGCCCGACGTGACGGCTCGTCTCAGCACCGATCCGATCGGCCGGATCGCCGACATCGGTTGCGGCGAGGGCTGGTCGACCGTGTCGCTGGCGCGCGAGTTCCCGCTGGCCAGCGTGGACGGGTACGACAGTGACCCAGCCTCGGTCGAGGCAGCTCGGCAGCACGCGGTCGAGGCCGGTGTCGGTGACCGCGTCGCGTTCCACACGGTCGACGCGTCCGACTCTGAGGGTCTCCGCGGGCCTTGCGACCTGGTTCTGGTCTTCGAGGCGCTGCACGACTTCGCCCGGCCCGTCGACGTACTCACCGGCCTGCGGTCCGCCCTCGCCGACGACGGCGTCGTCCTGGTCGCAGACGAACGGGTCGCGGACCACTTCACGGCTCCCGGCGACGAGGTCGAACGGCTCATGTACGGGTGGAGCGTCACGCACTGCCTGCCGGCCAGTCTCGCCGAGGCACCCTCGGCAGGTCTCGGGACCGTGCTCCGGAGCAGCACCGTCCACGCCCTGGCCTCGCAAGCCGGGTTCCGCGCCAGCGTCGAGCTCCCGATCGCCAATGACTTCTTCCGCTTCTACCGGCTCGACCGCTGAGCCGCACACGACACGAAAAAGGAACCACATCATGACCATCACCACGCGAATCGACACCGGACTCGACCTGTGGGTCGAGCAGTACGGCGAGGGGCCGGACGTCCTGCTCATCGGCGGGCTGGGCGACCCCATCGAGTCGTGGCAGTCCCAGATCGACGGGCTGTCCGACCGCTACCGCATCACCGCCTTCGACAACCGCGGGATGGGCCGCTCGCCCCTCCCGGACGGGCCGCTCACCATCCCGTCGATGGCCGAGGACGCAGCCGACGTGCTTCGCGCCCTCGAGATCGAGTCGGCACACGTCACCGGCTTCTCGGGCGGCAGCGTCATCGCCCAGGAGTTGGCACTGCGGCATCCTGACCTCGTCCGCAGCCTTGTGCTGATGAGCACATGGGCGCGCCCCGACAGCTACTGGCGGGCGATGGTCGAGTCGTGGCGCTGGATGGCGGAGTTCGCACCGGACGAGCGGAGCTTCCTCGAGTCGTTCTTCGTCTGGGTCTACACCCACCGCGCACACGAGGACGGCACGGTCGCGCAGATCATCGACGAGAGCCTCGAGTTCCCGTACCCGGCGAGTGTCGAGGCGATCCAGCGGACCATCGACGCCCTCCTGGTGCACGAGACAGCTGACCGCCTGCACCGGGTGACCGCACCCACGGTGGTGCTCGCGGGTGGCGAGGACCTGATC
>DASSMS010000060.1:0-3434 GCA_035688575.1 Nocardioidaceae bacterium
TGGATGCCTTGCCTTCCTCAGACCCCGGGAGAAGTCTGTGTCCAGCCAGGAGCTCAACCGGCTACAGCACGACGCAATCTTCTACGACGACGACTCGACCCTCGCCGGTGCGGCGGTGTCCTTCGTCCGTGAGGGCATCGGACGCGGCGAGGTCGTGATGGTCAACACAGGGCGCAACCCGGTCACGGCCCTTCTGCGCGCGGTGTTCGACGGCGAGGACCAGGTGACTTTCGCCGAGAACCCCGTCTACAGCACTCCCGCCGGCGCGATCGACAGCTATCGGCGCACCATGGATCGCGGTCTGGCTGCCGGGGCGACAGGCTTCCGGGCCATGGGCTTCATCGACTTCGAGGCGAGCAGGCTGCCCTGGCAGGAGTGGCTGCGCTACGAGGCGGCGGTGAACCGCGCCTTCGCCGACCTCCCGTTCCGGACCCTGTGCCCCTACGACACCTCCGCGGTGTCGGGTGAGATCGCCGACGCCATCATGCGGGCCCACACCGGGCTCATCGACCAGGGCGCTCGGCGCGAGAACGACAACTACGTCGAGCCCGAGAAGCTCGTGGTGGCCGACGGCCTCGTCACGCCGCCGCACCCGCTTCAGGCCACGACGCCGCGGATGGTCCTCGAGCCCAGCGACGACCTGACCGAGCTGCGCATGGAGATCTACGCGGCGACGATGTTCACCTCGCTGTCCCGCCTGCAGATCGACGACTTCGTCAAGGCGGTCGGCGAGGTCGTGGGCAACGCGCACAAGCACGGCTGTGAACCGGTGGTGCTCAAGCTGTGGGCCTCCGACGCAGCGGTCGTCTGCACGGTGACCGACCGCGGCCCCGGGATCATCGATCCGCTCCTGGGCTACGCCCGGCCCCGCCACCCGTCCGAGGGCCTTGGCCTCTGGGCCACGCGTCAGCTCTGCGACGTCCTGGACTACGAGCGGAGCCCTGACGGCTTCACGGTGCGGATCGCAGCCTTCGCCTGAGAAGTAGAACCTGTTACATTTCTGGCCTTGGTGCTCGAGGCTGGAGATGCTGGTGATTCTTGATCGGTTCAAGGTGGACGGCCGCGTCGCCGTCGTCACGGGGGCGGGGCGCGGCATCGGGGCGGCCACTGCCGTCGCGCTGGCCGAGGCGGGAGCCGACGTCGTGCTCTCCGCCCGGAGCCGCGACCAGCTCGAGAAGGTCGCCTCGCGGGTCGAGGAGGCTGGTCGCCGCGCCGTCGTCGTACCGGCGGACCTGAGCGACCTCGAGGCGGTCGCCTCCCTCGCGGACACGGCTCACGACGAGCTCGGCCGTCTCGACATCGTGGTCAACAACGTCGGAGGGACGATCCCCAACACGCTGCTCGACACCGACGCTGCGTACCTGGAGGACGCCTTCCACTTCAACGTCAGCACCGCCCACACCCTCGTGCGCGCCGCGGTGCCGCACCTGCTGAGGAACGACGGCGGCTCGATCGTCAACATCAGCTCGGTCGTCGGGCGGGTGGCAGGGCGTGGCTACCTCGCCTACGGCACGGCCAAGGCAGCTCTGGCGCACTACACGCGGCTCGCGGCGAAGGACCTGTCCCCGAACATCCGCGTGAACGCGATCGCGGTGGGCTCCGTGATGACCTCGGCGCTGGAGTTCGTGGCCGCCGACGACCGGACCCGCGGGGAGATGGAGTCGATCACGCCGCTCGGCAGGATCGGGGAGGCCGAGGACGTCGCCGCCGCGGTGCTCTTCCTCGCCTCCCGGGCCGGCGGCTACGTCACCGGCAAGGTCCTCGAGGTCGACGGCGGTCTCGAGCAGCCGAACCTCGACCTTCGCCTGCCCGACCTGGAGCTCGCGCGGTGACTCTCCGAGTGGTCGGCTGGTCGACCGGCACCGTCGGCAGGCACGCGATCGCCGGCATCGACGCGCGACCCGAGCTCGAGCTCGTGGGGCTGTGGGTCTCGAACCCCGACAAGGTCGGCAGGGACGCCGGGGAGCTCGCCGGTCTCGGGCGGGAGCTGGGAGTGACGGCCACGAACGACAAGGAGGCCCTGCTCGCGCTGGAGCCGGACTGCATCGTCCACACCGCGATGACCGACGACCGGGTCTTCGAGGCGATCGACGACCTGGTGATGTTTCTCGAGCGCGGGGTCAACGTCGTCTCGAGTGGTCCGGTCGTGCTCCAGTTCCCTCACGGCATCCTGCCGCCCGACCTGGTCGCGCGCGTTCACGAGGCAGCCGTCCGGGGCGGTGTGTCGCTTCACGTGAACGGCATCGACCCCGGGTTCGCCAACGACGTCCTCCCGCTCGCGCTCACCAGCGTCTGTCAGCGCATCGACGAGCTGCGCTGCTACGAGGTGGCCGACTACTCGACGTACTACCAACCGGTCGTGATGCAGGAGATCTTCGGCTTCGGCCGACCGATGGAGGAGGTGCCCATGCTGTTCCAGCCGGGCATCCTCTCGATGGCCTGGGGGAGCGTGGTGCGGCAGCTCGCGGCAGCCCTGGACGTCACGCTCGACGAGCCGCTGGTCGAGAAGGTCGAGCGTGTCCCGGCCGAACGCGACATCGAGACCGCGTCGGTCCGCATCAGGAAGGGCACGCTCGGCGCGGTGCGGTTCGAGGTGGTCGGACAGGTCGACGGGGTGCCGCGCGTCGTGCTGGAGCACGTCACGAGGACCTCTCCGGAGCAGATGCCGGCGTGGCCGCAGCCGACGGGGGGCGAGGGCTGCTACCGCGTGAAGGTCAGCGGCGAGCCCCAGATCGTCCTCGACCTGGTGCATCACGGCGAGCACGGCGACCACAACGACTCCGGGATGATCATGACCGCGATGCGGCTCGTGAACGCCGCCGAGGCGGTGGTCGCGGCCGAGCCGGGGCTGGTCACCGCCGCCGACCTGCCCCTGATCACCGGCCGCGGGCTGGTGCGAGGCTAGGCACGTGACGGACAGCCCCCAGACGGACTTGCCCCACTGGACCGAGCCGGGCGCCCACGAGGTCGGCCCGGGCATCCACCGGATCCCCCTGCCCCTGCCGATGGACGGGCTGCGCGCGGTGAACGTCTACGCCCTCGAGACCGAGCGGGGTCTCGTGCTCGTCGACGGCGGCTGGGCGGTCGAGTCCTCCCGCAGGCAGCTCGAGTCCTCGTTGGCGTCGATCGGCTACCGGGTTCGCGACATCACGCGCTTCCTGGTCACGCACGTGCACCGTGACCACTACACGCAGGCCTCCGTCGTACGCCGGGAGTTCGGGTCCCACGTCAGCCTCGGCGTGGGGGACAAGCCGACGCTCGACCTGCTGCGCGACCAGGACCTGACCGAGGACCCGACGGTCGTGCGGCTGCGGCGGTACGGCGCCGCCGGGCTCGGCGACGCGTGGGCCAAGGCCATGCACGGCGACGGTCCCGACCTGTCCATGTGGGACTACCCGGACGAGTGGCTGGCCACCGACCACACGCTCGACGTC
>DASSMS010000149.1:0-9389 GCA_035688575.1 Nocardioidaceae bacterium
GAGAACGTCGATCGGGTCGAGGCGCTGGAGCCGGATCAGGGCCGGGACCTGCCAGGCCAGCGACACGGCGTACTCGGTGAGGTGACCCAGCGTCGACGAGCCGTCCGGGGGCGCCGGGTACTCGACCAGGCGGAGCCCCTCCACGTTGCGGAACGGCGCGTTGCGAGGGTCGCGCCTCGTGATGACGGAGACGCGGTGACCCGCGGCCAGCAGGACGTCGACCTGCTTGCGCATCCGGTTGTCGTCGAACAACGAGACGTTCTCGACCAGTACGGCGACATGGGGTGCGGCCGCGCGCTCCCTGCTGTCGCCGTCACCCTGCGACACTGTGATCCACATGCGGCACCTCCCCCCGCGCGAAGGCGCTCACCGCACGGTCCCGTCGGTCGCCGGAGAACCTCACCTCGGCCTCGTCCGCGGCCGGCCCGTGGACCTTCCACGTCTCTCCGTCGTGCTCGATCCGTGACTCCGCGCGCCTGCGCCACCAGGCAGACACGTCCATGGGCAGTGCCTGCCACACCGACTCGTCACCGACGAACCGGTCCAGGAACGCGTCCCAGGCCTCGAGGAGTCCGGGGCAGCTCACGTAGTCCGGGTGGACCAGGAGGTTCAGCATTCCCCCGCGCCGCTGAAGCTCGTCGGCCTTGTCGTGCCAGACCTGGCCGTCGGTGTGCCCGAGGATCTCGAAGAGCGTGTGGTCCATGGGCAGGGTCATCGGCAGCTCGACGAGGTGCTCGTTGAAGAACGGCAGGTAGGTGCAGGAGCCCCCAGGCTCCGGCTCGTGCGGTGCGGTGTCGCAGTACGTCGAGTCGTAGTCGAAGCCCAGGGTGGGCATGAGCTTCCAGATGCGCTGGGTCGCCGGCGAGCGGAAGCCGACCGCGCCCCACCGGTCGGCGTACTTCCGGATGGCCGGGAGCCGATTGCGGAGCTGGCGCCGCGAGCCCATGTCGTGGCCGTCGTGGCGGAGCCCGTGCACGCCGATCTCGCACCCCTCGTCCTGCAGACTTCGGACGAGTGCGTCGGGGGTGTCGTACCGCTCGGGAACGAAGTTCCACGACGAGCGGAAACCGCGCTCGCGCTCGGGCGCCCGGAGCTCCTCGATGTTGTCGCGACCCACAGCCGTCTCCACGTCGTGGGTGAGCAGCAGCGCGTAGTCCTTGCCGGCGGGCCAGGGGTTCAGGTACGGCACCGGCTGCCCGGCGACCTCTGCCACGAGGTCGAAGAGCCAGTCGTACAGGTCGTGCAGGCAGTGCTCGGCCGGCCAGGCCGGGAAGTCGGGCAGCTCGACGTGGGCGGCGTACCCCTGCCGCAACCGGATCTGGACCGCACGGGGCATCAGCGGCCGCAGTGCGTAGTAGCCCTTCACCATCCCGCCGCGGACGGCGGTGGTCCACCGGGCGAGGCCCAGGCGCTTGTAGCGCTCCGACCACAACGAGAACATCGCCTCCTCGGGGTCGAACGGGAGGAAGACGTTGCCCTGGACGTCCTGCCAGACCGACGCGACGGTGCGGCCCTCCGCGTCGAGGATGGGCTGCACCGCCCGCCAGTGCCCCGAGCCCAGCCGCGCGGCCAGACCGGAGAAGTCCCGCAGCACCGGGCAGACGATGGTGAAGCCGGCCAGGGTGAAGCGGCCGGCCCTCGACCGCCAACCCTGGTGCGAGGCGGCCCCCGCCCGCCACCAGTACAACGACGGGAAGGGGCCGCTCTCGCGCTCGGTGAGGCCCAGCCGGCCGACTCCGCGGGGCAGACCCTCGCCCGCCACGGACGCGTCGACCTCGTACGGCACGCGGAAGTAGTCGAAGAAGGCGAACCGCTCGGACGATGTGAACATCTGCTCCTCTTTCAGAGTCCTCGGCGTACGGCGAGGTAGGGCAGGAGCCCGAGCTCCATCAGGGCTGGAAGGGGGTCGCTCACCGACCACACCGCATCGACGTCGACTCCCCTGAGCGACCTCAGGTAGTCCCCGACCCGGAGCTGGCCCTTGGCCACGTCCTTCACGGCGTTGGGCACGTCGGTGGACAGCCGGATCCAGCGGGCGCCCGCTCGTGCCCGGCAGGGGTCGACCCGCTCCCCCAGCTGGTCGCGGTAGAGCAGGTAGGGGAAGTCGACACCGGCAGCCGTGCCGATCGAGTGGTAACCCCAGGTCCGTGCGTTGACGTCGAGCAGCTTGGCCCGTCCGTCGCGCGGGTCACGCTTGTACTCCAGCTCGACGAGCCCGTAGTAGTCGACCGCCTTGAGGAACCGCTGCGAGGGCTCCTCGATCTCCGGCAGGTCGACGGTCTCCACGAAGGTGCTCGCCCGGCCGAAGTCCGACGGGTGCTGCCTGCGGCGGCGCACGGTCATGGAGGCGACCGGCTCCCCCGCCCGGAAGAACGCGCAGTAGGCCAGCTGCTCGTTCCCGCCCCCCGGGATCATCTCCTGGACGATGATCTCGGACGGGTCGATGACCTGGGAGGCGCGACGGAACGCGTCGCGCAGCTGCTCCGGGGTGTCGGCCCGCCACGCCTTGGCGCTCGTGGCGTAGAAGAAGTTCTCCTTGATCGCCGGCTTGATCACCACCGGCGCGCCCGACGGCACCTGCTCCAGGTCGGCCTCGGTGCGCGGGAACCAGCAGCGGGGCGCGTCCACGCCGAGCTCCTGCGCGAGCGAGTACGTCGCCCGCTTGTCCCAGGCCTGACGGACCGTCTCCCACGGCGGAGTGGGGACTCGATAGACGTCGAGGAGACGGTCCCGGTTCGAGGAGATGGCGGCCACGGTCTCCTCCCGCGTGGGGAAGAGGACCCACCCCTGCAGGCCGAGGCGCTCAGCGACCTCGACGAGGGTCTCGACCGTCTCACCCGGCTCGCGCAGAGCGTCCACCTTGACCGAGCGCTGGACGTAGCGCGAGGACCGGGCGATCGAGATCTCGTCGTCGAGCACCACCACAGGGATGCCCTGCCGGCCGAGGCTTCGGGCGATGCCCAGGCCCTGGTAGTCCCCGCCGACGACCAGCGCACCGGTCGTCGGCGTGCCTCCCGAGAGCCTGGCGCGCGTGCGTCGGGAGGGACGTGCCAGGGACATCAGGACCCGCTGACTGCCGCGGGAGCCCGCCGGCCGAGGTCGACGGTCCGCCGGCGAGGCGACTTCAAGACGGTGCGGGTGACCGCTCCCGACGTGAACCAGCTGCCGGCGACGAAGCGCATGACAGGCCCGTAGCTGCGGGCGGCAGGTGCGCCGAGGAAGTGCAGCTTGGGCACCGACGACTCCATGCCGCGACGCAGAACCGGGTAGCCGTCGACGCACTTGATGGTCTTGGCCAGGCCGTTGTCGAGGAACGGGTAGCGCTGGATGTCGATCTTGTAGCCGGTGGCGAAGAGCAGGTGGTCGGCCTTGCGCTTCGTGCCGTCGGACAGCTCGACCCGCAGCCCCTCGCCGGCGGGCTCGGCGCGCACCACGCTGGTGCCGGTGGTGATCGGGATCTCGGTCATCCGCGGCTTGAGCCACGACGCGCCCGCCGGCCGGATCGCCCGTGCGGCGATCACGTCGAAGGCCGGGCGGGGCACGTGGCGGAACACGTTCGGGGTCGCCACGAGCCGCGAGATGCCGATCGGGCCGACGTCCGTGGGCGCGTAGAACAGCGGCGCGAAGGGGCCGAGGGAGTCCATCAGCCCGTCACCGTGCAGCCAGTACACCTGCTCGCCACGTGCCAGGACCTCGACGTCCGCGCCGTGCTCGTGCATGATCGTCGCCGACTCGAGGGCGCTCTGGCCGCCACCGACGACGAGGACGTTCTGCCCCTTGAAGACGTCGAGCTTGCGGTGGTCCGCGACGTGGGAGGCCGTGGCCTCGGGCAGCGCCTTGAGCATCTCGGGCCGGTGCGTGAAGGGCTCGATGCCGGCGGCCACCAGGACGCGGTTGGCCCGCAACGGCTCCCCCTCGTCGAAGGTGAGGACGAACCGACCCCCGTCACGCTTCAGGTGCGTCACCCGGCGCCGGTCGACGTCAGGGGCGACGACGCTCTGGAACCACATGCCGTACTCGATGAACTCCGCGAGGGTCGGGTGCCGAGGCACGGCGGTCCCCGTCGCCGCGGCGTACCCCTCCATCGACAACGGACCCTCAGAGCTCAAGATGGAACTGCCGCTGCGGCGGGATCGCATCCACATTCCCTCCGGCATCGCGTGCCAGAACGACATGGGGTCTCCGATGACTCGGACCTCCGCGCCGGCCTGTCGCAGGTGCGCTGCGCTGGCCAGCCCGTGCGGGCCGGCCCCGATCACAGCGATGTCGATCTCGTCCATCTGGTTCTCCCCAGGAATCTCAGACGCTCCACCGTGAAGCTTGAAGCAAACATAGGTACGACGAGAGGCCGTGACGTCCCCTGTTTTGGGTGTAACAGAGAGGTTTGGTCTGCTCGCGATGAAGCGCCGGGGGTGTCCCACCACCGAAGGGCGACCGGTCTGGTGAGAGGCCTGTGCCGGTCTAGCCGGGCACACTGGGGAAGAGCCAGAAGAGGCCATCTGCAGTCACTCCTCCGGGGGACTGCCGACCACCACTCCGAGTCAATCCTCTACCCATTTCTGGGTAGGGCTTGCCAATCCCTCTGCGTCACGTCCCGGCACCGACGTACGGTCACCGCATGTGGGGGTTTTTGGGGAGGGACTTCCGGCTGTGTTCGGAAGCGCGCGTACCGGACGTTACCTGCGCTCAGCGCACGGTCACGGTGTCCTGGTACCACGGGTCGGCTCGTCGGGGGATCGAGCCGACCCGTGGTTCCGTCAGGTCGTGCATCGCCATCAGAGCTCCCGCGAGCCCAGGTCCGGGCCGGCTGCCGGCCGGCCGCGTGTCCGGGCTCACAGGAAGAGCTAGCCTGGACACTCTAGATCGAGGGGGGCGTTGAGGCATGGGTCCTGCAACGCGCGTTGCACTGGTCGAAGACCACGCTCTGCTGGCGGAGGCGCTGCTGGTCTCCTTGTCGCCTGAAGGGTTCGAGGTGACGAGTGTCCGGCTCCCACCGCGCCCGGAGGGCCCGGACGCCCTGTTGAACTCCATCCTGGGCATCAACCCTCAGGTGGTGCTGCTCGACCTGGACCTCGGGCCGGCCGGTGACGGTGGCGCTCTCATCCAGCCGTTGACCAGAGCCGGTTGTCGCGTCGTCGTCCTCACCGCGTGGACGGATCCCGCACGCTGGGGCGGCTGCCTCGCGAGCGGAGCGCTGACGGTGCTGACGAAGTCCACGCCGCTCCAGGTCATCGTCGAGGTGATCCAGCGGGTGGCCCAGGGGCTTCCGGTGCTGTCGCGGGACCGGAAGGACCAGCTGATCGCGCTTTGGCGTGAGGCACGGACCGACGACGACGACCGCAGGTCGCGCCTGGACCGGCTCACCCCGCGCGAGGCGCACGTCCTCGGTGAGCTGCTCCACGGCAAGCGCGTCCGCGAGGTGGCGCAGGAGGCCTTCGTCTCCGAGGCGACGGTCCGCACGCACGTGAAGTCCATCCTTGCCAAGCTCGGCGTCAGCTCCCAACTGGCCGCGGTCGCCCTCGCACGCGACGCCGGGTGGGGCGCCCGGGTCGGCTCCAACCGCTGACTGCCGGTTCGGGTCGCGGCCCGCGCGTGCGGCTGCCGGCCCGGTCATCGCGGCTGTGGTGCTCGGGTGCACCGTGGGTCGCGAGCGGCGCGGGCCCGGAGGGCACACCGCGCCGACGCGGTGACGTGGGCGGTGGCGCTGCGCCGCATGACTCGCCAGCCGCCCCGACCCGGGCCCACGCCCGGAAGTGGGGGGCTACGGACGCAGGAAACCGAGTGGGTTGGCGCTGGGAGAGGCGTCCAGGCGACGAGTCGCCCAGTCCACCTGCTGTCCAGCGCCGACGCGACTGGCGAGCCGTTGCGCGGGCCGCCCGGCGGCCCGGTCCCAATGCTCATGCCCACGGCTAACTGGGTCTTCCCCCATGTTGGCGATATGGAAACCCCGGCATCCGGCCGGCCGGCCGGTGGCAGGGATTACCCAAAATTGTCGATCCGTCAATACCTCACGAGACCTACGGTGATGGTGCTGTGGGGAGGACAGGACCAGGGTCGGCATGACCAGATGTGCTTACACACGAGCAATTCGTACCTTCACATTCGATGGACGGGGTACCGTCGTCGGCAGAGCGGGGTATCCGGGGGGATCGTCGCGGGGTGGTCCGGAGACGGATCATGGCGTCATGGGCTCAGACAGCGAGCCATCGACACTTCCACCAGCGGACGAGTGTGGGATCCGAGGGGTGAACATGGCATATGTTCCAGTGCCTGAACAGCGACAACCGAGCGAGTCTTCACCGGACGAGATGGCGACGCTGTGCCATGACCTGCGGCAGTGCGTGACCGCGGGACTGCTTCTCACGCAGCTGCCGAAGGACAATGTGCTCGACGCCGAGACGAAGCGACGTCTGGAGCTGATCCACCAGACCCTGACGCACGCCGGCGAGCTGCTCGAGCGTGCCACGGTCGAGAGCGCCCCCAAGCACTGGGTCCTCGACCTCACGGAGCTGGTCGGGGATTGTGTCCGTGTGGCGGAGTTCAGCCACAAGGTCCGGCTGGAGAACGAGGTGTCGGAGCCGGCGCTGGTGTGCGGCGACCCCCTCCTGCTCCACCGGGCCATCGACAACATGATCGACAACGCCGGCCGGGCCGCCGGGGAGTCCGGCGACATCGTGATCCGGGTCGGTGGCGCAGGCGACGAGGCCTGGATCGAGGTGACCGACGACGGGCCTGGCTTCGGCAGGATCGAGCACGGCACGGGCCAGGGTCTCTCGGTGATCACCTCGGCGGTGCGCGCGTGCGACGGCCGCCTCGAGATCACCAGTGGTCCGGGCCCCGGCACGGCAGTCCGTGTCACGTTCCCGCGGCAGCGCCACGCCGACTGCTGGTGATCAGTTGAGCGCCGAGCCCTCGGCGTACTCCGCGAAGCCGGCGTTCCAGTCGCCGTAGCCGTTGTACAGGGTCATCTGACGGTCGCTGCCGGTGACCTCGACGACGTCACCCCGCTTGGTGATGTCGAACAGCCAGGCGGCGTTCTCGGTGGCCATGCCCACGCAGCCGTGGCTCACGTTCGCGACCCCCTGGGAGCCTGCGGACCACGGCGCCGCGTGGAGGAACTCACCGGAGTAGGTGACCCGCATGGCGTACTCGACGTCGAGGCGGTAGTACTCCGGGTCGTTCTTCGAGATGCCGAGCGTCGCGGCGTCCATGACCTTGTCGCGGACCTTCTCGATGATCACCTTCGTGCCCGAGCGGGTGATGAACCCGGGCTTGCCCGCGCTGATAGGCATCGCCCGCGCCAGCTTGCCGTTGACGAAGACCTTCATCCGGTGTGCCTGCACGTCGACCTTGCTGACCACCGAGTCACCGATCTCGAAGGTGACGCTGCGGCTGATCTGGCCGTAGACCCCGTTGCCGGCGGGGACGGAGTTGATGTCGGCGTCGACAGTCACCTCGGTGCCTGGCTTCCAGTAGTTCTTCGGACGCCAGTGCACCTCGTTCCCGGAGATCCAGTGCCACGAGCCGGCCTGCTTCGGAGTGCTCTCCACCGAGAGATGGCGCTCGATGCTCGCCCGGTCCTTGACGGGTACGTCGAACTGGACGATCACCGGCATCCCCACGCCGACCGTCTCCCCCTGCAACGGCGCGATGGACGGGTAGGTCTGGCGCTCGAGCGAGAGGTCCTCGGTGCGGAACGACGAGCGCTCCTCGGTGCGCAGGCCCTCGTCGTCGACCGCCACGGCCTGCACGTTGTAGCGGAGCCCCGGCTCGAGACGGTCCGTCGCGGTCCAGGAGGAACCGTCCTCAGAGCGCTCTCCTGAGATCCGCTCCGATCCCGCGCGGACGACCACCCGCTCGAGGGATCCGTCCTCGGCGCTGACCTCGACGACCTCGTCGACCGCCACCGGCCCTCGCACGTCCTGGAGGTTCGTGGTGATCGTCGCCGAGGGCTCGGGGGCGCTGGACTTCGTCGCTCCGGCGGGTGTGGCGTCGCCGGCCGCCTGGGGCTCGCTCGCGTCCGACGTACAGCCGGCCAAAGCGAGCGCGGAAACCGCCACGAACGCCGCCGCGGTGCGGCGGGCTCGGGCAGGCGCTACGGGCCTGTTCATACGTGAGTGCTCCCCCGAAATGAAGACATTGCTGAGACCAACGGTAACAACGAGACCGCTGAGAACCGAAAAGAAACGACAGTGGCGCTGCCCACACGGGGCAGCGCCACTGCTGCGTTCGGTCGCCGAGAGCGTGATGCGTCAGTGCGCGTGCTCTCCGCGGTAGTACTCGAAGACCCAGCCGCTGACCGTGATCGAGGCGAGCCCCACCGCGATGGCCAGGAGCCACCACGCCCCGAAGGCCAGCGCGTAGAAGCCGACCGCCGCGGTAGCGGCAGCCCACAGCGGCCACCAGCTGTACGGCGGGAAGAAGCCGAGCTCGCCGGCGCCCTCCGCGATCTCACCCTCCTGACGGTCCTCGGGCCGCGGGTCCATCTTGGACGCGTGGAAGCCGAGGTAGAAGGTGACCAGCGAGGTCAGCAGGAAGGTCATGACCAGCGCGGACGTGCCGGTCGGGTCCTTCGCGATGAACCAGTACGCCGGGGTGACGACCGCGAAGAAGACAGCGTTCATCCCGAAGATGTAGGTCTCGATCTTCATCAGCGGCCGTCCTCGTCACGGTTCTCGTCGATCTTCTTGGTGGCCTCCTTCACGGAGCCACCCATCTGCTGCTCCAAGTGCCCCTTGCGCCCGGTCACGTCCGGGGCGTCGGCGACCTGGGCCTCGTGGCGGAGCGCCTCGTTCTCGGCCATCTCGAGTGCCGCGATCTCCGGGTGGTGGAGGTCGAACGCCGGCGACTCGGAGCGGATCCGCGGGAGCCGCACGAAGTTGTGCCGCGGCGGGGGCGAGGAGGTCGCCCACTCCAGCGAGCGCCCCCAGCCCCACGGGTCGTCGCCGACCTCGACATACGGCTTCCTCGCCGAGGTGTAGACGTTCCACAGGAACGGCAGCGTCGAGGCGGCGAGGAGGAACGCGCCGACCGTCGAGACCTGGTTCAGGGTCGTGAACCCGTCCTCGGGCAGGTAGTCGGCGTAGCGACGCGGCATGCCCTCGACACCCAGCCAGTGCTGGACGAGGAAGGTGGTGTGGAAGCCGACGAAGAGCAGCCAGAAGTGGATCTTGCCGAGCTGCTCGTCGAGCATCCGGCCGGTCATCTTCGGCCACCAGAAGTAGAAGCCGGCGAACATTGCGAACACCACGGTGCCGAACACCACGTAGTGGAAGTGCGCCACCACGAAGTAGGAGTCCGTGACGTGGAAGTCCAGCGGCGGGGAGGCCAGGATGACGCCGGTCAGACCACCGAAGAGGAAGGTGGTCAGGAAGCCGAGCGACCACAGC
>DASSMS010000185.1:0-42886 GCA_035688575.1 Nocardioidaceae bacterium
TCCGCGCGCATCTGCTGGATGACCGAGGCCGGCGGCGCGTTCTCGCCGAACAGCGCACGGACCGGGTCGCCGACGATCTGGATGGTCAGCACGCTCAAGATGTGAAGCAGGAAGAGGGTGCCCAAGATGACGGGCATGAACTGAATCAGCCGTCTTGCTACATAACGTCCCATTCACGGGATCCTTCCTAAGTAACTCCCCCGTGGCCACCGGTGCGGGGGTTGGAGCCTGGGCACCGGTGCGGGGGCCGAGCCAGCCGGCCCGACCCCCGCATCGCACGCTACGGTGCGTTTACTGTCGGTGCTAGATCACTGGTTGACGGTGATCTCGCCGAAGGCGATCTCGCCCTGGCCGACGTCGAACCTCACGTCGCCGACCTGGTCGGACGAGGCGATCGCCGTGACACCGCTCCACATCGGGATGATCGGCATCTCCTCGAGAGCGACGTCGCCGGCCTGCTGGTAGAACTCGAAGCTCTCATCGGTGCTACCGGCCTGGTCACCCTTCTTGAGCAGCTCGTCGACCTCGGGGTTGGAGTAACCCGTGTAGTTCGAGTCACCGCCGGTGCCCACGATCGGACGGAGGTAGTTCTCCGGCGACGGGTAGTCGAGCGACCAACCGAGACGGAACGGACCAGTGAACTTGCCGCCGTCGAGCAGCTCGAGGTACTGCGCCCACTCGGTCGACTTCAGCTTGTAGTCGATGCCGAGGTTCTCCTGGATCTGACGGGCAGCAGCCTCGACCCACGCGTCGTGACCAGCGTCGGAGTTGAAGTACAGCTCCAGCGTGAGGCCCTTCGGGTCGACACCCGCCTCTTCGAAGAGCTGCTTGGCCTTCTCGGGGTCGTACTCGCAGTAGTCACAGGCGTCGTCACGCGAGCCGGGGATCGGCGGGGTGACGATGTCGGTGGAGGGCTTCGCGAGGCCGTTGAGGACCTGCTCGATGATCAGGTCGCGGTTGATCGACAGGGAGATGGCCTGACGGACCTTCGGGTCGTCGAAGGGCTTCTGCTTGGTCGGGAAACCGAGGTAGGTCAGCGTCGCGCTGGGCTCCTCGAGCATCTCGTCGCCGAGCTGACCCTTAGCCTCGAGGTAGACCTCGGGCATGATCTGCAGGACGTCGACGCCACCGTTCTGGTAGTCACGGAACGCCGCGGTCGGCGAGGTGAACATCTGGAACTCGATGGTGTCGGCCTGGGCCGGCTGCTCGCCCTGGTAGTCCGCCCACTTGGTGACCGTGATGCCCTCGTCGTGGCGCCACTTGCCGTCCATCTGGTACGGGCCGGTGCCGATCGGGGCCTCGTTGCATGCCTTGACGTCGTCGAGGCACTCCTGCGCGATCGGAGCGAACGCCGGGGCGTAGCTCATCATCGCGCCGAACTGCGAGAACGGGCCGTTGAGGGTGACCTCGAAGGTGGTCTCGTCGACCTTCTTCAGGCCGGCCATCTCGGCACCCTTGCCGGCGCCCTTGATGTGGGACATGAAGCCGGCCGTGGCCTGCGCGTTCTTCGGGTTCTGCGAGTAGTTCCAGGCCCGGATGAACGAGTCGGAGTTCACCGGCTCGCCGTTGTGGAACTCACGACCGTCCTTCAGCTTGACGGTCCAGACGCTCTGGTCCTCGTTGGCCTCGATGCTCTCCGCCAGACCGTCGAACTCCAGCTGGCCCTCGAAGTCAACGCTGACCAGGGGGTCGTTGACCAGGTCGAGCACAGCGCTGCACTCGCCCTCGTAGCAGTTCGAGGCCGGTGCCAGGTAAGACGGCTCCGTCAGCTCTGCTGAGTAGGTGCCACCGGGCTTCCCGGTCGGCTCGCCTGCCTCGGGCTCGTTCTCGGTGCTGCTTCCGCCGCCACCGCCACAAGCCGCGAGCCCAAGCGCAAGCACCGCTGACGCAGCGGTAACCCGCAAGGGGGTTTTGACTCGCATCGATCCTCCTTTAGGGGATGCTCACAATCGTTGCCATTGCGGGCTTATCTTGAACAGCCGGGACATCGCGCGCAACAACCGACGAACCATCGTTATCTGAACGTGTCGGACGGCCACGAGCAGGATTGGGCCGCGCAGGAGTCGCCGACAGCCGGAAAAGAGTACGTCGGAGGTGCGCGGCGCCGGCACCGGCCACCCCCCGTGATCTGACCTTCGGCTGCTCCCACCGGGACGTTGGGCCGTGTCCCAGGGCCTCCCCGGCGACGACCCTTGGCAGTAACAGCACCGTCGTACACCGGGGGTCGATGTGAAGACCAGGCTGACGCGCGTCGCGCACCGCCACGCTGCCCGCGGGACCGGACCGCCCGGCGCGACCCCCACAGGAGACCAGCTCGCTCGAGACGCCATGCGTCACCTTGCCGGCGCCGCCCTCCTCGTGCTCGCAGCGGTGCTGGTGCATCGGGCCGGACACACAGACCAGCAGTGGCAGTACGCCGCGATCGGGGCCGCCCTCATGCCGCAGGTGCTCCTCGACGGGCTCGCCGTCGGCGACCGGGCGCGCCGAGCGCGGCTCCGTGTCTCACCCCGGCCCGCTCTGCTGCCGCTGCTCGCGGCGGGCCTGCTCGCGGTCGCCACGGTGATGGGCCTCGCGTCCGGTCAACCCCACGTCGCGGTGCTCGCAGCGCTCAGCGCCACGGTGGGCCTGGCGGTCGTCGCCGCGCCGGTCACCGTCACCTTCAGGAGACGTCGGGAGCGCAGCACCCGGCCATCTCGTGAGAGTGCCTCCGAGTGAGTCAGTCGAGCTCGACTATGCCGGTGACCTCGAGGCCCCTGGAGTCGAGCAGGAGCACGAGGTCCACGAGGTCCGAGCCGTCGCCCACTTCCGCGCGGATGATCGTCTGCGGCTCCGACGACGTCAACGTGTACGGCGCGAGCGCACCTCTGAGCACCGGGCCGAGCGTCCCCGCGATGGTGAGCTCGTAGGTTGCCGGACACGGCCTGGGTGTGCTCATCGCTCGTCCTCGCCTCCCGCGGGCTCCTCCACGCCCGCCACCCGCCTGACCTCGACGACCTCGAGGCCGAAGGCGCGAAGCCTGTGGAGGAACCCGTACAGAGCTGCCTGGTCGGGGAACCGCCCGCTTATCACGGTCCTGACCTCGTGCTCGGTGACCTCGACGTCTCCGAGCTCGTCGAGGAGGTCCTGGGTCGGCACGGGTCCGGTGACGCGCACCTCGTACTTCCGGTCGGTCATTTGCGTCGTTCCCATTGGCGAAGGCAAGTGCCTCCAGCACAACGCAATGCCGGCCACCAGGCATCATCCGAAGAGGATGATCCAGCGGTCACGCCGCGAAGAGTCCCAGCTCACGTGCCTTCCTCACCGCCGCGTTGCGCCGCGTCACTCCCAGCTTCCGCAGAATGCTGCGGACGTGCGTCCGGACGGTGTTGACCGAGACGAACATCTTCACGGCGATCTCCTCGGTCGTGAGCAGCTCCTCGAGGTGGCCGAGGACCTCGAGCTCCTTGGGTGTCAACGTCTCGACTAGGTCGGGGCCTTCCTCGGCGGCGGCACGCATCACCTTCCCGCGGTACCCCGAGCCAGGACGTGGAGGGGGCGGCTTGTGGTGGCTCAACCAGGGGTGCTCGAGGACGAGCCTGGGGTCCGACAGCAGGCGCTGGACAGCAGGGCCGGCTTCGAAGAAGGGCCTCCGGAGCCCCTCTGACGCTGCGAGGCCGAGGGACCGTTCCAGTACGGCGCGCGCCCGAACGGGCGCGGACCGCCGGACCTCCTGGACCACCTCTACCAGGAGACTCGACACCTGGACCGGCAGCGCCGGCCGTCCCTCGCGGGTCAGGGCCAGCAGGTCGTCGGCAATCGCCTGCCGGCCCAGCTCCGCGTGCGCCGCGGCCGCGACGACCGACGCCTCCGGCGACTGCGACTGCCGCTCCTGCACCGCCGCCAGCTCGTCGAGTGCGAGCTCTGCTTTGCCGCTCGCAGCGTTCAACCTCGCGACCTCCAGGCTCAGCCGGTCGGCGAGCCAGGGATCGGCGGGGCCGGCAGCAGTCGCCGCCGCCTCGAGCCGGTCGATTGCCTGCTGGAGGTGACCGTTCGCGCGGTCGAGCCCGGCTGCTACTCCTCCGAGGAGGGTGCTGGCGATCGGGTCGGTGCTCAGCGACGAGCAGGAGACCGCTGAGGACACGTGCTCCCGCGCGGTGTTCAGCTCGTAATGCTCGAGTGCGACGAAGGCCAGCGCGACGTGCGCCGCTGCCGACCGGTGCCCGGCCTCTGACGCGGCGGTCAGGGACTCCACGGCGGTCCTGCCTGCACGCGACAGGTACCCGCCCAGTGCGTCGACCACCGCCAGGTATCCGAGGCAGTCGGCCCGGAAGGAGGCGAAGCGACCTGCGGGCTCGAGCCCTGCCGCTGTCGTCAGGGCCTTCCGCGCACGCGTGAGGTCGCCGCTACGGAGCGTCGCAATGCCCTCGCTGAGCTGCGCCAGCGCATAGAGGTCCTCCTCGGGACCGCTGCGCGATCGAGCTGACACACCAAGCGCCCGGCCTGCCTCTTCGCAGAGGGCCGTGGCATCCTCGGCGCCCTCGGCAAGGCTGCCCCTTACGGCGTCGAGCACGGCGATCGACCGGCGGCGCTGGGCTTCGTGCAGGCCATGGGCCGCAGGCGCCCGGCGGGCTGCGCGCAGCTCGTCGGCACACTCGGCCCTGTCGTTGCGGGACAGGGCACCTGCCGCCCTCACGACCGCTGCTGCGGCTCCCTCGAGGTCGGGTGGCATCTGCCGGGCCAGAGTGCCGATCGGCCCGCGCCCGGCCTCGAGGACCACACGGCCGACCATCTGGCCGTTGACCATCTGCGTCGCCACGGCGTCCCAGGCGCCGATTGTCGCGAGGTGGCCGATCGACCGTTCGGTCAGACCCTCGCGCTCGAACCACCCAGCGGCACGGCGGTGGAGGTCCGCCATCTTCTCGGGAGACTCATAGGCCAGCTGCGCGCGGAGGAGCTCTCTGAAGAACGGGTAGTACCGGTAGCAGCCCGGTTGGTCCGGCACGGGCTCGATGAACGCGTTGGACCTCGCGACCGCCTCGAGGTTGTGAACCGCGCCGGGGCCGGCCAGCTTCTCGAGCAGGCCTGGGTACAGCAGGTCCGGGACACACGTGTCCAGCAGGAAACGCCTGACCTCTGGTGGCTGTGCCTCCAACACCTCACCGACGAGGTACTCGTTGATGTCGCCGGCCTGTGCAACCACGGCTGCCAGGGCGCTCTCGGGGTTCTCCCGACCGGCCAAGGCGCGTGCCGCGAACCGCAGGCCTGCGGCCCACCCCCGCACACGCTCGTTCAGCTCGTGCACGGCCTCGTCGCCCAGGCTCACCCCCAGGTGGCTCAGGAGGTCGGCCGCCTCTGGGTCTGTGAACTCCAGGTCCGCGGCCCTGACCTCCCCCAGGCTCTCTTCCAGCCGGTACCGGTACAGCGGAAGCACCGGGTCGACCCGGCTGACGAACACCAGACAAAGATGGCCGAACGTGTGCCTCAGCAGGTAGTCGACCTCTCGGGCCACCTCGATCGAGGTCAGCTCGTAGCCGTCCAGCACGACGGTCCAGCGTCGCGGTTGGTCGGCGATGAGCGTGACGAGAGCGAGGAGCTGCTCTCTGCCCAGGACAGCGTCAGGCGCCGCGCCGCCCGGGCCGGCCGGCACCTCGAGCCCGAGTCGTCGCAGGCACTCGAGCACGTTGGCCCAGAACGCGTCGCCGTCCTCGAAAGCGATCCAGCCGGTCGCGGCGGTCCGTGAGCGCCGCCTCCGGACCCAGTCCGCCACCATGGACGTCTTCCCGGAGCCGGCCGGGCCGCTCACCAGCACCAGCGGAAGCGACCCCCACCTGGCAAGGGACTCCAGCAGACGCGGGCGATGCACGTAGGAGGCCGTGGGCTCGGGGATCCCGAACCTGGCCGCCGAAAGCAGCTCCTCCGCGGAGGTCTCGCAGCCGGGAGCTGGGTGCGCTCGCTCTGCTCTCACCCGATGTCGGCCCTTCTCCCCCGAAGAATTCGTTGTCTGCCCGAGCAGCCGTCCTTCATCCACGCTATGTCTAGCCCCGGGCGCCGGAACATGACGAGTGTGAGCAGTTGAGGCAGGGACCAAGGGCAGGAGTCGTGACAACTAGTTCGTAACGGACGAGCTCGAAGGGGTGTGACCTCATCCTCTCTGCATGATGCGTGGCGGGGTCTCGCACACGAGTGTGGAGAGTGCCATATCTGTGGTCGCTTCTAGGAGGACTGACATGAGTGAGACGCCACAGTCACAGACAAGCGCCGCCCAGGTTCCACCGCAGACGCGCGGTCAGGAGGAGATGACTGCACCTCAGGCACCACCGAAGCGTCGGGGTGAGGCGCCGCCTCCCGAGCCCACCGGCTGGGTGGGTTGGGTCGTGTTCGGCTCGATGATGATGATCATGGTGGGCGCCTTCCAGGCAGTCATCGGGCTCGTCGCGCTGTTCGACAGCGGCTACTACGTCGTCACCGAGAACAACCTCGTGGTCAACCTCGACTACACCGCGTGGGGCTGGACGCACCTGGTCCTGGGTGCTGTCGCGCTCGCCGCAGGGTTCGGTCTGCTGGCCGGACAGATGTGGGCCCGGGTGGTCGGGATCGCGATGGCCGTGGTCAGCGCCATCGTCAACATGGCCTTCATCGCCGCCTACCCGCTGTGGTCGCTCACGGTGATCGCGCTGGACGTGCTGGTCATCTACGCCATCGCGATGCACGGCAAGGAGCTGAAGTCCGGGACGCTCTGAGGCTCTGGCACGCGGGGGGGTCATCCCGGCCGGGTGATGCGGGTGCCCCTCCGTTTGCCGGACTGTGAGGCCTGGACGCCGACCCACCCATGGAGGAGTGAGCGGTATGGACGAGACCAAGGAAGTCGAACGCCTCCGCGCCCGGGTGGCCGAGCTCGAGGCCCAGATGGCGAAGACCGAGGAGGCCGCACCGCCCTCTCCGGAGAAGCGCGGTAGAGGCTCGGTCTGGTGGGCGGTCTCGTCGGCCGTGCTCATCACCCTCGCGTGTGTGCTCGCCCCGCTGTCGGTGGTCTCCGTCTGGGCGAGCTCGGAGCTCTCCGACACCGAGCAGTACGTCGAGACCGTGGCGCCTCTCGCCGATGACCCCGCGGTCCAGGACGCCTTGGCGGCCGAGATCACGACGACGATCTTCGAGAACCTCGACGTCGAGGACCTCACCTCCGAGGCGCTCGCCACCATTGCGGCGCAGCCCGACGTGCCACCCCGGGTAGCGGCGGCCCTGCCGGCTCTGGCGACGCCGATCGCCAACGGGGTCCAGAGCTTCACACGCGACCAGGTGGACAGCCTGCTCGCCAGCCCGCAGTTCGCCCAGCTGTGGGCACAGGTGAACCGCGTCGCGCACGAGCAGGTCGTCAAGCTGCTCGAGGGCAACCAGGGTGGTGCGGTCAGCGCCCAGGACGGCACCATCACCCTCAATCTCGCCCCGATCATCGAAGAGGTGAAGACCCGGCTGGTGGCCCAGGGGTTCGACCTCGCGAACAACATCCCCGCGGTCGACAAGTCGTTCGTCCTGGCCGAGTCGGACGCCATCACGGACGCCCAGGGGTTCTACAGCCTTCTCAACACTCTCGGGGTCTGGTTGCCGATCGTCGCGCTGGCCCTGTTCGCCGTCGGCGTGGCCCTGGCCAGGGACCGCCGTCGGGCGCTACTGAAGGGTGGGCTCGGCCTCGCCGCGGCGATGGTCGTGCTCGGCGTGGCCCTGACCCTGGTGCGGATGTGGTACGTCGAGACCACGCCGGCCGGCATCCTGACCGCAGAGGCGGCCGGGAGCGTCTTCGACACGCTCGTGCGGTTCCTCCGCACCGGCCTCCGCGCGGTGGCGGTGCTCGGTCTCGTCGTCGCGCTCGCTGCGTTCCTGACCGGCCCCTCGGCCGCGGCGGTGAAGACGCGCGCCACCCTCGAGCGTGGGATCGGCAGCGCACGCGAAGGTGCGGAGTCCGCCGGCTGGGACACCGGACGTGTTGGCAGCTGGACCTTCGCCCACCGCAGGGCCTTGCGGATCAGCGCGGTCATCGCGGGCGGACTGGTCCTGATGTTCTGGAGCCGGCCCACAGGCTGGGTCGTCGTGTCCACCGCCCTCCTCGTCGTGCTCGCACTGGCTGTGATCGAGTTCCTCGCGACTCCACCGGTCCAGGCAGCCCCCGCACACGCGGAGGCGTCCGGGGCAGGCGTGCCGGAGGAACCCGTGCTTCCGCGCCAGGTGCCGCGTGCCGACGCCGAGACGCCGACCGCCACGGAGAAGACCCTGCAGCCGTCCGAGAAGGGGGCCGACCCACATGTCTGAGTCGTCTCCGAGCCGAGTCACGAGGGAGACCCGATGACCACGAGATCGACCGACCGGGCGCCGGCCCCGACAGACCGGAGCGCCACCGACGCCTACGGCGGAGTCGTGTTCGCCGCGATGCTCATGATCCTCGCGGGCACCTTCCAGGCCGTCCAGGGTCTGGTCGCCCTGGTCAACGACGACTTCTACGTCACCGGCGAGGAGTACATCTTCCGCTTCGACCTCACCACCTGGGGCTGGGTCCACCTGGTCCTCGGCGTCATCGTCGGCCTCGCGGGCGCCGCGCTCCTCCGAGGTGCGGTGTGGGCAAGGATCGTGGCAGTAGTCCTCGCGGGGCTCAGCATCCTCGCCAACTTCCTCTGGCTTCCGCACTACCCCGTCTGGAGCCTGACCGTCATCGCCTTCGACGTCTTCGTGATCTGGGCGCTGGTCGTGCACGGTCGGGACGTCGCCCGGACCTGACGGGAGGTAGGCCTCATGACCCAGACAGCGAGACCTCCGTCCACCGTCCCACAGCGTCACGGCGCGCGC
This sequence comes from Nocardioidaceae bacterium, assembly GCA_035688575.1. Taxonomy (GTDB): domain Bacteria; phylum Actinomycetota; class Actinomycetes; order Propionibacteriales; family Nocardioidaceae; genus Nocardioides_C. The sequence goes on from DASSMS010000185.1 coordinate 8,815, forward strand.
GGCACCTCGGGGTGGGTCGGCTGGGTCGCGTTCGCGGGGCTCGCCATGACGATCCTGGGCGTTTTCCACATCGTGCAGGGCCTCGTCGCGCTGCTGAAGGACGAGTTCTTCGTCGTCCGGAGCTCGGGCCTGCTGGTCGACGTCGACTACGCGGTGTGGGGGTGGGCGCACCTGGTGGCCGGCGCGGTCGTTCTCGTCTCCGGGTTCATGGTCTTCGCCGGGAAGGTCTGGGCGCGAGCCGTCGGCGTGCTGGCGGCGCTGGCGAGCGCAGTCGGCAGCATGGCGTTCCTCGCCGCCTACCCGGTCTGGTCACTGATGACGATCGCCCTCGATGTCGTGGTGATCCTGGCCCTGACCGTGCACGGCTCGGAGATCACGGCCGGAGACTAGCGCTCAGGTGCCGTCGGGCGGGGTCGGATGACCGGGTGCGCCGCGTGGCTGCCAGTCGTAGACCACCGAGGTACGAAGCACCGTGTCCTGGACCGAGCGGTTCGCCCGGCTGACGGCGATCCACAGGAGCCCGACCGGGAACACGGCGCAGAACAGCGCCCGGACCAGCGAGCCGACGAGGCGCATGTTCTGGCCGCGGGGGCCGACCACGCGCAGCCCCATGACGAGGCAGCCGTAGGTGCGCCCACTGACCCGCCACGAGATCGTGAGATAGACGACCAGCACCACGAACCCGGAGGCCAGACTGACGATCAGGTGCGTGTCGGGGAAGGTGAAGCTCCGCGGGTCCACCAGGAACAGCAGACCCGCAAGGGCTAGATACCCGCCGAGAAGCACGAGCCCCACGACGGCGCCGTCGATCGCGGCCGCGACCAGGCGGGTGACCAGGCCGGCCCGCTGACCCTGGTAGGGCCGCGCCTCCCGCGGAAGAGGAGAAACTCCGCCCCCCGACATGGCCACCTCATCGTGTCCGGTCGGTCTGGGCCGGGATGGGTGTCTTCTCGGGCTGCTCCGGCGACAGCCCGGCACCCGGCGCCTGGGTGGTCCGGCGACCGCGGCGGAGCAAGAGCCGGTCCACCGCACGCCCGACCGCCTCGTCGGCGGCGATTCCCTGCATCCGCGCGCCCCGCACGGTGTCCGAGGCCATCGAACCGGTCGACTCCCGGATGATCTCCGGCAGGTCCACGGCGTCGATGACCTCCTCGGCGAGGGCGACGAGGTCGATCCGGGCGAGGACCGCCTGGACGAGAGCGTCGAGGTCCACCCGCTCGAGGACGACGGAGGTCAGGTCGATCCTGTTCAGCACCGCGTCGAGCACGGCGTCGAGGTCCACTCGCCCGAGCACCACTGCGGTCAGGTCGATCCTGTCGAGCACCGAGTCGACGTCCACTCGCCTCACGACCGCCCCGACGTCCACCCGGTCGACCACCGAGTCGACCGCTACCCGGTCCACCACCGCGTCGACGTCGACCCGGCGTACCACGTCGTCCACGTCGAGCCTGGCCGCGGCGGCGTCGAGGTCGACCGCGGCAACGACCGTGTCGAGGTCGACGTACCGCACGAGCATCTCGGTCAGGTGGGCGCGGCGGAGCACCTCGGTGAGGACCGCCGGGACTAGTACGTCGAGGCGCCGCGAGAGCTCACGCCGGATCGATAGCCGCCGGTCGGCTCCTTCCCGGCCGAGCCGGCCCAGCCAGCGCTCCGGATGGAGCGGTTGGGGCACGAGCGGTGGCCGCAGTGCCACCTGGGTCACAGGCTGGAGCGCCGCACCCGCTCGTCGTACCACACTGCCGGCACCGTCGACTAGGAGTCCGGACGCCCCGACGAGCACGTCGACCGCGAGAGCGGCCGTACTCCCTCGGGAGCCGGGTCCCGGGGCTACCGGAGGTTGCGTCGAGGTGCTCACCTTCACCCCACGATCTGGGGAACCGACGGCTCGAACGGACGCAGCTCCTCATGGCCCTCGTGGGCTATCACACAGGTGGACTCGGGCACCTCACGCCAGGCTCCGTGCAGGTCGCCCAGTGGCTCCGAGACGACGAGCCGGGTGTCCTCCGAGAGCTCGTGCAGCATCGGGTTGTCCGGGTACTGGAGGCGGAGCGTCGAGATGTCTGTGCTGTGGAAGAGCGACCGGGACCTGCCCTCGCTGGAGTAGCGGAACGCCCACGTGGTCTCGCCGTCCGTGGTCGCGACGGTCATCTGTATCGGGAACATGAACCCGTGGCGCCGACCGGTCTCCTCGATGAGACCCACCGCTCGCGCCACGGCAGCAGGCGGGTCCTCCTCCAGGCCGAAGGTCAGCGCGAGGTAGAAGAAGACCTCCGAGTCCGTCGAGCCCTCGATCTCCGGGTACAGCGTCGGGTCGACCGCAAGGGTCAGCTCCCGTTTGACCACAGGGAACCGCGCGATGGCTCCGTTGTGCATCCACAGCCAGCGACCGTGGCGGAACGGATGACAGTTCGTCTGCTGGACCGCCGAGCCGGTGGAGGCCCGGATGTGCGCGAAGACCCGACCGGACACCGCGTGGGCCGAGAGCTCCTGCAGGTTGCGGTCGTTCCACGCCGGTTCCGTGCTGCGGAACAACCCCGGCGTGTCGCGAGTGCCGTACCACCCCACGCCGAAGCCGTCACCGTTGGTGGTCTCGGCGCCCAGCTGCGAGTGCTTGCTCTGGACGACGAGCGAGTTCTGGGGTTTGTAGAGAAGCTGCTCGAGGTTCACCGGGGAACCCGAGTATGCGAGCCATCGACACATGTCGGCCTCCTTCGGCTCCATTGGAGACCACAGAGTGCCGTCGGCGGATCATCCTCCGCGGGTGAGGCTGCCACCGCCGTCCAGGTGGACATTGGACTCGAGACGCAGTCACCCGCGCCGTCATCCGGCGGCGCGCAGGAGGGAGGCACCATGGCAACCACCTCGGCCCGACAGCCAAAGGGTCAGCGCGAGTACAGCAGCGGGGCCGCGGGACTGACCGCCTTCGCGGGGATCCTGATGCTCCTGATCGGCTTCTTCCACGCCTTCCAGGGGCTGGTGGCCCTCTTCAACGACGAGTTCCTCGTCGTCGGCGAGGAGTACATCTTCGAGTTCGACATCACCGCATGGGGCTGGGTCCACCTGATTGCCGGCGTCCTCATCGCGCTCGCCGGCATCGCCCTCTTCCAGGGAGCGGTCTGGGCGCGAACGGTAGCGGTCATCCTGGCGTGCTTGAGCATCCTCGCCAGCTTCTTGTGGATGCCGTACTACCCGGTGTGGAGCATCGCGGTAATCGTGTTCGACGTCTTCGTGATCTGGGCCGTGACCGCACACGGACGCGACGTCACGAGCCTCAACAACTAGGAGTGACAGGTGACCACAACAGCTTCAGACGTGTTCGGCCCCATCGACTTCGTGCTCCTCGAGTTCCCGCGCGACCGGCTCACCGGCGAGGCCGGCAGGGCCCTGATGGACCTCGTCGAGCAGGGCACCATCCGGCTCTACGACCTGATGGTCATCAGCAAGGACCAGGACGGCGGGATCGAGGTCCTCGAGCTCACGGACCCGACCTCGGAGGCCGCAGGCTTCTCCTACTTCGCGGGTGCCCGGTCGGGTCTGCTCGGGGACGACGACATGCGGGAGGCCGCCGCCGCGATGCAGGCGAACACGGTGGCCGCGCTGGTCGTCTACGAGAACAGCTGGGCGATCCCGTTCGTCGCCGCCGCGCGGAACAGCGGAGGCGAGCTCATCGCCAGCGCTCGTATCCCCGCGGCCGACGTCATGGAGGCCCTCGAGACCCTCGAACCGACCACCACCTGAGGAGGACGACCATGCCTGGACTGATACGAGGAGTGGCTCGGACAGCCGTCGTGGCAGGAACCGCGACCGCGGTGAGCGGTCGGGTGCAACGCCGTCAGGCCGAACGCTTCGCGGGACGTGACGCGCAGATCGTCGCGCAGCGCGAAGCTGCCTACGAGGAGCAGGTCGCTCCCACACCCGCGCCGGCGCCTCAGGCCGCGCCGCCGGCGGCCGACCCGATTCAGCAGCTCAAGGAGCTCGCCGAGCTGAAGGCCCAGGGGATCCTCACCGAGGAGGAGTTCGCCGCACAGAAGGCGAAGATCCTCGGGACCTGAGCCTAAGGCGGGTCCGAGCCGGGCAGCGCGAGCTCAGGACACGGCTGCCGAGGACGAGCTCTCGGGCTCGACCGGGCTCTGCACGACCCTGCCGAGCCATGCTCGTCCCACGTAGGCCACGACGACCGCGACGATGACCAGCGGCGTCACGGAGAGTCCGTCGGACATCAGCAGCAAGGTGGCGAGAAGGACCGAGACCAGCGGGAAGCCCAGCATGACGACGCACATGGCGCCGATACCCATCGCTGCTCCTGAGACGGTCTGGAGCCCGGGCAGGTGCGCCATCGCGATCCCCCCCGCTGCACCGACGAACATCGCCGGGAACACAGGCCCTCCGCGGAAGCTGCTCAAGCAGATCCCGTAGGCGAGGCCCTTGCAGAGCACGAGCAGCAGCAGCGCTCCGACAGAGTAGTCCGCGCTCTCGGTGACCAGGGACGGCAACGCCTCCTGCCCGGAGAACAGCACGTCGGAGGAGCCCTTGCCGGTGACCTCGCTGTACAGGATCGCCAGCCCGGCGACGAGCAGTCCCATCGCCGGCGTGGCCAGCAGCAGCCGCTGCTCCACCCCCGGCCGCAAGCCCTGGCCGAGTCGACGAATCCCTGTGCCGAGGACTGCTGCCGCGACGCCGATCACCACCGCCCAGCCGAACTCGGCGATCGTCGGGTCCCGGACAGGTGGCAGGTCGGGGATAGCAAGAGATGTCGTGCCGAGCCCGGTGAGCGAGTCCAGGCCGACGAAGACGAGCGACCCGATCCCGGCCGCGAGCAGTCCGGGCACGAGCATGAGCGAGGTCATCGCACCGCCGAGGCCCGCGATCTCCATGAGGAGGAACGCGGCGAGCAACGGTGACCCCAGCAGGGTGCTGATCGCGGCAAAGCTCCCCGCCACCCCGATGAGGGCCACAGCCTGCGAGGGAGCGTCGCGCTTCAGCAGCCGCACCGCCCAAACGCCGAGCCCGCCCCCGATCGCGATCAGCGGGGCCTCGGGTCCGAGAACGGCGCCGGAGCTCAACGTGACGAGCGCAGCGAGTGAGATGCCGAGCAGCTCGATCGGCTCCGGCGCACCTCCTCCGGCCTGGAATCCGTCGGCCGGGGACTCACCACCCCTTCCGGGGAGGTAGCGGATCGTGAGGGCGACGAGCAGACCCCCGATGACGAGCACGGGTGCCGGCCACCACGTCGGTGAGCCCAGACCCATGACTTTCGGCAGGTCGACGAAGATCCAGTCCTGGAGGTGGGTGGACAGCTGCAGGAACCAGTACGAGACAAGCGCCACAGGAGCGCCGATGAGGGCGGCGACCACCAGGATCGTGAGGTAGCTGCGGGACCGGAGCAGGGACATGAGGTCCGGGGTCCCACGGTTCTCCCCCGGCGGAGCGGTCGGTCCCGCCATCAATGTCTCCTTGCTGTGGCCGGCCGCTCTCCTGACCGTGGGTGGCTGTCCTCCTGGCGACTGCGTCCTTCTTGCACCGCCGCCACGATCAGGCGTGCGATCAGGCCGACCAGGACCAGGCCCGACACCATCTGCAAGGTCGTGACCACGCGGGCGCCCTGGGTGACCGCCGTGATGTCGCCGAATCCGACCGTGGCGAACACCGTGACGGTGAAGTACATCGAGTCCACCCTGGTCAACGGCTCGGAGAAGGTGGCGGGCTCCGCATCTCCCAACAGGTAGTAGGTCGCTGCGAACAGGACCAGGAACAGCGGAACGGAGACCACGAGCGACCCGATCCCCTTCGCGACGGGGTATGGCGAACGCAGGATGGAGCGCACCTGCCAGGTCAGCAGCACAGCGAGGACCGCGAGTCCGGCGGCGAGCTCCAGGGCGCCGTCGACTGCCAGCGACGAGGACAGCGGAAGGACGAAGTACCCGACGACGAGGGCCGACGCGACGAGCAGCGAACGAAGAAGCGACGCAATGGCGAGCTTGTGCCTGGCGCGTGGCGTCAAGTCTTCCGTTTTGGCTCGAGCACCCGTCCGCATCTCCAGCTCGCTCCCGGCGTTCTGTGCAGACCTCAACTCTCGCCCGCCACGTGCCCCACGTCCTCACCCACTGCGGGTGAGACGCCGTGGCCGCGTCCGCAGAGCTCATGTCGTGCCCACCCGCGCGAAGGCAACGGGAAGTCGGTGCCGGGAATCATCCACCGGGGATGAGGAGAGCCGTGTCTCCCTGCTCTTCCCTGAGGAGGGGGTCTCGAGCAACCGACAGGAAGCAGCCATGGCCATCCACAAGAGGACCAGCACCGAGACCGAAGACCTGAGCGCCCCGCGGTTCACCCGCACAGGAATGCTGCGCGTGCCCAAGCACCGCATCCCCGAGGGTGCGACGCTTCCGCAGACGGCGTACCAGGTCGTCATGGACGAGGTCATGCTCGATGGCAACGCGCGGTTCAATCTCGCCACCTTCGTCACGACCTGGATGGACGAGGAAGCCGACCGGCTGTACGCGGCCACCTTCGACAAGAACATGGTGGACAAGGACGAGTACCCGCAGACTGCGGAGATCGAGGCGCGCTGCGTGAGGATGCTCGCCGACCTCTGGCGGGCACCCGATGCCGCGGAGAGTGTCGGGACCTCGACCACGGGCAGCTCCGAGGGCTGCATGCTCGCCGGGCTCGCCCTCAAACGCCGGTGGCAGCACGCACGGCGTGACGCCGGCAAGCCCGCTGACCAGCCGAACATCGTCATGGGCGCGAACGTCCAGGTGGTGTGGGAGAAGTTCGCGAACTACTGGGACGTCGAGCCACGCTACGTCCCCCTCGAAGGGAACGTCTTCCACCTCACGGCAGAGCGGCTGCTAGAGCACGTCGATGAGAACACCATCGGGGTGGTCGCAGTCCTCGGGTCGACGATGGACGGCAGCTACGAGCCGGTGGAGGAGATCTGCGCCAAGCTCGACGAGTACGAAGCCAGCAGCGGCGTCTCGGTTCCCGTCCACGTCGATGCGGCGTCGGGGGGCTTCATCGCTCCGTTCGTACAGCCCGACCTCGTCTGGGACTTCCGGTTGTCTCGTGTGGTCTCGATCCAGGCCTCCGGCCACAAGTTCGGGCTGGTCTACCCCGGGGTCGGCTGGGTGCTGTGGCGGGATGCGAAACACCTGCCTGAGGATCTGGTCTTCCACGTGAACTACCTCGGCGGCGACATGCCGACGTTCGCCCTGAACTTCTCGCGGCCCGGGGCACAGGTAGTTCTGCAGTACTTCCAGTTCATCCGACTCGGCATGAACGGGTTCCGGCTGGTCCAGCAGACCTGCCGAGACGTCGCCGGCCACGTCGCCGAGGCACTGGACGCGATGCCGGAGTTCGACGTGATCACGCGTGGCACGGACCTGCCCGTGGTGGCGTTCTCCCTGCGCAGGGACGTGTCGAAGTACGACGTCTACGACGTGTCACGGAAGCTCCGCGAGCGAGGCTGGCTCGTTCCGGCGTACACGATGCCGCCCAAGCGGGACGACCTGGCGGTGCTCCGTGTCGTGGTGCGCAACGGCTTCAGCCACGACATGGCCGAGCTCTTCCTGCGCGACCTCCGAGACGCGATGAAGTGGCTCGACAACCTCGACTCCCCCATGCCGCACGAAGACCAGCCCAGCAGCTTCCACCACTGAGCCTTCGTGGTCACGCCTCCGACGTAGATGCAGGCTCCGCGGCAGCCTCCTGGCGCGAGGTCGACCAGGTGAACTCGACCTCGATCTCCACCTTGTCCCCGTCGACCTCGACCTCGAACTCCGCCTCGACCTGCTCGGGCAGCTGCAGGGTCAGCTTGCCCCCTCCGACCGGCAGCTCGACTTCGCCGCCGTGGGCGAATGCCCTGGACAACGCATGCAGCCAAACCGCGGCATCTTCACGGGACAAAGAGTCCTTGCGTTCCAGCTTGACGTCCGACATCTCGCGTTCCTCTCGGCTCGGAGGCAGCCACGGACCCACGACGGGCCCGACACCAGCTGCCGGCATCAACAGCAACTCCAACCCTTCCCGACGACCCGGGGCTCGTGCATCATCTCCACGGGGTGAGCTGGCGGAGGTCAGGAGTCTGCCCGGTCGGCCCATGTGGCTGACACGTCCGCGCCGCCCTCCTCGGAGACGCGTTGCCCCATCCGGACGTACGCCGCGTGCGGAAGGATCTTGCCGGCCACCAAGGCCTGCCCCATCCGGAAGGACGTCGCGCCTGCCATCAGGCCGGCGGGCACGAACGAGAGCAGGCTGCCGAGGTCGGCCACGTCGGCTTGTGAGTTCATCCGCATCAGCAGCAGGTTGTCGCACTGGGACACGACGTTCTCGTGCACCTTGTGGGGTCGCTGCGTCGAGGTGAGCAGGTAGAGGCCGTACTTGCGACCCTCGGCGGCGATCTGGACCGCTCGCTGCGCAGACAGCGCTGTCACCGCGTCACCAGGATCGGCCGGGCAGATGTTGTGCGCCTCGTCGATGACCACGAGGCAGGGCTGTCGTGCGAGCCGTGACTCCCACAGCGTCGACAGCACGGCTTCGGCGACGAGCCGCTGCTCCTGCGTCGTGGCCAGGGAGCCGAGGTCCACGACGGTGCAGCGTGCAGTCGGGCTCCGCAGCTCCTCCACGAGCGAGCGGGCCTCGGGGTTCCAGACCCTCCACTCCAGGACGCCGAGGTTCAGGGCGCGCAGGCCGAGCTCGCGGGCTCCCGGCCTCTCGCTCTCCAGCAGCTGGTCTACGTGGGTGAAGATCGGCTTGCCTTCGGTCTGGAGGCGGAGCAGCTCGGTGAGCGCGGCGTACTCCTCACGGTCGCGAACCGGGTCGAGCCCGAGGATGGCGGCCTGGACCTCGCGGTCGAGGTCGGCGAAGCGCAGCCGCAGCGGATGCTCCGCCGCGGCGTCGTCCCGCCACACCGCGACGCCGTCCGGGACCTCGGCGTAGCGCGCCGCCAGGTCCGGGTCGGCCCCTTCACGGATCCGTGAGAGCCCGATGTAGTCGGAGTTGGGATCCAGGATGACCACGCGGAGGCTTGTCTCCGCGAGCACGCGCTCCAGGAGCACGCCGAGCGAGTACGTCTTCCCGGAACCGGACTGGCCGCACATGAACGTGTGTCGACCCAGCCCGCCGCTGTCGAGGATCGCGGGGACACCCGGGGCCAGCAGCAGCTCGCCGACCGCGAGTCCTGCGCGGCTGGGGCGTGTTCTCTCGAGCCAGGAACCGACCTCGGCCGGTTGCGCGGGGCGCACCGAGGCGTCGTGGAACGGGTCGCCGTCGGTGTCCAGGACGACTCCGTTGCCCCGGGCCACCCGTACGAGGACGCTGGTGGCCGCACCGCTGAGGCGCTCACCGGTGACCGTCTCTGAGGCCGCCCCCAGGTCGGTGATCTGACCCAGCCGGCTCTGCCCGTCGCGCTCGAGCACGACGTAGCCGGCCCGCCGCAGCAACAGGCCGTGGAGAGAGGCCTGGAACTCGAACGAGACTCCGTCGACCGAGGTCGCCAGCGGCAGGATGCTGCGCTCGATCTGCTCCCTGTCGTCTCTGTAGGCCGCCATCCGCCTGTCCAGATCCGCCGCCAGTGCTGGCGTCCCGGCTCCGGCGGGCCCCTTCTCCTCAGGCATCGGGTGTCCTCTCCTGCTCCGAGCCGGGTTGACGGGTCGGGATCCCGTTCGAGAAGAACATCGCGATGAGCGCCAGGACAGCCAGCAAGGACAGAGAGGCCCGCAGGCCGTCGAGCCGTGCCTCCTCGTTCTCCTCGACGATCTCGTCCGCGGTCTCCCCCGTCACACCGACGTCCGCGAGTGCTGCGCTCAGCTGGTCGTCCGGGATGAACGGCACGCCTCCCGCCAGCTCCACCTGGGCCTGGGACGAGAAGTCCTCCGGGATCGCCGGGTTCTCCTCGATGCCGGCGAAGAAGGAGGTGGTCAGCGCCGAGATCAGCACTGCCCCGGCCAGGGCGGTGCCGATCGAGGCTCCCAGGAAGGTGACGGTGTTCTGCACCCCGCCCACCTCGGCGCTCTGCTCGTCCGGGACAGAGGACACGGTGACGCTGCCGAGCTGCGAAGCAAGCGCCCCGATGCCCACGCCGGCCAGGAGCATCGGCCACGTGACCACCTCGGCCCCGACCCCGATCTCGAGGGCTGCCACGAGCGTCAGGATCCCCAGGAACAGCGAGAGGAAGCCGAGCCGTACCACCAGGCGGGGTGAAACGTCGGGGAAGAACCTCGGCACACCCACCGCGACGACCAGCAGGGCGAGGGAGAGGGGCAGGATGCGCACCCCCGTCTCGATCGCGGTCAGTCCCAACGCGATCGAGAGGAACAGGGGCACCGCGAAGAACAGGCCCATCTGCAACAGGTACATGAAGAAGAAGGAGGTCAACCCACCACGCAGGAGCTTGTTGTCCAGCATGGCCGGGTCGATCAGCGCCGCCTCGCCGCGCTCGCCACGCCTGGTTTCCCAGCCCAGGAAGGTGCGCAGCACGAGGCCGCCCGCGATGACGAGCCAGATCACCGGCGACAGGCCGATCCACTCGGGCGCTCCCGGCTTCGGGATCACCGCACCCCAGGTACCGGCACGCAGGACTCCGTAGACCACGAGGCCGAGCCCAAGCGCGGACAAAGCGGTGCCGCCGAGGTCCAGGTGGACGTCAGGCTCGGGCGGCGCATCGACGATGCGCCTGGTGAGCAGGAGGATGCCCGCGACGATGAGCACCTCGCCGGCGAACACCCACCGCCACGACGCGTAGGTGGTGAACAGGCCGCCGATCAGCGGCCCGAGCGCGACGGCGATCGCACCGAACGCCGCGACGATGCCATAGGCCCGGGGTCGTTCCGCCGCCCCGAAGTTCGATGCCACGAGCGCCACGATCGCCGGCATGATCAGCGCGGCGCCGATCCCCTCGAGGAGGGACCAGCCGATGAACAGCACGGTCAGGTTGGGCGAGATCGCCGTGGTGAGCGAGCCCGCTCCGTAGATCACGCAACCGATGGCGAACGCGCGCTTGCGGCCGAGGATCTCGCCGATCTTCCCGCCCGTGATCATCAGCGACGCCATCACCAGCGTGTACAGCGTGATCGCGGTCTGGATGCCGGTGACCGTCGTCCCCAGGTCATTTGCGACGGTCGCGATCGACACGTTCATGACGGAGCTGTCCAGCGCCATCAGGAACTGCCCGGACGCCAGGGTGAACAGGACGACGCCCGAGGCGGCAGCTACTCGAGCGGCGGGCGCCGAGACGTTGTCAACCATGGGAGCCCACAGGGCGGGCGTTGAACCGACGCAGGGTGCGCCGTCGGCCCGGCGAGACGCTGCTCGTCGTCATGGAACCGACGATAATGCGGCGCCCGGCGAGGCGGATCCCCTGTTGTCGGTAGCCCTCTCAGGTGCTCGTGTCAGGTGCTCGTGGGGGACGCGGACGCTTGGAAGGCCCGGGTCCGGACACACACTCTAAATTGGTACCGTTCCAGATAACTGATTTGCCCAGCTCGCGGACCGCGCCACGTTCCTGATCGACCCCGACGGCGTGATCCAGTACATCGAGATCACCCCGGAGGGTGTCGGCCGCAACGCCGTGGAGCTTCTCCGCAAGGTCAAGGCCGCGCAGTACGTCCGCAAGCACCCCAACGAGGTCTGCCCCGCCAAGTGGGAGGAGGGCGACGACACCCTCGCCCCGTCATTGGACCTCGTGGGCAAGATCTGACCGACCTTCCCCCACGTCGCAACGTCATACGTCCCGGTCGCCATAGCAGCCGGGACGTATGACGTCCGGCGGGACGTCATACGAAGTGGTCGCTATCGCGCCCGCGATGTATGACGTCCCGCGGTTCCGCTTCAGCACCCCCTGGAGGTCCTCGTGCTCGACCCTGCCCTGTCCAAACAGCTCGCAACCCATCTGAAGCTGGTCCAGCGACCCGTCGAGCTCGTCGCCTCGCTCGACGACAGCCCGAAGTCGACCGAGCTCATGGAGCTGCTCACCGAGGTCGCCTCGCTGTCGGACAACATCACGGCAGTGCGCCGTGACGACTCCGAGCGCCGTCCGTCCTTCGCCGTCGCCCGCACAGGCACCGACATCTCGGTGCGCTTCGCGGGCATCCCGCTCGGCCACGAGCTCACCTCGTTCGTGCTCGCCCTCCTGCAGGTCGGCGGCCACCCTCCGGCGGTCTCCCCCGAGGTCGTCGAGCAGATCCAGCAGCTCGAGGGGGAGCACCACTTCGAGACCTTCCTGTCCCTGTCCTGCCAGAACTGCCCCGACGTCGTACAGGCGCTCAACCTGATGAGCGTGCTCAACCCGCGGATCACCCACGTCGCGATCGACGGGGCACTGTTCCAGGACGAGGTGGAGACGCGCGGCGTCATGGCCGTCCCCACCGTGTTCCTCGACGGCGAGGTCTTCGACCAGGGCCGGATGACCCTGGAGCAGATCATCGCCAAGCTCGACGTGAGCGCCCCGGAGAAGGCCGCGGAGGCCATCGCGGGCAAGCCACCCTTCGACGTACTCGTGGTCGGCGCCGGACCCGCCGGCGTCTCGTCCGCGATCTACGCCGCACGCAAGGGGATCCGCACCGGCATGGTCGCCGAGCGGTTCGGCGGCCAGGTCCTCGACACCATGGCGATCGAGAACTTCGTCTCGGTCCCCTACACCGAGGGACCGAAGCTCGCCGCGCACCTCGAGCAGCACGTCAGTGAGTACGACATCGACCTGATGGACCTGCAGCGCGTCATCCGGCTCAGGCCTGCCGAGCAGCCCGGAGCGCTGCACACGGTGGAGCTGACCAACGGCGCTTCGCTCACGGGTCGCGCGGTCGTCATCGCCAGTGGTGCCCGTTGGCGGCACATGGGCGTTCCGGGCGAGGCTGAGTACCGCAACAAGGGCGTCACCTACTGCCCGCACTGCGACGGCCCGTTGTTCAAGGGCAGGCGCGTCGCGGTCATCGGCGGCGGCAACTCCGGCGTGGAGGCAGCGATCGACCTCGCCGGCGTCGTCGACCACGTGACCCTGCTCGAGCTCGACGAGCGTCTACGCGCCGACGAGGTGCTCCAGCGCAAGCTGCGCAGCCTGTCCAACGTGGACGTCCTCGCGAGCGCTGCCACGACCGAGGTCCTCGGCAACGGCGCCATGGTCACCGGCCTTCGGTACGACGACCGAACGACCGGTGAGGGCCACCGGCTCGACGTCGAGGGGGTCTTCGTCCAGATCGGGCTGCTGCCGAACACGGAGTGGCTCGAGGGCACCGTCGAGCTGACCGACCGCAAGGAGGTCGTGGTGGACGACCGGGGCAGCACCTCCGTCCCCGGTGTCTTCGCTGCCGGGGACTGCACGACCGTGCCCTACAAGCAGATCGTCACCGCGATGGGCACCGGCTCCACCGCCGCCCTCACCGCCTTCGACCACCTGATCCGCACGTCCGCACCCGCCGACCCCGGCACCGCCAACGACCAGGGACCGGGGACCTGACGTGTGGCCTCGCGTCGACGGGCTGCGCTCCCAGGAGCTCGTCCTGGCCTGAGACCGTCGGCCAAGTGGGCGCGAACGACACGTCCGGGGCGCCCGGATGATGCCGCTCGTGCCCACTTGCGGACGCCGGGATCAGCGGCGGACGAAGACCGCGGTCGTGCGTGCGGGGACCGTCACTGCTCCCCCACCCGTCTCCGACCGCCTCACGACCTGGTCGGCACCCCTTTCCTGCACCTCGTGGAGCGTCCAGCCGTCACCGACGTCGGCGACGGTGGTCCTCGACGGGGAGGCGTTGAAGACCACGAGCACCCCGTCGAGCTCCGGGTCGCGGTCGGCGCCGACGGTGTCGTCGACGTGCATCGCGATCACGCCCGGGTCGGCGTCCGGGAACGAGACCTTCTCCTGGATCGCTTCGGGGCTCCCGAGTCGGAACAGCGGTGTCGACATCCGGATCCTGAGCAGGTCCGTCGCGGCCGCGTGGGCGGCGTCCATGTGCTCCGGGGCCGGACGCAGGGCCGGGTCCCCGAGCAGCGGCCGCATGTACTTCCACTTCGACCCGTTGTCGGTCTCGGGTGGGAGCCCGGAGCCGAAGGTGTTCTCCTTCCGGTTCCAGTCCACGCGGTTGAACCAGTCCCCGGAGTCGTAGGAGTTCCGGTCCAGGGACTTCGAGCGCAGGATGTCGGCACCGGCGTGCCAGAAGACCACGCCCTGCGAGAACGCCGTCGTCGAGAGTGCGACGGTGTTCATCCGCACCCGGTCCTCCATCGACGTGCCCGCGGGCAGCTTCATCGTGAGGACGTCGAAGAGGGTCTCGTTGTCATGGGCATCGACGTAGGTCACCGTCTCGCTCGGGTCCTCGGCGTACCCGGCGGGTGAGCCGTTGTAGTCGACCTCCCGGCCCGTGACCTGGTTGCCCGAGGAGTCGGTGAACCGGAAGCCGGCGAGGTTCCCGGCAAGACCGAGCTTGACCAGGTCCTGTGCGTGGAGCAGTCGCTTGCGCTGCTCCACGGCCGACCCGTTGACCTCTGCTCCGTTGGGGTCGGTGAACAGGCCGGACCCGAAGCCCTGGATGCGCGGGTCGTCGTCGAACGGTCCCCCGCCTCGCACCGCGTCACGCAGCCGGTCGCTGAAGGAGCCGATCCCGGTGCCGCCGAGGTTGAGCTGGCTGGCCTGCTCGAAGCGGGCGTTGTCGGCGACCTCGCCGAAGTTCCAGCCCTCGCCGTACACGTAGACAGACCTGCCGTCGACACCGTCGCGCTTCACCGTCAGCTCGTCGAGCGCTGCGCGCAGGTTGAGCATGTTCTGCTTCGAGTGGTGGCCCATCAGGTCGAACCGGAAGCCGTTGACCTTGTACTCGCGCGCCCATGTGAGCACGGAGTCGATCATCAGCTTCTCCATCATCTGGTGCTCGGTCGCGGTGTTCTCGCAGCACGTGGACTTCTCCACAGCCCCCGTCGCCGACAGGCGGTGGTAGTAGCCCGGGACCACCTTGTCGAGCACCGACTTCGGAGTCTGACCCGACGCGGCGGTGTGGTTGTAGACCACGTCCATCACGACCTGGAGCCCGGCGTCGTTGAGACCCTTCACCATCTCCCGGAACTCCAGGGTCCGCCCCGCACCCTCGGGATCGGTCGCGTAGGAGCCCTCGGGCGCGGTGTAGTGGAAGGGGTCGTAACCCCAGTTGAAGCCGTCCTCGCCGCGGACGTCGTCGACGCACCGCTGCTGCTCCTCCGAGTCGGGCGCGTAGGACTCGAGGTCGCACTGCGGTGTCCTCTGCCGATCCCGACGCTCCTCGATCGTGGCGATGTCGAAGGCAGGCAGCAGGTGCACCGTGTTGAGTCCCGCGTCCGCGAGCTCACGCAGGTGGGTCATGCCGCTCGACTCCGCGCGGCTGAACGCACGGTAGGTGCCTCGCTCCTGAGCGGGAACGGACTCGTCGCCGACGGAGAAGTCACGGATGTGCAGCTCGTAGACGTTGCGGTCCTCGTCCTGGGCCAGAGCCGGCGGCCGAAGGCCGGACCAGCCCGCGGGCTTCAGGACACCGTCGTCGAGGTCCGCGACGACCGACCGCTCGGAGTTGGTGGTCAGGGCGACGGAGTACGGGTCGGTGACCCGGTTCCGCTCCACCTTCCCGGTCGACGGCGCGTAGACGGTCACCTCGTAGAGGTACGAGGCGCCCTTCCACCCCTTCTGACCGGCAAGGGTCCACGACCCGTCGGCCTGACGGCGCATGGACCTGCGCAGGGGCTCGGCCGCACCGTCGGCCCACACGAGCAGGTCGACCTCCTGCGCCGTCGGAGCCCACACTGCGAAAGAGGGTGCGTCCTTCTGCCAGGTGACCCCGAGCTCGCGCTCGCGTGCGTCGGCGAACACGTCGTCGAGCACGCCCGGGACCTGCACCCCGGTCGCGTCCACGACTCTGCCGAGGTCGTCGTACGCCGCGACGGCCAGCTGTCCACGCAGGATCTCCGGCACCTGCGTGCGGTCCGCCTTGTCGAGACGGAAGGCCTCGTAGCCCTCGAGGTGCGGGAAGTCGGCCAGCACGTCGTCGGGAAGACCACGCGGGTCGTAGCGGAGGGGCACGGAGTCGCCGCCGGTGACCGCCTCGTCGTCGACCTCCAGCCCACCCTCGCGCGACCAGTGCAGGCGGTACTCCTGCGACTCCGGGTCGTTGACGTTCCAGGCGACGAGGTCCTCGCGGAGCCACTGCGCCTTCTGCTTCGAGAGGTCGGGCGTCGGACCTGCGGCCCTGGACGACACGGTCAGCACGTGGCTGCCCACGTCGTAGCTGAACTGCACCTGCACGCCGTCCGCGGGGACGTCGAAGCCGATGTTCGCGCCATTCTTCGCACCTCCTGCCCCGTAGTTCTCGTCCCACGACAGACCATGCGTCACCTTCACCTCGTAGGAGCCGGCGGGAAGCTCGGTGGTGCTGAAGGTGTACGTGCCGTCACTGTCGATGTCCTGCAGCCACGCTGCCATGCAGTCGGGCGCCCAGTCGCCCGGGCAGCCGAGCTCGTCCTGGAAGCTGCCCGCGGCGGTGACGATCGGACCCTGTGCGTCGGTGGTGATGTGGTGTGTGGCGTCATCGTAGAAGAACGAGACCTGACCACCGGGAGCGCGGAGCGGGATGTTCCCGCCACCCGGGACTCCCCGGTCGCCGTAGTTCTCGTCCCAGCTCTTGTCGATCGCGGCCTTGTACTCGTAGTCACCGGCCGGGATCTCGACGGTCCCCTTCCAGACCTCGTCTTTCGGGTCGAGGGAGAGCTGCGCCTGGTCGCAGGCGGGCATCCAGTCGTCGGGGCAGCCGATCTCGCCGTTGTGGTTGCCGGGCATCGAGACGGCGTCGGGCTGGGTGACCGGTCCGCCCCCGCCGGAGCCACCGCCGCCGCCGGACGCGGGACGGCCGACCGTGGCGTAGGTAGAGGTGACCGACAGGTTCCCCGAGGAGTCGCGAAGCACCCCGCGGTACTCGACGAGGGTGCCCTTCGGCAGCGCGTCGAGCTCGCCGGGAGCGTGGAAGACGCGGTAAGGCGCGTTGTCGTCGGTGCCGAGCTTGGTCCACTCGTCCGCGCCGACGGTGCGCCAACCGATGCTCTCCTGGTTGAAGCCGCCCGCGGGCACGGAGACCGCGACCTCCTGGCGGCCTCCGACCGTGCTTCCGGCGCTGGGGGTCCTGAAGTACGCCGCCAGGGCATCCTCGCGCTCGGGGACCGTGCCGGCCGCCCTCAGCACGACCGCCGACAGTGGCGGCACGGTGACGTCGAGGCGCCCCTCACGGTCGGACCTCGTGGAGGCCTTGCCGGCCGGCCACACCTGCTTGAACGTGCCTTGCTTCATCAGGGTGTCGAACGTCGCCGACTTCGCGGTGGTGGCGTTGTTGACGGCCACGACGTACTCGCGGTTCTCCTCCGGCGAGATCCGGCTGAACGCGTAGATGCCGGGCTTGCTGCTGGCGTAACGGTGCAGCTGGGCGCCGTCGGTGAGCGCCGGGTGACGTTCACGCAGGTCGGCCATCGCCGCGATCTGCTGGTAGAGCGGGTGGCCCGTGTCGTAGTTGTCCTCGGCGGTGGTTGCGTTCGTGCCGATCAGGTCGTCGTCGTTGTACGACGCGACCTCGCTCGCGAACATGTCCTGGCGGGCGTCCTTGTCGCCGCCGTCGCCGCTGAAGCCCTGCTCGTCGCCGTAGTAGACGACCGGCTGTCCCCGGGTGAGGTACATCAGCGAGTGCGCCAGCTTGTCGCGCTCGAGCAGCTCCTCGCCCTCGGCACCGGCGGTCGCCAGGAACCGGCCCACCCGGCCCATGTCGTGGTTGCCGAGGAACGTCGGCAGGGAGTACGCGTTGGAGTCGGTGTCCGTGTAGTAGTCGTCGCTGGCGAAGAAGTCGCGCAGGGCGGTCGTCTCCTTGCCGTTCGCGAAGCCGACGGCGGCCTGCTGGTAGCCGAAGTCCAAGGTTGCGTCGAGCCGCCCCTGCGTGGTGTAGGTCGACATCAGCCTGGGGTCGGCGTCGTAGACCTCGCCGAACGCGAAGAAGTCGTCGTTGCCGATCCGGTCTGCCTCGTCGGCGATGGCGGGGGCGAACTCCTGCCAGAACTCCATGTTGACGTGCTTGACCGTGTCGATCCGGAACCCGTCGATGCCGAAGTCCACCCAGGTCTTGTAGATGTCGACCATGCCGTCGACGACCTCGGGCTTCTCGGTGAACAGGTCGTCGAGCCCGACGAAGTCGCCGTAGAGGGACGACTCGCCGGCGAACGTCGAGTCACCGCGGTTGTGGTAGTTCGTGACGTCGTTGAGCCACGCGGGGCTCTTCACCTCCCGGTCCTCGTCGGTGCGGAAGACCGGCGTGTAGGGGAAGGAGATCGCCTCGTCGAGCTCGGGGAAGGTGTCCTTGCCGGCGAAGTCCGCGTCGTTGAACTCGTCGCCTCTCGCGTCCCTGTAGGCGCGGGACTCCTTGCTGATGTAGGAGTACTCCTCCTCCTTGTAGTCGATGACGTCCGCGGTGTGGTTGGTGATGATGTCGAAGAAGACCTTGATCCCCCGCGCGTGGGCCTTGTCGATGAAGGCCTCGAGCTCCTCGTTGGTGGCGAAGTGCGGGTCGATCCGGGTGAAGTCGGTGATCCAGTAGCCGTGGTAGCCGGCGGACGCGTTGTCGCCGCTTCCCTGCACCGGGCGGTTCATGAAGGACGGGGTCAGCCAGATCGCGGTCGTGCCCAGGCCCTCGATGTAGTCGAGCTGCTCGGTCAGGCCGGCGATGTCGCCACCGTGGTAGAAGCCCTTGTCCGTGGGGTCGAAGCCGTGCTGCATCCGGTCCCCGTCGACCCCTCCGGTGTCGTTGGAGGCGTCGCCGTTGGCGAACCGGTCGGCCATCACGAAGTAGAAGTTCTCGCGGGTCGTGGGCTGGCGGAGCGAGTCCGTCGCCATGGCCCGGTCGGCCGCCGTGACCTGGTCGGACGGCAGTTCGGCCGGCGCTACCGCGACCGCGTGGCTCGTGTGGTCGTAGCTGAAGCGCAGCTCCGCATCGTGCTCGAGGTTCAGCGGGATGTTCGCCGAACCGTCACCCCCACCGCCGTAGCTCTCGTCCCATCCGCCGTTGATCGCGACCTTGAGCTCGTAGCTGCCGGCCGGGACCGCGAAGACAGCCTCATACGTCGAGGCGCCGGGGACTGGCTCGAGCCGCGAGTCGTTGCAGCCGGGCGCCCAGTCCCCGTCGCAGCCGAGCTCGTCCTGGAGAGACCCGACGAGGGTCACCCTCTCCGGGGTGTCGGTGTGGTCGGCGACAGCCGGGGCGGCGAGTGTCGAAAGGACGAGTGTGGCGGTCAGCGCTGCGGCCAGGGCAGCGGCGAGCCCACGAGGTGCGTGACGGAGCACGGGATCTCCAGAGGGTGCGAAAGGGAGAAAAACAGGCCTATCACCCGTCACACTAAGCAGCCCGCAAGATTCTGGCAAGATCCGCAAGAGTTTGCGTAAAATCCTCCGGCCTTTGCGAGCCTCACAAGCACAGAGGCCCTCCTCCGGTCGGGGAAGGGCCTCTGGGCCGTCGTGGGTCAGTGCAGCCGCAGCGTCGCCACCACGCCGGCGTGGTCCGATGGCCACAGCGGCGCAGTCGCCTGGAACGGCTCGTCGCCGACGACCTCTGCCGACAGCGTCCGCACCGGGCCGTGGGTGAGTATCAGGTCGATCCGGGAGCGCATCCGGGACACCGGGTTGGCGAGGGCGCTGGTCTGGCAGCAGGTGTAACCCGGGTCGCCGGGGTTGGTCCACCAGGCGTCGTCGAACCAGGACTTCGTCAGGTCGGCGTACGACGTCGTGGTGCTGCCGTCCGCGGCGGAGTTGAAGTCACCGGTCGCGATGACCGCGCCTTCGGTGTTCGCAGGACCCGCCAGGAACTCGCGCGCCTGGGCCTCTTGCTTGGCGGCGAAGTCCTCGACCTCGAGGTGCGTGTTGACGAAGCGGAACTCCTTGCCCTCGAAGGTGCCGTCGATGGAAGCCCATCCGCGGTCGAAGGAGTACGCCTGGCTGCTGCCCGGCACCGCGAAGGTCTGCTGGGCGTCGAAGCTGCCGTCCTGCGGGTTGCTCCACTCGAGCTCAGGGGTGTCCGCGTTCACGAGGATCACGTCGCGGTCCTCCAGCATGACGGCACAGTCGGGCAGCGTGGGGTTCACACAACCGAGGTTGGGGAACGCCAGCGGCGCGGGACCGATCCTGGCGTTCTCCGACACCGAAGCGACCTCGTAGTCGAGTCCGAGGTCCTCGAGGTCCTGCTGGAGGACGTCGAGGAAGTCGACGCCGGGCAGGGCGCCTCCTGTTGTTCGGAAGGCAGTCCAGCGCGAGACCTCCTGGAGCCCGATCAGGTCCGGCCTCTCCTCCTGGATCATCTCTGCGATCGCCTCGGAACGGCTCTCGAAGTCGGTGACGAAGAGCGCGGTGCCGTAGATCTGCGCGACGGCTCCGACGAACTGGGGCGGAGTGGTCGCCTGCAGGGCAGGGTTCAGGCTGGAACCCAGGTACAGGTTCTGCGTCATCACCGTGAGCTCGCGCTTGTCCTTCGCATCGGCCGAGCCCATCGCACCGAGCGGCATCCCTGCCGCGAGCACCGCGGCGATGCCGATGCGTATACCCCTACCAAGCCTCATGAGGCCCCCACATCCATGAAAGTCGTGGCATGCCACGAGTGATGTCGATTTGTCACTCGAACTATCGCGCCTCATGGGGTGTCCGCGCCGGAGAACCCGGAAGGCGAGGACTTTGGTCACCTATCGGGCCGCAGCGGACATGCAAATGACCTGCGAGGCGATTTCCCTTCGCCGGTATTGTCCGGATCAGGTTGTTGGGGGTCGCCAGTCGATCTCTCGAACTTCTGGCCTCTCAGCCTTTCGGCTCCCTCGCCCGTCTCGCAGGCCTGGATCAACTCTGCGCCTCGCGGTCGGCACCCGCCAGGGACGAAGGTCCCGCCCGAGTGGTCAAGTCGGACGGCCTCGGGCTACTCCACGTGCGGACGACCCACCGGAAGCAGGCAGATGGGGGCTCGCCGTCCTGGAGACGTCTCCGGTGACCGCGAAGACTGCCCCGCCCGTCGTCGGCGCGAGGACTCAGCGGGCCGGAACGGGCTCGGACGACGGCCGCCACTCTCGCCTGATCAGCCCGTAGACCCACGAGTCGGAGACCTCGCCGTCCACGACGCAGTCTTCCCGCAACGTCCCTTCACGCACGAACCCGAGCTTCTCGAGCACGCGGGCAGATGCCACGTTGCGCGTATCGGTCTCAGTCTGGACGCGATTCAGGTCCAGTGTGTCGAATGCCCACCGCAACAGAACGCGCGCGGCCTCCGTCGCGTAGCCGTGGCCCCACGCTGCATCGTCGAAGCAGTAGCCCAGCGACGCGCTGCGGTGGTCCGGATTCCACCGGTTCAGGCTGCACCAGCCGATGAACGCCCCGTCGGAGACACGATCCACGGCCAGCCGCGCCCCGGTGCCCCCCTCTGCCATCTGCCGGCAAGCCGTGATGAACCGCTCGGCGCGCACGCGTTCGCTCCACGGCGGCGCGTCCCAGTAGCGCAGCACGTACGCGCTGCTGTGCAGCACGAAGAGGTCGTTCGCATCCGCGTGGTCGAAGGGACGCAGTCGAAGGCGAGCGGTGTGCAGCGTGGGGGTGGGCAGCGACATGCGCGTCATGTTCCCTCCGTGATTGGTGGCCGATCAACCAGACATCCGATGCCAGCCACTCGCAACGGGTTTTTCTCGGCGGGCAGGCAGAACGACGTGCCCGCCCGGCTATGAGTGCACTTCGGCCCAAGCAGGAGCACACCCAGTTGGATCGGCATGACCGCACGGTCACGGCGAACGTCCTTCTGTGCCGATATGACATGCCGCCACGCCGGGCGGAGGTCGTAGATCGGCCCTTCCCGAGTGCCCAGATCGGCGGAAAGATGTGAACGGTGTCAGCGCGCGCTGAGATCTCGCTGGGGTCGGCTCAGGAGGGCCGGACGTACGGTGAACACCCAAGGATGGCGGTCGTGAAATGAGCGGCAAGGTAGTCGTGAACAGGTGCATGTCGCTTGACGGCTTCATCGCCGGTCCCGGCCATTCGATGGACTGGGGGGATGGTCGCGCTCTCGCCGACTTCGTGGCACCGGACGATGTCGCGGAGATCGCAGCGGCAACTGGCGCCATGCTCGTCGGGCGGCGGACTTGGGAGGTCGGCGACCGGATGGAGGCCGAGGAGCCGGGCAGCGTCGACTACCCCTTCTCTGGACCCATGTTCGTTCTCACCCACAGGCCGCTAGAACGGCCGGACCCGGAGGTCCGGCTCCTCTCCGGCGACATCGGGGAAGCGGTCGCCACGGCACTGGACGCTGCGGGCGGCAAGAACCTCGAAGTCCTCGGCGCCGATGTAGCCGGCCAGTGCCTGCAGCGGGGGCTCGTCGACGAGATTCTGGTGTATGTACTGCCCGTGTTGCTCGGCGACGGGATTCGCTTCTCGTCCCCCAGCGTCGCGAGGACAGACCTAGAACCGATCAGCAGCAGGCGGTCGGGCGACGCCACCATCCTCCGCTTCCGCGTCCGCAACCAGTCCGATCAGACGGTCGGGTAACGCCGGATCACCACCATCCGGTTCCGGCCCCGTCACGACCAGGCAGAAGACCAGTGTCCTCAGTCGCCTTGGCCGCGAGCGTCTGCGCCGCTGTCCCCGGTTACCAACCCTCAGGGCAGCCATGATCAGCCCAACCCTTAGTGAGCCAACGTCCGGAGGATCGGCCTCCGCTTACAGTGAGCGTGGATTGTTCATGGGTCTCGGGAGGTTCCTTGCGCCGACGTCGTGGTGGTGGTGGTTCGTCCGCTTGGCGTGCCTCCCGCATCCGGGCTCTGGGTAGCGTTCTGAGCGCGGCCATCTGCCTGCTGACCGCTTGCGCGGACACTTCTCCGCAGGAACGCGATGGGTCGATCCGGCCGACCTCACCCTCACCGACACCTTCCGCTACCGCGAACGCCTTGTCGAGAGCTCCGGCACCACCCTTGTCCGCACAGCAGTACCGGACGGCCTTGCGAGATTTCGCGCGCAGCGACACCGGTCGGTTCGAGCTCGCGGCCGTGGCCGAGGACGGAGCCGACGACACTGGCCTAGCGGTGTTCCCTCGCGCCCGCGGGACCTGGCGACTGTCCACCTCCGAGGCGGAGTCCTCCACCGAGGTGATGAATCCCGAGGGTGGAACGGTGGAGCTGGTGTATCGGATGGTCGACGGGCAGAGCTATGCCCGCATTGCCTTCGACGGCTCGGCATTCGGCGACGATTGCTGGGCCAAGATCGATGCCGACGCCCCCTATCTGGCCGACAGCCCCATGGCGGGACAGCAGTTCGGGCTTCCGCCTGCGGTCTACCTGGTGGACGGCTACCGACCGGAGGGCCGGCCCCAAGCCGGGACAGCACGAGCGGACGACGTCCTTGGCGCAATCGGCTTCCAGAAGCTGGTGAACACCAACCTGGCCCTGCTTCGGAAAGTACGGATGCCGGTCGAGGTGCAGCTCCAAGAAGGCCGGTTCCAGCGGGTCCTCATCTATCCCGCCGACCTCGTCGACGCTCTGGACAGCCTCGAGGGAGGACTGCCGGAGTTGGAGCCCATCGAGGAGATGCTCAACCAGGCACCGCTGATGGCCTGGGGGATCGAGTACAGCGGACTCGGCGACACCGTCACGATCGAAGCACCGCGCGACGACGCTCTCTTAGAACTCGGCAACCCCAACTCGAAATGCGCGAGTAACTAGGGTCGTGCCCGCACTGAGTCCATCAGCCAACGGCTGATCGCGGGCTCCAGACGTTCACGGACATGCCGCTGTTCGCGCGCGGCGGGGCTAGAGCCCGAGACTGTATGTCCACCGCTCGGAGCAGGCCGATGAGCAGATGCCAGTAGTAGTCGTGGTCAAGAACGACTTCGTCACCGAGTCTCGCCTTCGCGGCGCTGAGCACTGCCCCGGAGCGGTGTGCAGCTCATCGAGGTTGACGACCAATCGTTCTGACATGCGTGAAAGCCTCGCAGAAGCCGGCACGGACATCAGCAGATAGTGAAAGCGCGACCATGCTCGATGAAAGCGTGTCGGGCTCCGGTACCGCAACGACGCTAATCTCGCCGCAATTCCTGAATGGTCAGAGCACCGAGATCGGTACTCTGCCCCTCAGGAGCATCCGAGTCCGCACACGCTTCTGCCAGGGATGCCATCGAGTCATTGGCCGCTGTTTCTTCGGGCTCAGTGAGGCCGTCTGGTTTCGCGACTGCTGCATCAAGCCGATCAAGGTCCTCTTCGAGGGCTACGAAAGCCTTGTCGACTGTGGCCGCGCGGCCAGCTTTCGCAGCAGCGTGCGCTAGTGTCTCGGCGATCTCGCGTTCGTTCGGGGGCTCACCGTCTAGCAGGATCGACAGCTCTCCACAGGCTGCTCGCGCGTAGTCAGCCGCAGGCATGTTCGTCCGCGCCGCAAGCACGACCGAGAATGCTGCGATCACTCCGATGCCTACTGCTGCCCGGCGAAGGCGGTTACTCCCGGACACTGGCACAAGGAGTAGTGAACCGCACATCTCGGACACCTAAGAAAACGGCGCGCTTGCGAGGCGGCTGCGAACGCACTGATGCCACGGAGGGTGAAAGCGAGGAAGCGCCGATGCGTGCTTACTGCTGAGGTCGTACGAGTTGAGCAGCCGCGTCCTGGTAGAACGCGTGCAGCTCGGCAAGAGGTACGGGCCGTCGGCTCACCGATGAGATGTCAGCTCCCTCTCGGGTGAAGGGTGGCGGATAGAGGGACAGGCCGGTGTCGGGGCCGAGCGGGCGGGTTTCTTCCTCCCAGCCTTCCCACCTGAGCGCGCCGAACGTGTCGGTCAGGCCTCCGCCAAGTGCAGCGTGCACAAAGTCCGTGTGCCCGCCGCCGAGTCCCTCCCAGGCGAGCGCATCGGGGCCGAAATAGCAGACCTCTCCAGTTGCCACCCCGAGGGCACCGCCGTCGATGGCGAACCGGCCACCTAGCACGTCAAAGGCCACCACGAGGAAACCCGGCGCGGCCTGTTCTGTCGCGGGGTCCTCCGCGAGGGCGTTGGCGGTGGCAAGGTCGGGCAGGCATGTTCCGCCACCCCCGAGAATCCTGAACCATCCGCTGTCAGCCAGGAGACCTCCGCTATTGAGAGCCAGTGCGCCCAAGACAGACGAGGCAGTGACCTGCAGCCGGTACAGGACGCTGAGCCCCACGTCCCTGCTCACGTCGAGGCGTTCGACAGATAGGGGCGACTCCTCGATCCACTGATTGACAATCGGCCAGGCCGGATCAGCCACGTCGGCAAGATCAGAGCCATCGCGCACGTTCACGAGGCCATCTTGTCAGTACCTAGACCGTGCGCACTCACACATGCCGCTGATGGTGAGGGCCTCATCACGCCGAGGTGAGTGCCTCGAGTTCCGGCCAAGGCCGTGGCGCTTGGAGGAGGGTGGTCTCACGCCGCGCGGTCCGGTGCTGACTCCTGCTGTTCATTTGGGGACGAAGTCCAGGGTGGCCACGAGGTCGTCGAAACTCGGATCGCCCGGGCCGGCACTGGCCCTCAAGACCGCATGGTACGGATCGGCGGTCTCGATGAGGAGGCCGGCGTTTCCGATCCACGCGTCGGTGTTGCCCCATCGTTGGCTGGTCCAGATGTTCCAGACGCGAACGCCCATGTCCTTGTGCCCGCGAAGTGGCGTGAGTTCGACCTCGACGCAGTCCGGGGCGGTGTCTGACCAGAACGCGAACAACTCCCCTGTGTGCTCGGCCACGTGCATTCGCCCACCATCGCTCTTCACAGCCATGCCCTGCCGGAGATTCCGGCGTGAGTCCATACGAATGCGGAGCGTCCCGGCAGGCAGGGGTCCCATGTCGAAGGCCATGTGCACCCGCTGCCCGTCCAGGTCTACGGGGCGGCCCTTCGACTGCATGAACTGTTCGCCAAGGCTGCTCACCGCCCCAGTCTGCACCAGTCAAGGGACCGGTTCAGGCGGGATCGGCCTGCGGGCTGCCGGATGTGCCGCAGAGAGTGAATGCCTCGGTCGTGCCGAGGACGGCACCCTTGTTTGTACTCAAGACTTGGACGCGGTCCTCCCGATTACGCTCACGAACAGCCGTCTCATCAGAGCGCCGAGCGCCCGGCCAGGTGCAGTCGGTGAGCTCGACTCGCACCCGCCGGGGCAGCGCCCCAAGCAGGGCACGGTCGGCGTGGGCCAAAGGAAAGTGCAGCGGCCGCAGCTCTCGGAGTTGCTCGAGGGACGCCAGCGCCGACGAGGTCCATAAGCGCGGAGGCGTGAGACCCAGATCTTCCGCAGCGCTCGTGCCATAAGCGAATGTGGCGCGCCTGGGGGTCGGCGACGCAGTCTTCCTGCGAGACTCCCCTACATGATTGGCTTCGAGGGCGAGGTTGCCGCGTTCCGGGAACGGCTGGAAGCGGTCGGTCTGGGCAAGTTCGCGGACTCGCTCGTTGGGATGGCACGTCCGAGCGTCCGACTCATCGCCGACTCCGCAGCGCCAGTCAACGATCGTGGCTCACGATTGGGCGGGCCCCCCGACCTGCCTGCCTCGACCACGTGGCCTCGTAATGGCGACGACCCGCTGAGCTTCATTGCGCAGGTAAGTCTTGCCGACGTGGCACCTCACGAGTCCGAAGGGCTGTTGCCTCGCGATGGCCTGCTGTCGTTCTTCTACGACGCCATTACGCAGAATGCCTGGGGGTTCGACCCAGCCGACCGTGGCTCGGCCGCGGTCATCTACACCCCTGCCTCTGCCGCAACGGAACGGCGCGAGCCGCCCGCGGACCTCCCAGACGAAGGTGTGTTCAAGACGATCGGCCTGCGCCCCCAAGCGGAGTTGACCTTCGCGCCCTGGGAGTCGTTCGACGTGGAAAGACTCCGGATGAGCCGCGACGAAGGCTTCGCGTACGCCGAACTCTTCGATGACCAGGACGACATGATCCATCGGCTTCTCGGTCATCCAGATCCCGTACAGGGCGACATGCAGGTCGAATGCCAGCTCGTCACCAACGGGTTGTACTGCGGCGACTCAACTGGATACCAGGACCCGCGTGCGAAGGAGCTGCGGGACGGTGCGGCGGAGTGGCGACTGCTGATGCAGGTCGATTCGCAAGACGAAGCCGACATGATGTGGGGAGACGTCGGACGGCTCTACTACTGGATCAGACACGCAGACCTTCTCGCCCGTGACTGGGACCTGAGTTGGCTCATTCTTCAGTGCGGCTGAACGCACGGATGTGCCGCGACCCGCGCCGGCCCGCCGGTGCGTCTAGATCTGGGGAAACCACACCTCGCTGACCGGCAGCTCACCTCGCAAGCGGGCGGCGAGCGCGGAGAACGCGGAAGTCGGATCGAGGCCGAAGCCTGCGATCCCGGTCTGGTCCGGCGTGTGCGCGGTGACACCTACAATCGTCAGCCGACCGAACCGCTCCTCGTCGGCGGGTGACAGGACCGCGCCCTCGGGGAGGAGCTCCACGGCTGTTGCACGCGCTTCTTCTTCCTCTGGTGACTGTGTCGAGGGCGGCCACGGCGCACGGAAGTCGGGGCTGCTCGGCAGGATCGGTGGCGGCGCCCACTGGCGAGACGTCGCAGCTGGCCCGGGCACGGCCGAGGCGACCGCCTGCACCGCCGTGACGCCGTCGAGGGCGATCGCGACCACTGTGCGGTCGGGTCCCTTGACCACTGCCCCGTAGGTTTCGTGCTTCACCGGGCGCCTGCCGACGAGCTGGCGTCGGAGCTCCTTGAACCTCCATCCGTCCGGCAAGGTCGCCTCCAGCGACTTGATCGCCTGCTCTTCGTCCGGAGTGAGATCCGTTCCTCGGAGCGCCTTGAACAGTCCCATGATCCGCAGCATGACAGATGGTGCGGGCGCGTCGGGGACACTGCGGTCCACGCTGCGCGGCGTGCCGCGCGTCGCTACTCAGGACACGAGACGTGGACGAGGGCAGCCGCCATGCGCAGGCATGAACGCACTCATCTGCGTTCGGGCGCGTTACGGAGGCATGAAGGAGACGAGTTCGCGCGACGTCCAGCATCTCGCGCCCGCCTCGAGTTCATGGGAAGGCGGACGCCGGGGCGGCCCGGTTCTGGTGATCGCTAACCTCTCTCGCGATGGTGGCAATGGTCCGTCATACCGGCCGTCCTCGAGGGCTGCCTGGTTAGTCCTGGGGATTGGACTCGGCATCGGCGACCAGCAGAGCCCCGGGGTACATCTCGGGGTCCGCCTCGTGAGCGGTGAGTCCGAACAGGGTGAGCAACTCGGCGATGGCGCGCATCATCGCGTCGCTCACCGCGTTCGCCTCCCGGATCGCCCGCGCGTCGTACTCGCCTGACCGGACGCTGGCGTTCGACTCCGCGATGAGGTCTGGACCCGGCTCCCAGATGACCCACACCCCAGAGCCTTCGCGGTCCTCGGCCCTGTCGACGTCGATGGCCACTCCGGAGTTGTGCCCGAAGTCGGACCCACGGAAGGTGCGCAGTCCCGCCCGGTGCAGCGCCGCTTCGACTCGTTGGACGAGTGCTTCCTGCTGGTCTGTCATGACGACTCATCCCTCGTGCTCCATCCGCGCTCCCAGTCGCGCGACGCGAGAAGATCCTCGCTGACCGCGCCGACTGATGCCGCCCCCGCTGGGCCCGTTCGCGTCGAGCTGAGCCGTCGCGGTCAGCGCAACGTGGGTGCACTGGAGCGCCGCCTCGCCGGCATTGTCCGAGGGCGAGCTGATCGCCGACATCCGGCGATCCGCTCGAGGCTTCGGGTTGCAGCCGCCGGTCTTCCGGGTACGCCGAAGGCGGGCCGGTCATCGAGCCACGACCCGTGACGCACACCAGCCACCCGTCCTGGGGCTACCGCCTGCGGTGGGAGGGCCGAACCGCCGTGTGGCGCCCGAGTTCTGGGAGTTCCCGACCTGGGCGGGCGACGGCCGACCACCCTTGCCCTCGACGCGTGCGCCCGGCCGCCTTTCGGCGAGGTCGGCCGCGAGGGCGCGGACTACTCCCAGTGACGCCCCTCCTCTACCCGCGGCTGTCAGACGATTTGGACGGGGTGTTCCCGTGTGGGCTGCCTCGTCTTGGCGCGTTTGATGTTGCGCTCGACGTGCCGCGGATCGGGGACGATCACGACCGGGCACGGGGCATGGTGGATCGCCCGCTCACTCGTGGACCCGACCAGTTTGTCGTGCACCGCACCGTGACCGTGGCTGCCGAGGACCATCAGGTCCGCACCGGCCGCCGCGTTGCAGAGCGCCTCGCTCGGCAACCCGCGTTCGCAGATCCGCTCCACCGCAGGGGCGTTCTCGACCCCTTCGAGAGCCTTGTCGACCACGGTGTCGAGAAGCGTCCTCGCGCGGGCCAGTGCATCCGAGGGAGTGGTGGGAGCCGCGAGCCCCTCGACCCCGTCCCACGACCACGCCGTCACGGCCAGCACCCGGCCGTTCCCCCTGCTCGCTTCGTCGATCGCCCATTGGAGAGCACGCTCCCCGGCAGGTGACCCGTCCACACCACAAACGATGACGCGCTCGGCTGCATCCATGACTTCCTCCACGACAGTCTCTTCCGTACCACGAGTCTGCTGCCGCGCACGGCGCACGTCATGGGCCGAAGGACCCTAGGGTGCGCCCACGCCGCGCCAGCTCGGCCTTGTCCGGGGTGCGCGCGTGGGCCGTCACCTGATGACCCGCGGCGGTCAGAGCACGTAGCGCGGACCGGCCGGCGACGTCTGTCGCGCCGAGCAGGAGAACCTCAGGCACACCATGACACCGATCGGTCGGCGCTCGCGAGCCGCGCTCAGGCGGTGGCCGAGAGCCGGCTCGTGAGCTCGGAGCCGTCGACGAACCAGGAGACCGCGTCGACGACCTGCGGGTCCCGGAGCAACCGCTGGTGGCCGAGCCCGTGAGTCGTGATCATGGATGCCTCCGGCAGGCTCCGGACCAGTTCCGCGCTCTCGACGTACGACGTCTGCCGGTCCGTGCGGTCGTGCACGACCAGGGTCGGTCTCGGACCCACCTGCTCGGCCAGCACTTCCACGTCGAACTCCTCGACAGGAACGCCGACCCGGCGCGCCACATGTGCGTCGACGCGTCTGCGGGTCCGCGGGCCGATGCCGAGGAAGCCCGCGAACGCGTCGAACTGGGTGACGTACCTGCTCATCGGCGCGAGGAGGACTAGCCGCTCGGTCGAGAGCCATCCGTACTTCAACGTGAGCAGGCTCGAGACTGCGCCCATCGAGTGCGCGACGAGGGCCCTCGCCGGTCCGAACCTCGCGCCGACGGCGTCGAGCGCCTTGCCGAACTCGACGCCGTTCCCGGACCGTGGGCCGGAGGGCCCGGGGTCGGAGTCACCGTGAGAGGGCGCGTCGAAGAGGACCACCTGGTGGCCTCGCCGCACCAGTGGCTCCACGAAGCCGGCGAGCTGGCTCCCCCGGCCGCCCCATCCGTGCACGAGGTAGACGACAGGCCCGTGCCCCCAGGCCTGGCCTCGCACGACAGCACCCTGAGACTCGACCTGGAACGGTGCCCCGCCCTCAGGGATCCGAGCATCCCGGGCCTCCGGTGGCAGGGTGAACCACATCCTCGCTGCCACGTGGGCGGCGAGCGCGGGTGCGACACGCTCCGACGCAGAGAAGAAGCTCCTCAGTAAACGAACGTTCGTGCTTTTCTTCGCAGATGATGATGCCATGGTCGGACTCCTCGGTTGGTGATGGGCCGCCCATGTGGGGCGAACGGCTACGTGCTGGGTCGAGCCCCCGCGAGCAAGGACTCGAAGGCCCGAAGCGTTCTGGCCTCCGCCCGCTCGTCGTGGAGCAGGCGGCTTGCGTGGTGATGGGCGAGCATCACGCCGTGGACCTCGAACGCGAACTGTTCGAGGTCGAGGTCCCCACGCAGTTCCCCCTCCGCGACGGCCGTGCCGGCTACGGTCGCGATGAACTCGAGCCAGTCGCGCTCGTTCCTGACCAGCGCGTCCCGCAGCGCACCCGGCTGGTCGTCGAGCTCGGCGGCGGCTGCGACGAAGATGCACCCGCCCTGGAGCGCCTGGTGCGCCCACTCGAGCCAGCCGTCGAACACGGCTCGCACCCGGGCGATGCCTCGTGGGGCAGCGAGCGCCGGCCGGATGACCACGTCGACGAACCTCTGCCTCGCGCGCTCCATTGCCTGGAGCTGGAGCTGCTCCTTTGACCTGAAGTGCGCGAAGAGACCGCTCTTGCTCATCTCCACCCGGTCGGCGAGCTGCCCGATGCTGAGACCACCGAAGCCGACGCGTGAGGCGATCTGGACGGCCTCGTCGAGGATCGCCGCCTTCGTCAGCTCGCCCTTACCCATGCCGACAAAATTAGCACGGTCGTTCTTTTCTGTCGAGGTCTGCTGGCGCGGCAGCGCCGGGTCAGCAGGTCGACCCGGCGCGCCACGTCAGCAGGTCACCGTCCGAAGACCTGGAACTCCGCGGCTCGCACCGTCTGCGCAACCGAAGGCGCTCCGCTCGGGCAGTCGGTCGGGTTGTCCGGGTCGTTGTCGAGCTCGCCCTGGAAGGAAGAGCCACCGGTGCACTGGTTGGTGACGACCTCGAACCTCACGTGGGTGGCCATGATGCGAGGCACCGCGAAGGACCGGACGTTGAGGTCTGGCGCCGTCGGCCGCATCCCGTCGCCGGGGAAGGCGTCCGCCGGGCTCAGGTAGACCTGCGCGAACGATGCGGGGTCATCACAGCTCTGACCCGAGGCCGCGTCGCAGGTGAGGACCCGGAACTGCCGCAGGGCACTGAACCTGCTGCCGCTCTGGTAGAACGCGCTCACGTTGACCCGGCCGACCTGCTGGGCACGATCGCCGGCCAGGTCCACGGTCACACCTAGCCCGTCGACACTCTCGGCGCCTGCCTCCCACGAGGTGGTCTCCGTGCCGTCGACGAGCGACTCCGCTCCGTTGCCATCCCCGGTCGCGGTGGCGCCGTTGGCCGCAGCGGCCAGGTTGCTGCTGAGGGGAACGGGGACGACCCGGGTCCGGTCCGCCTTCACCTCGAAGCTGAAGCGTTGGTGTCCCACCGCCGGACCGACCGCGAGCGCGTCGTACGTTCCGGGCACCATGGCAACGCTGCCGCCGAGGTCGGTGGAGGCGTCGGTGTCTGCCACGGCGACTGCCTGCTTCTCGTAGTCACCGATGTAGATCCGCACCGGTGCGTTGAGACCCGATGCGCGGAACTCGACCGTCCCGTTCCGCCCCGACGGTGAGGCGAAGTCCGGCACGGGGTCCACGTCGTCGGCTCCCTCGGACATGGCGTTCTCACCCATGCCCCGCTTCGCGAAGGCGTCCCAGATCAGCATCTGGTTGTCGCCGTCGAAGCGCAACCTGTCCGCGACCAGCATGGCGTCCCTCATGTCGAGCATCGAGACCGAGCCCGTCGCGGGCACGAGGAAGGAGTCGAAGACCAGCTGCACCCAGCGCCGGTTGCCAGGGCACTCAGCGACCGGAGTCTCGCCGTCGGCGCAGGACCTCTGGAGAGCCGGGGTCCCGGATCCGTACCGGTCGACCATCGCCTGCCGGAGGGTGTAGTTGGTGGCCGACCAGATCTCGCCCTCGGAGTGGACGCTCAGGCCCACCACGTCGTAGCCGACGTTCGAGTAGTTGAGCGGGCTCCGCGACATGTCGTAGTTCCGGATGCCGGTCCGGTCGTCACCCGTCACGTAGGCGCCGGTGACGTAGGGGGTGTCGCCCTTGGGGCGCTTGCCGAGCTCGAAGAGGTACTCCATCGCGACCAGGTCCGACCAGCTCTCCCCCATGCCGCGAGCCTGGTAGCCGGACAGGCCCGCGTCCGGGCCGGCCACCATCCGGTTGGAGATCATGTGGGTGTACTCGTGGCCGATCACGGTGCCGTCGAAGTCACCGTCGACGCACGGCACGTAGGCGCCACCCGCGATGGGCTGCCACAGGTACATGTTGCTCCACGGCGCGACACCGTCCGGCGGGGTGTACTGGTTGGCGTTGTCCCGGTAGCCGAGTCGCGCTCCGGACTGTGCCTTGCCGATCTCCGGGTCCGCCTCGGCGCCGCCGCGGCCGAAGTTGCTCTGCTGGGCGTTCCAGGTCTCCTCGGTGAAACCGAGCTGGTACGAGAAGTCGTGAAGCCGGTTGTGGTGGGCGAACAGGCTGGCCGTGGCCGCGTCGATGTCGTTGCCCTCGTCTCCGGTGAGCGCCTCCGGGTCGCACTGACTCTCCCGCCAGATGTTCTGGAAGTCGTAGACGTACTCGCGGTCGGCGCGTGCAACCGCCGTGCGCTCGACGACCGGGCTCTGCGGCAGGCTGTCCCA
The DNA here is from genome assembly GCA_035688575.1 of Nocardioidaceae bacterium. Taxonomy (GTDB): domain Bacteria; phylum Actinomycetota; class Actinomycetes; order Propionibacteriales; family Nocardioidaceae; genus Nocardioides_C. The sequence goes on from DASSMS010000185.1 coordinate 42,083, forward strand.
CGACTTGCCCGAGAGCGCGTTGTTGCCGTCCGTCGTACCCGTCGGCGCCTCGGTCGCCGGGTCGACGTCCCAGGCGAGCGGGGAGGCCCCGTTGTCCACCACGTCCTCGCACCCGGCGAGGACGCTCCAGCACCAGGTCTCGCGCTCGGTGCTCTTCTCGTCCGGAGGCGTCGCCCCGAACAGCTCCCACGCCGCGTTGTCCTCGAGGTGGTCGGCGAGGTCCTCACGCACGAGCAGGTCGCCGGTGGTGCTGTCGACCAGGACCGTGAAGGCAGCGCCCTCGCCACCCTTCTCGGCCAGCACGACCTCGTAGGCTCTCCTCGTGCCGTCCGACGGCGTCGGCACGGCCACCCGCCTGGTGCGGATGATCTCTGCCGCCTGGGCGTCCAGGCCGGCTCCCTCGACCGCGAGCCGCTGAGCGGCTGCCTCGTCGAGCGCCGGCTTCGGGAGCACACCGGTGTCCCTGGTCAGCGAGGACGAGACGTGCAGGACGCTGTCCCCGCGTACGGCAACGGTGACCAGACCGCCCTGGGTGAGCGGGAGGCCGTCGACGCGTTGCCGGAGGGTGACGATGCTGCCCTCACCGACCGGGACCACGGCGAGGGTCTCGAGCGAGTCGAGGGCGGCCCCGTCGAGCCCGAAGAGCGCCTTGTTCTGGTTCAGGTAGGCGCGCGCCGAGCGATCCGGGGACGCCGGGAGGTCACGAGCCAGCGGTCGGTCCGCGACCACCGAGGCGGGGGTTCCGTACTCGTTCCAGCGCACCTCGCCTGGTGAGCGGCCAGCCGCAGCCTCCTGAGCGGCGGT
>DASSMS010000080.1:0-9639 GCA_035688575.1 Nocardioidaceae bacterium
GAGCCGATCATCCCGATGCGGCTGTTCCGCAACTCGATCTTCTCCGTCGCGAACCTCTTCGGCTTCACCATCGGCGCCGCGATGTTCGGCGGGATGATCTTCCTCCCGGTCTACCTGCAGGTCGTCGACGGCATGAGCCCGACCAAGTCGGGCCTGGCGATGCTGCCGATGGTGGTGGGCATCTTCACCACCTCGATCGCCGCGGGGCGCCGGATGTCACGCACCGGCCGCTACAAGATCTACCCGATCCTCGGCGCATCGATCGTTGCCGTGGCCCTGGTGGGCCTCTCCACCCTCGACGCCGACACGCCGTACTGGTACGCCGGGCTCGCGATGTTCCTCATGGGTCTGGGGCTCGGCTTCACCATGCAGGTCCTGGTCGTGGTGGTGCAGAACTCCGTGGACCGCTCCGACATGGGCACCGCGACCGCGTCAGTAGCGTTCTTCCGCCAGATGGGCGGCTCCTTCGGCACCGCGCTGTTCGGCGCGATCCTCTCCAGCCGCCTGGCGGTCCACCTCGCCGATGCGATGCGCGACCTCCCCGCCGGGACGGCACCCGAAGCGGTCGGGAACGTCGACACGCTGGCCAACGACGTGCAGGCGATCCAGGCCCTCCCCGAGCCGCTGCGAGAGCTCGTCACGGGCGCGTTCAGCAGCGCGCTGCACGACATGTTCCTGTCCGCCGTACCCGTGGTGCTCGTGGCACTGGTCGTCGCGTTCTTCCTCAAGGAGGTTCCGCTTGGCACCAGGGGGGACGCGTCGGTCCCCGCTCCCGCCGGGCCCGCGCCCGGGCAGTCCGAGGTGGCTCCCCGCGCCTGAGTCAGGCGGGCGTGCCCGGGGCGGGCGGTGGTTCCGAGGAGTCCATCGCCTCTCCGATGGGCATCTCCGACGGCGCCGCCTCGCCCGCCAGGTAGGTGGCTACCGCGTTGAGGGCGGCCACGATCGGCACGGCGATCAAGGCACCCGCGATGCCGGCCACGAGAACACCCATCGCGATGGCCACGATGACTCCGAGCGGGTGTACCGAGACGAACCGGCCGAGCAGGAACGGCTGGAGGACGTGCGCCTCGATCTGCTGCACGGCGATCACTCCGCCCAGCATGATCAGCGCGACGACCCAGCCGTGGGCGACGAGCGCCACGAGCACGGCCACCGCGCCGGAGATGGTCGCGCCGATCATCGGGATGAAGGCGAAGAGGAAGACGAGCACGCCGATGGCGCTGGCGAACGGGACGTCGAGCACGAGCGCGACCATCATGATGCCGACGGCGTCGACGAAGGCGACGAGGACGGTGGCCCGGACGAACTGGGTCAGCGTCTTCCAGGCGACCCGGCCGGAGGCATCGGTGCGCACTCGTGCGGCGCGGGGGAACAGCCGCACGACCCAGGCCCAGATGCGTGACCCGTCCGAGAGGAAGAAGAAGGACGCGAACAGCACGATGAAGAAGCCCGCGACGATGTGGCCGATCGTCGTACCGACCTCCGTCACGCGCGTGACGACCTCCTCGTTGGAGCTCGTCACCAGCTCCTGGGCCGCCTGGATGTAGTCGTTGATCTGCGACTCGCTGGCCCTCAACGGACCGTCCTGGAGCCACCTGCGGATCTCCTCGAGGCCCGTGACCACCTGCGCGGCGAGGTCGCTGAAACCTCGCGAGATCTGGGTGCCGACGAAGGTGAGCAGGAGTACGACGGCCGCGAGACCGCCCACGACCACCAGACCCGACGCCGCTTTCCTGTTGATGCCGATCCGCGTGCCGAGGTCGACCAGGGGCGAGGCCAGCGCCGTGATGAACAGGGCGACCACGAGCGGCAGGAAGACCACGGAGAACCGCGCGAGCACCCACAGCAAGACGTAGCCGGCTCCGCAGATGACCAGGAACCGCCAGGACCAGGCCGCGGCGAGGTCGACCGCCCACGGGACCTGGGCGCGGCTGAAGTTCGTCGGGCCGGCGTCGATTCGCGGCTCGGCCTTGGCCTCCTGCTGCCGGTCGGCTCGCACTTGGGCCCACTGATGGGCGAACTGCGCCGAGAAGCGTTCGGCGAACCGCTCGTCGGAACGGCGGCGCCGCCGCTCGCGCAGCTTGTCCACGGTGCCGGTCAGCCGCTTGCCCTTAGCCATGGCGACAGCGTAGGTGACCTCAGTCACGCAGTCGTCGCAGGAGCCCGTAGGCCGCCTGCGGGTGTCGGGCCGCGAGCAGCCCGGCCGGCGCCAGCACGTAGTCGGTGTCGACCACGACCCGCGGGCCCTGCGGCAGCTGCCAGCCCTGGCCGTCGTCGCCGAGGTGACGCGTCATGACCTCGCGCGCGGAGTCGCCGCTGTGCCTGAGCACCCCGCCGGAGCCGACCAGGAGGTCAGCCTCGCGCAGGTCCTTGCCGGTGCGCTCCACGACCCGGCCGTCGGGGCCGAACACCACCTGCGCTCGACCGGCGTGACGGCGCAGCGCGACGCCCATGGCGAGGGACGCCAGCTCCTGGTCACGGTCGCGCTCGGCGTCGCTGTCGGGGATGTACCCGGGGTCGGCCTGCCGGTGGGCGGCGACCTCGGACGCCGCCGCACCCTCCTCGTCGGTCGCGACGAGGCCCATCGCCAGGGCCGCCTCGACCGTCGACCGAGCGCTCCAGCGCATGCCAAGGTCGCCCTCGACCGTGCGCGAGGCCGGGACGGTGGCCACGACCTCGCGCGAGAGCCCCGCGTCCTCGGGGTCGAGCTCGACCACGGAGTACACGTCGGTGGTCGCGCCGCCGACGTCGACCACCACCACGTCGCCGGCCCCTGGAGTCTCCTCGTCGAGCCCGTGAGCGAGCAGCTCCACGGCGGTGAGCACGACGTCGGGCGTCGCGCCCTGCACCATCGCCGTGAACTCCACGTGTTCCGAGAGGTGCTTGCCGCCGATCACGTGGCGCAGGAACATCTCCCGGATCGCGGCACGAGCCGAGTCCGGCGCCAGCACCCCGATCCGCGGCACGACGTTGTCGGCGAGGACGTACGGCGTCCCGGCCACCTCGAGCCTGGAGGCGACCTCCTTCTGCGCGTCGACGTTCCCGGCGACCACGACCGGTCCCGACCAGGCGGCCTCGGCGAGCGCGCCGGCGCACCCGAGCAGGACCTCGGCGTTGCCCCCGTCGGTCCCGCCCACGAGCAGCACCACGTCGGGGCGGCTGTCACCGAGCTCCGCGACGCTCGCCTCGTCGAGGCCGCCGCTCGCGACGTGGACGACCCGGCCCCCGCTGGACAGCGCCACCCGGCGCCCCGCCTCGGCGGTGACGAGCTCCTCGTTGCCGACGACCGCGATCCTGAGGCCCCCGCCGGCCGATGAGCAGGCGAGCACCGCTGCGTCTCGGGCAGCGGGGTCGGCTGCCGCGAGCTGCTCCCGGCATGCCTGCCACCCGTCGAGGACGTCCGTGTCGATCGTCGTACGGTGGCTCGCCGTCGCGACCAGCTCACCCGTCCCGACGTCGACCAGCGCCGCCTTCGTGAACGTGGACCCGAAGTCCACGCAGGCGACCAGCGTCACGACAGTGCTTGGTCCAGGTCGGCGATCAGGTCCTCGGCGGTCTCGATCCCGACGCTGAGGCGCACCAGGTCGCCGGGGACCTCGAGCGCCGTGCCCGCGACGGACGCGTGGGTCATCCGGCCGGGGTGCTCGATCAGCGACTCGACGCCGCCGAGGGACTCACCGAGGGTGAAGACCTGCGCCCTCGCGCACGTGTCGAGGGCCTTCTGCTCCCCGTCACCGACCCGGAACGAGACGATGCCGCCGTACCGCTTCATCTGCCGGCTCGCGACCTCGTGGCCGGGGTGCGCCTCGAGCCCCGGGTAGATGACCTGGGAGACGGCCGGATGTGCCTCGAGGAACTCCACCACCCGCTCGGCGTTGTCGCAGTGCCGGTCCATGCGCACGCCGAGGGTCTTGAGGCCGCGCAGCACGAGCCACGCGTCGAAGGGCCCGGCGACCGCGCCGATGGAGTTCTGGTGGAAGGCCAGTCCGTCGGCGATCTCGTGGTCCTTCACAACCAGCGCGCCGCCGACCACGTCGGAGTGTCCCCCGCAGTACTTGGTCGTGGAGTGCACGACGACGTCGGCGCCGAGGGTCAGGGGCTGCTGGAGGTACGGCGAGGCGAAGGTGTTGTCGACGACGAGGAGCGCGCCGGCGTCGTGGGTCACCGCGGCGAGCTGCTCGATGTCGGCGATGTTCAGCAGCGGGTTCGTCGGGGTCTCGACCCACACGATCTTGGTGCGACCCGGCTCGATCGCCGCGCGCACGGCCTCCACGTCCGCCACCTGCGCCGGCGTGTAGGCCAGGCCCCACGGCTCCTCCACCTTGGCGAACAGGCGGTAGGTCCCGCCGTACGCGTCGTCGGGGATCACCACGTGGTCGCCGGGCTTGCAGAGAGTCCGCAGCAGCGTGTCCTCCGCCGCTAGGCCGCTGGCGAACGCGAAGCCGCGTTCCCCCTCCTCGAGCGCCGCGAGGTTGCCCTCGAGGGCGGTGCGGGTCGGGTTCGCGGTGCGGGAGTACTCGTAGCCCCCGCGCATACCGCCGACACCGTCCTGCTTGTAGGTGCTGGTCGCGTAGATGGGCGGGATCACCGCGCCGGTCATCGGGTCGGGGTCGTACCCGGCGTGGATGGCCCGGGTCTCGAATCCTGTCTTCTGGCTCTGCTCACTCACCCGTCCGACCCTACCGGGGCCGCGAATTACCAGGGGATGCAGGAGAACTCATGCTTCCCATGGGAATCAGGCCATGGGAAGAGATGGTTTGCCTGCATACCCTGGAAACTGTTTCACCCCCCTGCTCGAGGAGGAGCCGTGCTGTTCAGCCGCCACAAGACCGAGATCCCCAGCCCGGCCGAGGCTCTGCCCGGTCGCGCGGAGCGTTGGTTCCACCTGGCCGAGCGCCACCTCGTGCTCGACACCCCTGTCGAGACCGACGAGTCCAACATCCCAGCCGGCTACGAGGTCGCGATCTTCGGTCTCGGCTGCTTCTGGGGTGCCGAGGAGGTGTTCTGGCAGATGCCCGGCGTCTGGTCGACGTCCGTCGGGTACGCCGGAGGCAGCACCCGGCACCCGTCGTACGAGGAGGTCTGCTCGGGCCGCACCGGCCACACCGAGGCGGTGCGCGTGGTCTACGACCCCTCCCGGGTGGCCTACGCCGACCTGGTCAAGGCCTTCTACGAGTTCCACGACCCGACCCAGGGGATGCGGCAGGGCAACGACGTCGGCACGCAGTACCGCTCGGCCATCTACACGCTTTCACGCGAGCAGGAGCGGGTCGCGCGCGAGCTGACCTCGGCCTACGCACCTGTGCTCGCCAAGCGTGGCTACGGCCCGATCACAACCGAGATCGCGCCGGCGCCGACGTACTACTACGCCGAGGACTACCACCAGCAGTACCTCGCAAAGCACGTAAATGGCTACCGCTGCCACTCGGCGACGGGGGTGCCGTTTCCCTCGGACGCCTGACCTCGGTTGCTAGCCTCGCCCGGTGCCTGTTGAGGAACCGCGCACCGCGCCCGATGAGTACACCGTCATCACGCTCTGCGGCTCCATGCGATTTCGTGAGGAGTTCGAGCGTCTTGACGCTGAGTTGACGCTGGCCGGACACGTGGTGCTGACCCCGACCGCCCTGGATCCGTCCACGGAACTCAACGCAGAGGAACGCGCACGGCTCGGCCGGATACACCTTCAGAAGATCGCGATGTCAGACGAGGTCCTCATCGTCAACGTGGGCGACTACGTCGGGGAAAGCACCCGTCGCGAGATCGAGCATGCACGATCGCGTGGGATCCCAGTGAACTTCCTAGAGCCACACGCCAACGATTACTACGCTGCCAACTGACAGCAGTACCTCGCGAAGAACCCGCACGGCTACCGCTGCCACAGCGCGACCGGCGTACCCATGCCCTGGCCTGTCGAAGGCATCGACACGAAACTCGGCTAGCGCCTGGGTCGCGGTGAACCCTCATCGTCCCGCGCTGTTTACCGGACCTGCCGAGATGAGGACGTTGCCGCTGTGCGCCGATTCACCCGAGACGTTCGCGGTGAGGTGAGCGAGGTAGATGTCGTTTTCATGCCCGTCGTGTCGGCGGCGTACCTCGATCGCTCAGCCGACAATCTTCCATTTCACCGGCTGGAACCGGTCTAGCCAGTCGCAGTGACGGGTCGTCACTTCGTGCTCAGAGGCGCGTTACCTCCGTCATGAGTGCCACTTTCCTGCTCTCGCTTCTCCTGATCCTCTTTGTGCTCCTCATAGGAGTGGGCAGAAGCCAACTCGCGACGGCTACGAGTGCGCCTCTCGCGAACGGTGTCGTGCTGCTGATTCTCGCGACGTTGCTCGGCATGCTCGCTCTTCCATCGCTCGGGTCAATGACTTGAATCCCAGCCGCCCAGGAAGCGCGTAATGCCCATCGTGAGCCCGGCGAGAGCCCAATGCCGTCCGCCTGCAGCGAGAGCAAAGGTGTCGCGTCAGTTGCCGCTCGTGCTTCTGCTTGGCCTCGGCTTGACTGCCTGTAGCGAGGGGGCGGACTTGGGCAACATGTCTGCTGCCCAGGCGAAGGCGGTCTGTCTGCGCCAAGCCGCAGGATTGGCCGACCCGAGCGAGGTGCATACCACCCTGACACGGAAGCACGACCGCTACTGGGACGTCCTCCTGGGCGTCCTGCCTCCGCAGAATCTTGTGTGGTGCACGGTAAACGCGGTCAACGGCGACGTTGTGCGCTGGACCCATGGATTCACGCGGAGTGCAGCAAAGGATGCGCTCCGAGGCGGGGCGTGGGACAACAAGGCGCAATGAACACCGCTGGGAACGCGTGAGGGTCATCCCCAGCGCAGCCAAGAGCTCCTGAAGTGGCGGACGGCGGTGCCCCTGGCTGCCCGTGCATCGGACGTCCGGAACTGCCGCGATCCGCTCGCCCCAACATGCCAATGCGTGCGCACTCGCGAGCGCGCGCATTGGGTCTAGGTTTCGAAGGTGAGATGGAACTTGCGGGCCCGACGACGTCATTGGGGGCTGCGCGGCGTCCAGTGGAATCTCGACGATTTCGCGTCGATGGAGGACGCGATACAGGCGAGCCACGCGCTTGTCGAAGCCGGGATCTACGCTCACGTCACCAACACGGAAACCGGCCCGGTCATCTTGGTTTCCAAGAGAGACCTCCGAACGGCTTTGATAATCGTGGAGCCGTGGTGCTCTCCCCCGGATGCAGAGAACTGATTCGTACGGGATCTTGCCGCGGAGCCCGCGTTCACACCCTTGCAGGGCCCTGATCGTGGCCCTCTCGAGTGAGGACAGTCCGATGCCGACGCCCTACTGTGACCGGGTGACCGATGGGCGCGAGGGTGTCGTCAAGGAATGGAACGACGTGGATGGCACCGGTGTGGTTGCAAAGTGCCACGACACCTCTGGGGCGCCATCACCGCGGACCTGTGAAAGGCACCCCAAGGTGGCTGCCAGTGGTTTGCGCATTCCGTACGACCGCACGGCATGGAGAGGTGACCGGGGCAGGCACCAGATGTTTCCGCAATCGCCGCGATCCGCGCGACAATGCCGGTCACGGGGCGGTGCGCACTCCAGCCATTCGGGCCGCCCAGGAGTTCGGCGGGCGGCCCACATCTGGCATGGCCCTCTGACCAGACCTCGTCAGGAAGCTTCGGCCTCCTTCACCAAGGCCTCGACGTTGTTTCCGTCCGGATCACTGTCGAACGCAGCGTAAGCCCGATACTCGGGCCAGTATCGCGGCTCGTGCCGGGAGGTCCCACCGGCTGCTACGGCGGCTTGATGGAAAGCATCAACCGTGCTCGGTGAGGTAGCCCGCTTCAATGTCCAGCGCCTCGAGCGCACTGGTGTAGAAGGACTCGCTTGCGGCGACGTCGCTGGCGAAGACGCCGAAATTCGTGGTTGCCCAGCCCTGGATGGCGGCGAAGGGGCCGCACAGTGGTTTACGGGCGCTACGCGGGGAAGGGCTGAACCGCCCTCATCTGCTTGCCGATGAGCGGTCGGTAGGTCAGTGGTGGGTGACAACGAGAATCTCCACGCAGAATGCCTCGTCCTTTGGCCAATGCCGGAGTACTTCGGTGATCGGGCCCAGATCACGTAGGCCGTCGGGGCTGAAGTCGCCGATGTAGCCGAGGTCGGGTCGAACCTCGGTGCCAAACCCTTCGTCTGGACAGCCACCTCGACTCCATCCTCGAGAAGGTCCACCGCGGCCGGGTCGCGCTACAGCAAGTAGTCAACCAATGAGGAAACACACACACTGGGTCCGGGCCTAACGTGGGGTCATGGAAGATCTCATGACCAGTGGTTCGTGCTCGCTACCGAGCGCCGCCCGCCCGGGGCGGTTCGCGGAGTTCGACAACCTGTTTCGAGACTTCGTGACCTTCGTCGAGCGCGGCCAGGGCATCACAGGCCTGGGCATGTCGGGTCCGCCGGGTGTGCTCGATCAGGTGAGGGAGCTCACCGCCCGTGAGACTTCCTGCTGTTCCTTCTTCACCTTCGACATCGCCGGTGATGACCGTGGCCTGATTCTGGACGCCGGCGTGCCCCCGGGAAGGGCGAGATCTTGGACGCGTTGAGTGCCCGAGCCGAGGAGTTCTCGCCGTGCCTGCGCGCTACCACGCCGGCTGCGGCCGCGGGCCTCAACAAGGAAACCTGGCGCTGCTCCGAGCGGCGCGGCCTGATCGAGAAGCCGCTTCGTTCCCCCGGCGGTCACCGGCTTTACGACCAATCACGGTCACGACCCTTTGCATCATCAAGGCCGCGCAGCGGCTGTGGTTCACCCTCGACGAGATTGCCGAATTCCTCGAGGTCGGGCACCGGCGTGGCCACGATGCGGTTCTCCAGATCCGTATCCGAGAAGTTGATCGAGATCGAACGGCGACTTTCCGGCAGGAACACGATCCGCGGCAGCCTGCTCGCCGCGATCGACGCCGGCGGCGAGGACCTCCATGACTGTGCCGGCAAGGCTTGCTGCCCCATACCGTTCACCGAGAGCAGTTCATCTCCCACGAAAAGTGCCCTGGATCGCCGGCGGGTGTGATCGAACCATGAGGGCCCGGCAGGTATACAGGAGCGTCGCCATTGAGGACTCCGCGGAACTTCGCCCGCCGAGTCGCCACAATCGGCTGGTGATCGTCGCCTCGGTGGTGGCCACGCTGGCAACGATCGCGGTTCCCGCCGTCACGGCGGGGACCGACGAGCCAGCACGGACGGTCGTGGGCCCCGGTCCCGCCCTGACCGCAGCCGCGCACCGAGTGTTGAAGCAAGCGCCCGGCGCCTTCGAGACCGCCGGCAACGTCATTCTGCCTGCCTTCGCCGATCCGGACAGGGTATGGACGGGTGCGCTTGGTCCCGGCCGCATCACGGGTCCTACAGTGCCGCTCGCCGTGCATGGCCTCGCCGAGCCTGGCTATCTCCCGCCAGCCGGAACCAGACCGGCGTGGCTGGTGGGGGTCGGGACGAAGGACCACGTCTACGACGACGTCGGCGCCTTGTCGTTCGCATGCACGCGTTGGCCGGGAGTCCACGGCTGCACCGGCACGCTGCTCATGGAGCACGCGGGGCAGCGCTACATCTTCCGGTCCGGCCTGCACTTGGCACAGCGGCCGGACGGCGTGAGCAGCTTTCCTGTCCTTGCCGGCAGCCA
>DASSMS010000046.1:0-25270 GCA_035688575.1 Nocardioidaceae bacterium
GAACATCGGGATGATCGCGAGCTGGACGTACTCGAAGTCCTGCCAGGACTTCATGAACGTCGTCAGGGCCATGCCGGCGCCAGCGAAGGCGAAGCCGATCAGCCAGGTCGCGGGCCAGGCAAGAATCGCCCACCAGGACTCGACGAGGTCCATCGCCACCATCACGAGCAGGAAGCCGAGGGAGTAGGCCCCCGACCGCAGCAGGCACCACATCATCTCGCCGGTGGCGACGTTGATCGGGCGCATCGGCGTGGCGAGCACCCCGTCGTAGAGCTTGTCGTAGCGCAGCTTGAAGAAGATGCCGAAGGTCGAGTCGAGGACGGCGCCATTCATGGCAGAGGCGGCCAGCATGCCGGGCGCGACGAAGGCGGCGTAGCTCACCATCTGACCGTTGAGCTCGAAGCCCTCGAGGAGCTGCCCGACGCCGACGCCGATCGAGAAGAGGTAGAAGACCGGCTCGAAGAAGCCTGTGGCGAAGATCCACCAGGCCGAGCGGTAGGTGATGAAGTTGCGGACGACCAGGGAACGGCCGGTCGGCTTCGCCGATCCGCGGGTAGCACCTGCTACTGCGAGGTTCACCAGGGCCATCAGAGCGCCAGCCTCTTCGTCAGTCGGGAGGCCGCGAACCACCAGCCGAGCACAGCCATCGTCGTGAGGTAGGCCAGGTGGACCAACGCCAGCGAGCCGTCCACACGGTCGAGCAACAGCATCCTCGTCAGGTCGACGCCGTGCCACAGGGGCGTGAGCCTGGCCAGCCACTCCAACGTCGGAGAGAGGTTCGAGATCGGGAAGAACGCGCCCGAGAAGAGGAACTGCGGGATCACGACGAGCCGGTAGACGATCGCGAACCCGGACTCGTGCTTCAGCATCGCCGAGAACCCGAAGAAGACGGTCGCGAAGGCGAGGCCGATCAGGATCTGCGCGAGCCAGGCGAGCAGAAGCCCGCCGACGGACGCGAAGACCCCGAAGATCGCCAGGACGAGAAGGAAGACGCCACAGGCGGACCCGACGCGGAAGGTCACGAAGAGCAGCTGCGCGGCGACGATGTCGCTCGGTCGAAGTGGCGTCGCCGTCATGGCGTAGTAGGTCCTGCTCCATTTGATCATGCCCATGACGGGCCACGTGACCTCGCCGGTCGCGGTCTGCATGGCATGGGCAGCGACCAGCCCGGGGGCCACGAAAGCGAGGTACGTCGGCGCCCCCTCGAGCGCCTCGGGACCTTGTTCGATGAACCCGCCGAGCAGGACGCCCATCGCGGTGACGTAGAGCAGCGGCATCACGAATGACGTGATCACCGACCCCCGCCAGGTGCGCTTGTAGACGGTGACCCAGTAGTCCAGCTGCCTCGCGACGAGGTCGAACCGGGTGATGCGCGTGGTGGTGGCCTGGCTCATCAGTCCACCAACGTCCGTCCGGTCAGCCGGAGGAAGACGTCCTCGAGGGTGGAGCGACGCACCAGGACGGCAGCCGGGCTCAGGCCACGCTCGTGCACCCGCGCCAGCGCCTCCTCGCCGTCGGTGGTGTAGAGCAGCAGGCGGTCGGGCAGGACCTCGACGCGCTCGGCGAGGTCCTCGACCTTCGCAGCAAGCGCCTCGTGCTCGCCCACGCCGAAGCGCAGCTCGGCGACCTCGCGGGTCGAGTGGCTGCGGATGAGGTCCAGCGGCGATCCCTCGGCGACGATCTGCCCGCCGTCCATGACCACCAGCCGGTCGCACAGCTGCTCGGCCTCGTCCATGTAGTGCGTGGTGAGGACAAGAGTGACGCCTTGGTGCTTGAGCCGAAAGAGGCGGTCCCACAGCAGGTGCCTGGCCTGGGGGTCGAGGCCGGTGGTGGGCTCGTCGAGGAGCAGCAGGTCCGGCTTGTTCACCAGGGAACGCGCGATCGTGAGCCGCCGCTTCATGCCGCCGGAGAGGTCCTCGACCTTGGCCTTCGACTTGTCTGTCAGCTGCACGAAGTCCAGCAGCTCGTCGGCCCGCTCCGCGACCTCCCTGCGTGGGATGCCGAAGTAACGGCCGTAGACGACCAGGTTGTCACGCACGTTGAGCTCGTTGTCGAGGGTGTCCTCCTGGGGGCAGACGCCGATCCTCGAACGGATCTCCGGCCCCTGCGTCTGCGGGTCCATGCCAAGGATGCTCAGCTCACCCCCGCTCGGGGGTGACACCGCAGCGATCATCCGCATCGTGGAGGACTTGCCCGCACCGTTGGGGCCCAGGAACCCGAACGACTCACCCTGCTTGACCTCGACGTCGATGCCACGCACGGCCTCGACGTCGCCGTAGAACTTGCGGAGCCCGCGTGCGTGGACCATCGCGGCAGGTGTGTCCTGAAGGGTCATGGCACCGGTTTCGGAAAGAGGATGAGGCACAGCAGACAACCCTAGAACGCTCCCCCGACAGTTTTCACCGCCTTTTGTCCGCTCCGGCATAACCCCTGGACCGCCGCCAGCCCAGGAACGGGCGGTGGGGACACGGAGAGATCGCCGACCCGCGAGGTTGTCGGTGGCATGGGTAAGGATGGTGGTGTGACGAGCGGAGAAGGCCGGTCGGGAGCGTCCGACGTACTCGCCGGGTTCAGCGAACCGACGCGGACCTGGTTCGAAGCGGCCTTCGCCGCGCCCACGTCGGCGCAGGTCGGTGCCTGGGAGACCATCTCCGCCGGGCGCAACGCGCTCGTGGTGGCGCCGACCGGCTCGGGCAAGACCCTCTCGGCTTTCCTCTGGTCCCTCGACCGGCTCGCCTCGCAGCCGCTGCCGGAGGACAAGCTCCGTCGCTGCAAGGTCCTCTACGTCTCGCCACTGAAGGCGCTCGCGGTCGATGTGGAGCGCAACCTGCGCGCCCCGCTCATCGGGATACGGCAGACCGCGGAGCGGCTCGGCAGCCCGGTCCGCGACATCTCTGTCGGCGTCCGTTCCGGGGACACCCCCGCCCAGGAGCGCCGACGGCTCGCCACGACGCCCCCCGACATCCTGATCACCACCCCCGAGTCCCTGTTCCTCATGCTCACCTCGCAGGCGCGCGAGGCGCTGCGCGGCGTGGAGACCGTGATCGTCGACGAGGTCCACGCGGTCGCCGGCACCAAACGCGGAGCCCATCTCGCGCTGAGCCTCGAGCGCCTCGACGCCCTGCTCGACGAGCCGGCTCAGCGGATCGGCCTCTCGGCGACCGTGCGACCGGTCGAGGAGGTCGCCCGGTTCCTGGGCGGCTCCCGCCCGGTGGAGGTGGTCGCACCGGGCTCCTCGAAGCAGTGGGACCTCCAGGTCGTCGTGCCGGTCGAGGACATGACGGAGCTCGCGCTCGCCCAGCTCGAGGAGCCGCCCGAGGGATCAGCCGCGGGCTCGGCGGAGCGGCGCTCCTCGATCTGGCCGCACGTGGAGGAGCGTGTGGTCGACCTGATCGAGCGGCACCGCTCGACCATCGTCTTCGCGAACTCCCGCCGCCTCGCCGAGCGTCTCACCGCACGCTTCAACGAGATCGCCGCCGAGCACGCAGGCGTCGAGGGTCCCGACGGGCCGGACCAGCGTGAGGGACCGCCGGCCCAGCTCATGGCCCAGTCCGGGCAGTCGTACGGCGCCGCCCCGGTCATCGCGCGTGCCCACCACGGGTCGGTCTCAAAGGAGCAGCGCGCCCTGATCGAGGACGACCTCAAGCGGGGCGCTCTCCCCTGTGTGGTCGCCACGAGCAGCCTCGAGCTCGGCATCGACATGGGTGCCGTGGACCTGGTCGTCCAGATCGAGTCGCCGCCCTCCGTCGCAAGCGCCCTCCAGAGGGTCGGCCGCGCCGGCCACCAGGTCGGCGAGGTCTCCCGCGGCGTCCTCTTCCCCAAGCACCGCAGCGACCTGGTGCACACCGCGGTGGCCGTGGAGCGGATGCGCGCCGGGGAGATCGAGTCGCTGCGCGTCCCCGCCAACCCCCTCGACGTCCTCGCCCAGCAGGTCGTGGCCGCCACCGCTGTCGACGACTGGGACGCCGACGAGCTGTACGACCTCGTACGCCGCAGCGCCCCCTTCACCGGGCTGCCGCGCTCGGCGTACGACGCGACGCTCGACCTGCTCTCCGGGCGCTACCCGTCGGACGAGTTCGCAGAGCTGCGCCCCCGCATCGTCTGGGACCGCGTCACCGGCTCGCTCGGTGCACGTCCGGGAGCTCAGCGGCTCGCGGTCACCAGCGGCGGGACCATCCCCGACCGGGGGCTCTTCGGGGTCTTCCTCGTCGGCGAGAAGGCATCGCGCGTCGGCGAGCTCGACGAGGAGATGGTCTACGAGTCCAGGGTCGGTGACGTGTTCGCACTCGGGGCGACGAGCTGGCGCATCGAGGACATCACCCACGACCGCGTCCTGGTCTCCCCCGCGCCCGGGCAGCCCGGCCGGCTGCCGTTCTGGAAGGGCGACCAGCTCGGCCGTCCCGCGGAGCTTGGGGCCGCGATCGGCGCGTTCACCCGAGAGCTGGCCACGCTGGCCCACGACGAGGCGGTCGCCCGCGGCCGTGAGGCCGGCCTCGACGAGTGGGCGGCGAGCAACCTCGTGATGTTCCTCGAGGAGCAGCGCGAGGCCACCACGACGCTGCCGAGCGACCGGACGATCCTCGTGGAGCGGTTCCGCGACGAGCTCGGCGACTGGCGGATCGTCGTGCACTCCCCCTACGGCGCCCAGGTGCACGCCCCATGGGCGCTGGCGATCGGAGTGAGGCTGCGAGAGCGCTACGGCATCGACGCCCAGGCCCTCCCCGGCGACGACGGCATCGTCCTTCGCGTGCCGGAGACCGACCAGGAGCCTCCTGGTGCCGAGGTGGTGGTGTTCGAGCCGGACGAGATCGAGGAGATCGTCACCTCCGAGGTGGGCGGGTCGGCACTGTTCGCCTCACGTTTCCGCGAGTGCGCCGCCCGCGCCCTGCTCCTCCCGCGGCGTGACCCCGGTCGCCGATCGCCCCTGTGGCAGCAGCGGCAGAAGTCGGCGCAGCTGCTCGAGGTCGCGGTCAAGTACCCCTCGTTCCCCATCGTCCTCGAGGCGGTCCGCGAGGTCCTCCAGGACGTGTACGACGTCCCCGCGCTCGTCGGCCTGATGAAGGACGTCGGCGCGCGCAGGATCCGGCTGGTCGACGTCGCCACCCAGCAGCCGTCGCCGTTCGCGCGGTCGCTGCTGTTCGGCTACGTCGCCGCGTTCATGTACGAAGGCGACTCCCCCATCGCCGAGCGCCGGGCAGCCGCCCTGTCCCTCGACCAGGGTCTGCTCGCCGAGCTGCTCGGCCGGGCGGAGCTGCGGGAGCTCCTCGACCCGGACGTGTTGGCCGAGGTCGAGGCCGAGCTGCAACGGCTCGCCCCCGACAGGCAGGCCCGTGACGCCGAAGGAGTGGCCGACCTGCTCCGCCTCCTCGGCCCACTGACCACCGAGGAGGTAGCCGCCCGGACAAGCGAGGCCGCACGGGCGCAGGTGCCGACCTGGCTCGAGCTGTTGCGGGACGCCCGCAGGGTCGTCCACGTCCGCCTGGCCGGCGACGAGCGGTGGGCGGTCGTCGAGGACGTCGCCCGGCTGCGCGACGGGCTCGGCGTGCCCGTGCCACCCGGCACGCCGGAGACGTTCACTGAGCCGGTCGCGGACCCCCTGGCCGACCTGGTCTCCCGCTACGCCCGCACCCACGGGCCCTTCACGACCGCCGACGTGGCCACCCGCCTCGGCGTCGGGGTGGCCGTCGCGCACCAGACCCTGGTGAGACTCGGCGGCCAGGGGCGGGTGCTCGAGGGCGAGTTCCGTCCTGCAGGGACCGGTCCGGAGTGGTGCGACGCCGAGGTCCTGCGCCGCCTGCGCCGCCGCTCGCTGGCCGCCCTCCGCAAGGAGGTGGAGCCGGTCGAGCCCGCGACTCTGGGACGGTTCCTCCCCGTGTGGCAGAACGTCGGTGGCCGGCTGCGTGGCGTCGACGGCGTTCTCACCGTCGTCGACCAGCTCGCCGGATGCGCAGTGCCCGCGTCGGCGCTCGAGCCCCTCGTGCTGGGGAGCCGGGTGGTCGACTACTCCCCCGCGATGCTCGACGAGCTCACGGCCGGCGGTGAGGTGATCTGGGCGGGCCACGGCACCCTGCCCGGCACGGACGGCTGGGTCTCGCTCCACCTCGCGGACTCGGCCCACCTGACCCTCCCCGACCACGGCGAGCTGGAGGCGACACCGGTCCACGAGGCGATCCTGGGCGCCCTCGCAGGCGGCGGCGCGTTCTTCTTCCGGCAGCTCGCCGACCAGGCACAGTCACAGGTGGGACTCGTCGACGACGCGACGATGCAGACCGCCCTGTGGGACCTGGTCTGGGCCGGTCATGTCGCGGGAGACACGCTGGCGCCGCTGCGGGCGCTCACGAGCACGGGCCGTACCGCCCACCGATCCACCGGTGCGCGCCGTGCCGCGCCCCGCGCTCGCACGGCAAGCCGCAGGCCGCCTGGTCCCGGCCGGGGGCCGAGTCGCACCGGGCCGCCGACCGTGGCCGGCAGGTGGGCCCTGCTGCCCGAGCTCGAGCCGGACGTCACCCGCCGTGCGCACGCGAGCGCCGAGGCGCTGCTCGAGCGGCACGGCATCGTGACCCGCGGAGCGGTCACGAGCGAACGGGTGCCGGGAGGCTTCGCGGGCGTCTACAAGGTCCTCTCGGCGTTCGAGGACTCTGGCCGCTGCCGTCGGGGGTACTTCGTCGCCTCCCTCGGCGCCGCCCAGTTCGGTGTGCCGGGCGCGGTCGACCGGCTGAGGTCGTTCTCCCGTGAGCAAGGCTCCGAGCCCGGCGGCAAGCCCGACGCCGTCGCCCTGGCGGCGACCGACCCCGCCAACCCCTACGGCGCCGCTCTCCCCTGGCCCGACCGGATCGTGGCTGGTCCGGCCGACGGGGTGGACGGCGACGGCGGAGCAGCCCGCGCCTCCCACCGTCCCGGGCGCAAAGCCGGGGCCCTCGTGGTCCTCGTCGACGGCGAGCTGACCGTGTACGTCGAACGTGGCGGCCGCACCCTGCTGACCTTCAGCGACGACGCCGACGTGCTGGCTCCGGCGACCCAGGCGCTCGCTGGCGCCGTGCGACAGGGCGCGCTCGGCCGACTGACTGTGGAACGCGCCGACGGGGAGCACATCCTCGGCCTCGGCGAGAGGTCCAGCGGCCTTCGGCACGCCCTCGAGGCAGCCGGGTTCGTCGCGACACCGAGGGGGCTCCGGCTCCGTGCCTGAGGGCGACACCGTCTGGCGCACCGCCCTGCACCTGGACCAGGCGCTCTCGGGGTCGGTGCTGGTCTCGAGCGACTTCAGGGTCCCCGCGTACGCCACCCTGGACCTCTCAGGGCGCACCGTCGTGGAGACGCTCGCACGCGGCAAGCACCTGCTCACCCGCATCGGGGAGGGCGACGAGGCAGTCACGTTGCACACCCACCTGAAGATGGAGGGCTCCTGGCACCTCTACCGCGACGGCAGCCCGTGGCGGAGGCCGGCCCACCAGGCCCGGGTCGTGCTGCGCACCGCCGAGTGGACGGCCGTGGGGTTCTCCCTGGGCATCTTGGAGGTCCTGGGCCGTGCGGAGGAGGACCAGGTGGTCGGCCACCTCGGGCCGGACCTGCTCGGTCCTGACTGGGACCTCGACGAGGCCGTGCGCCGGGTGACGTCGGACCCCGACCGGCCGGTCGGCGAGGCGATCTTGGACCAGCGCAACCTGGCGGGCATCGGCAACATGTACAAGTCCGAGCTGTGCTTCCTGCTCGGGCTCGACCCCTGGCTCCCGGTTCGGGAGGCCCCCGACGTCGCCGCCCTGGTCCGGAAGGCCAAGCGTCTGCTCGAGGCGAACAAGATGCGGACCGCCCAGACCACGACTGGCGACACCCGTCGAGGAAGGCAGCTGTGGGTCTATCGCCGTGACGGGCAGCCCTGCCGCCGTTGCGGCACCCCGGTCGAGGTGGGGATGCAGGGGCCTCAGACGCAGGAGCGTGCGACGTACTGGTGTCCGCACTGCCAGCCGACCAGGCGAAGGTGACCCGACGCTCGTACTGGTGCCTGCACTGCCAACCGGCTCGGCGAGGTGACCCGACTCTCCGGCACCGCGGGCCGTTCCTGGGTGACCGAGCGAGGCGAAACACCGGCCGCGCACCGGTGCGGATGGGCGGTCGGCGTTTGTTGACCGGGCAAGCGCGGACGGGCGTACCTTGCGTCGTATGACTGAAGCTGCCCCGGTCCGGCTGCTCACGCCCGCCTTCGTGGCGCTGACGCTCTCGGACCTGGCGTACTTCACCGCGGCCGGGGTGCTGATCGCGGCCACGCCGCTGTTCGCCACCGGGCAGCTCGGTGCAGGTGAGGTAGGCGTGGGCGTGGCGATGGGCGCCTTCAGCATCAGCACCCTCCTGCTGCGTCCGTGGGCGGGGCGCTGGACGGACCGGCACGGGCGCAGGTTGCTGCTGGTAGGGGGTGCCTCGGCCTTCGCGGTGGTGACCCTCGGTCATCTGGTGGTGGACGGCCTCGTCGCGCTGGTGGTCCTGCGGGTGCTGCTCGGAGCTGCGGAGGCGATGTACTTCGTCGCCGGCTTCGCGGCCCTCGCGGACCTGGCGCCCCCGGACCGTGCCGGGGAGGCGCTCAGCCTCAACTCGCTGGCGCTCTACGTCGGGATCGGGACAGGCCCGCTCCTCGGCCAGGCGCTGCTGCAGTGGAGAGGCTTCGACGCTGCCTGGGTCGGAGCGGTCCTGCTGGTCGCGGCTGCGGCGCTCCTCGCCACCCGCGTCCCCGAGACCCGCGCTGTCACCGACGACGACGCCCCACCTTCGCCGTGGCTGCACCGCTCCGCCGTCCTGCCGGGGATCGCGCTGTTCTGCGGGGTGGCCGCAATGGCAGGTTTCCTGGCTTTCGCGGTGCTCCACGCCCGCGCGATCGGCATCGAGCGGTGGAGCGGGGTGCTGCTGCTCTTCGGCGCGACGGTCGTCGTGTGCCGGCTGGTGTTCGCGAAGCTGCCCGACCGGGTCGGCCCCGCACGTCTGGCGGCTGTGGCGCTGTCGGTCGCAGCGCTCGGGCTCCTGCTCGTCGGGACCGCGCAGACCGCGGTCGCGCTCCTGGCCGCGACGGTCGTCCTCGCGGCGGGGATCGCCTTCGTCACCCCAGCGGTCTTCGCGGCGGTCTTCACGTCGGTGCCGGCGACCGAACGGGGCAGCGCCGCGGCGACGACGAGCATCTTCATCGACCTCGGTCTCGGGGGCGGTCCGATGCTGGTCGGAGCACTCGCGGCGGCCTCGTCGATCCCGACTTCGTTCGTGCTCGCTGCGACCCTGCCGCTGGCAGGGGGCCTCCTGCTGGGCGTGCGAAGCCTGCCCCGCGTCGGTGCCGCCCCGGCAGCCTGATCAGGCGGCGGAGGCCACCACGTCGCCGGCGCCCGCTGCAGGCGCGGCAGCCTCGTCGACGGCGATGGCGAGCGCCGCCTCCTCGAGGGCAACGGCGTCACTGACCTCGGCGAGCACCTCGGACAGGGGTACGTCGAGGGCGGCGCAGATCGAGGCCAGGAGCTCGGAGGAAGCCTCCTTCTGCCCACGCTCGATCTCGGAGATGTAGCCCAGGCTCACGCGGGCCTCGGCCGACACCTGGCGCAGCGTCTGGCCCTGGCGGATCCGCCGGCTACGGAGGACCTCGCCGAGCAGGCGACGGAACAGGACCATGCCGCTGCTCCTTTCAGGACGACGTTGTACGGACAACGCTACCGGGCAGAGGAAACTTCTTGTCGGTATACCACCCGCCGGACCAGCCCACACACCGGACCCCGACCTGTCCAGAGGTCATGCCGCGCCGGTCACGGTCTCGAGCACGAGGTCGATGGCGGCCTTCACGACCTTCTCGCGGATCTCGGCACGGTCTCCGTCGAAGTCGAACCGCCGGCTGCGGACCCCGTCGGGGCTCGCGACGCCGATGTACACCAGTCCGACCGGCTTCCCCTCCTGCGTCGCCGGACCGGCCACGCCGGTCGTGCTCACCGCGTAGTCGGCGCTCATGAGGTCGCGAACGCCTGTGGCCATCTCCTCGGCGCACTCGGCGGAGACCACCCCGTGCGTCTCGACGGTCTCGCCGGAGACGCCGAGCACCTTTTGCTTCACGTCGGTCGCATAGGAGACAACGCCGCCGACATAGGTGTCGCTGGCGCCGGGTGCGGCGCTCAGCACGTCGCCGAGCCTGCCGCCGGTGAGCGACTCGGCGGTGGCGAGCATCGCCGAGCGGCGGAGGAGCTCAGCCTGGAGCGCGCCGGCCAACGTCATCTGGTCACTCGCAGGGGCGTTGTCCGCCGGCTCGCCCTCCGGGACCACGCTCTCCTCTGTGCTCACGGCGGCCATGGTAGCCACCTGGGCGGATCCGAAACCTGCAGAAGCACAGCCCCGCGGACCGCCCCGTTACGGTGGGCGCCATGGCACTTCCCATCGAGGACTATGCAGTCATCGGCGACGCCAGGACCGCCGCGCTCGTCGGCCGTGACGGCTCGGTGGACTGGCTGTGCCTCCCGCGCTTCGACTCGCCGGCCTGCTTCGCCGCCCTGCTGGGGGATGCCGACAACGGACGCTGGCTGATCGGGCCCGAGGGCGAGCACACGTCCAGCCGCAGGTACGTCGAGGACACGCCGGTGCTCGAGACGACGTTCAAGACCGACACGGGCGCCGTCCGGCTGGTCGACGTGATGCCCGTCGCGGACCAGCGCGCGGACATCGTCCGCCGAGTCGTGGGCGTGGAGGGCAAGGTTCGGATGCGTCTCGAGTGGACTGTCCGGCCCTTCTACGGGAAGGCGACGCCCTGGGTGACCCGAGAGCAAGTCTCGGGCACCGAGGTGATCGTGGCCATCGCCGGCCCGGACAAGTTCGTGTTCCGGGGCGACCGGCTGCCTCGAGCGGCCGGCGACCGGCACGGCGACAGCTTCGACGTCTCGGAGGGCGAGGAGCTGAGCTTCTCGATGACCTGGGTGCCCTCGCACCGGCCGGTCCCGGGGCTGCTGGAGTTCGACGCCCGGATCGAGGCGACCATCGCCCGCAGCCGACGCTGGGCTTCCCTGTGCACCTACGAGGGTCCCTATCGCGAGGCCGTGGTGCGCTCGCTCGTAACCCTGCGCCTGATGACGCACGAGGGGACCGGCGGGATCGTGGCGGCCCCCACGACGTCGCTGCCGGAGGACTTCGGCGGCGTACGCAACTGGGACTACCGGTACTGCTGGCTCAGGGACGCCTCCCTCACGCTCGAGGCACTGCTGGCCTGCGGCTACAGCCACGAGGCGCGGCTGTGGCGGGACTGGCTCCTGCGCGCGGTGGCCGGCGACCCCCGCGACCTGCAGATCATGTACGCCGTGGACGGCGGCCGCGACCTGCCGGAGCGGGAGCTCGACCACCTCGCCGGCTACGTGGACTCACGACCCGTGCGCATCGGCAACGGCGCAGTCTCCCAGCGTCAGACCGACGTGCTGGGTGAGGTGATGATCGCGCTGGAGATGGCGCGTGAGCTGCGCGTCCCGGAGACCGACGACTCGTGGGACCTCCAGCGGGTCCTCGTCGAGGAGCTGGCGACGCACTGGGACCAGCCCGACAACGGCCTGTGGGAGATCCGCGGACCGCAGCGGCACTTCACGCACAGCCGGGTGATGGTGTGGGTGGCCTTCGACCGGGCGGTGCGTGCGGTGGAGGTCCACGGCTTCGACGGTCCGCTGTCCCAGTGGCGCAAGCTGCGGGACGAGGTCCGCGACGAGATCCTCACCCACGGGTTCGACGAACGCCGCAACACCTTCACACAGCACTACGACACGAGCGAGGTGGACGCCTCGCTCCTGGTGATGCCACTGGTCGGCTTCATCGACGGCGACGACCCGAGGATGCTCGGCACGATCGCCGCGATCGAGGAGGACCTGATGAAGGACGGGCTCCTGCACCGTTACCGCACCGAGTCGGGGGTGGACGGGGTCCCCGGCGGCGAGCACCCGTTCGTCGCCTGCTCGTTCTGGCTGGTCTCGGCCTACGCCCGCGCCGGCCGGGTGGAGGAGGCGCATGCCCTGATGGAGCGTCTCCTCGACCTGCTCAACGACGTCGGGCTGCTCTCCGAGGAGTACGACCCGGCAGCACGCCGGATGGCGGGCAACTTCCCGCAGGCGTTCTCACACCTCGCCCTCGTCGGGGCTGCGGTGCACCTCGCCGACACCGACCCGCGCCACGCCGACCCGGAGGCGGCACCGGCGGACACCGCGTCGGAGTGAGCCTCAGACCGAGGCCGTGGTCCTGTGGTGCCGGCGCTGCTTGAAGGCGTCGCGGAAGAACTCGTAGCCGGAGTAGACGGTCATGACCACGGCGGCCGCGAGGACCACGACGGCCACCCACCACACGACGAGGCCGAGGGTCGCCAGCGGACCCTCCAGCTCGCGCAGCGGCAGGATGAGCAGGCTGAGCGCGAGCGCCTGGAGCATGGTCTTGAGCTTGCCGGACTGGTTCGCGGCGAGGACGACGTGCTTGGCGATGGAGAGACGCATCAGGGTCACGCTCCACTCGCGCACCAGCACGAGGATCGTGACCCACCACCAGATCTCGCCGATCATCGACAGGCCGATGAAGGCCATCCCGGTCAGCGCCTTGTCGGCGATCGGATCGGCGATCTTGCCGAAGTCGGTGACCAGGTTGTGCTTGCGGGCGAGGTCACCGTCGATCTTGTCGGTGATCATCGCCGCGACGAAGATCAGCCACGCGACCGTGCGCCAGAGCACCGACTCGCCGCCGTCGGCGAGGAGCGCCCAGGCGAAGAACGGAACCATCGCGATGCGCAGGGTGGTGAGCGCATTCGGGACGTTCCAGTTGCTCGGCTTCGCTTCCGCGGACAAGTGGCCCTACCTCTCGTTCGTCGCGGCGCTCGCCACGAGGTCGACACCGTCCGAGGCGGTCACGACGGCCGGGACGATCTGCCCTACATATGCCCCGGGAGGCAGGTCCACAACCATCGTGGACCCGTCCACCTCGGGACCCTGGTGGGCGGCACGGCCCTCGGCGGAACCGTCGTCGGAGAGCGACTCGAGAAGAACGTCCACTTCCTCCCCGACCCGCTCCTCCGCGCGCTGCGCGCTGAGCTCCTCGGCCAGTCGCGTCACGTGCTCGGTCCTGGCCCTGATCTCCTCCTCGTCGAGCTTGCCGTCGTAGCCGGCAGCCTCGGTGCCGTCCTCGTCTGAGTAGCCGAAGACGCCGACCGCGTCGAGGTGCGCGGTCTCGAGGAAGTCGCAGAGGATCTCGAGGTCCTCCTCGCTCTCCCCCGGGAAGCCAACGATGAAGTTGGAGCGGACTCCGGCCAGCGGGGCCTGCGCCCGGATCTGCTCGAGCAGCCCGAGGAAGCTCTCGGGGTCGCCGAAACGGCGCATCCGGCGGAGCACGGCGTTGGAGGCGTGCTGGAACGACAGGTCGAAGTAGTCGGCGACACCGGGGGTGCCGGCGATCGTGGTGACGAGACCGGTGCGGGTCTCGGCGGGTTGGAGGTAGGACACCCGGACCCGCTCGACCCCCTCGACGGCGGCGAGCTCGGGCAGCAGCGTCTCGAGCAGGCGCAGGTCGCCGAGGTCCTTGCCGTAGGAGGTGGAGTTCTCGCTGACCAGGAACACCTCCTTCGCGCCCTGCTCGGCCAGCCAGCGGGCCTCCCCCAGGACGTCTGAGGGGCGCCGGGACACGAACGAGCCGCGGAAGCTCGGGATCGCACAGAACGAGCAGCGGCGGTCGCACCCGCTGGCGAGCTTCAGCGGCGCCATCGGCCCCCCGTCGAGGCGCCGGCGGACCGCTCGGGGACCCGCGGCGGGAGCGGCGTCGGCGGGGAGGTCCGGTGCCGCGATCGTGTGGCCGGGCACCACGACGGAGGCGGCCGAGGCCCCGCGCTCGCTGGGCGAGATCGGCAGCAGCTTGCGGCGGTCCTGCGGGGTGTGCGGGTGGTGCTGCTCGCCCGCGAGGATCGACCGGAGCCGGCCGGCGATGTCGGGGTAGTCGTCGAACCCGAGCACGGCGTCGGCCTCCGGGAGCGACTCCGCGAGGTCCTTGCCGTAGCGCTCCGCGAGGCAGCCCACGGCGACGACCGCCTTCGTCGTACCACCGGTCTTGAGGTCGGAGGCCTCGAGCAGGGTGTCGACGGAGTCCTTCTTGGCGGCCTCGACGAACCCGCAGGTGTTCACCACCACGGTCTCGGCGTCGGAAGGGTCCTCCACGAGGCGGAAGCCGCCTGCCTCGAGGCGGCCGGCGAGCTCTTCGGAGTCGACCTCGTTGCGCGCGCACCCGAGGGTGAGCATCGCGACGCTGGTGAGCTCCGCCTGTGTGGGCGCGGCGGTGTCAGAAGAAGTAGTCATGTCCGACTACGAGTATGACGGGCACACACCCCGAAGGGCGAACCGGCGCGGGGCCGCGCACGACGCCGCCGACCCTGCGGGTGCCGGTGGAGGGCGCGAACCCGGGCGCGGTCCCTGCCCGCGGATCAGCCGAACGTACGTCGGACGGGCTCACCCGCGGTTCCGAGGAGACCCATGTCACGACCCCCCACGCGGACCTCCACGGCACCGCCGTCCGCGGCCCGGATGCGCACCGGCGGCACCACCTGGAGCGTCTTGCGCTCCCCGAGCACGAGCTCGCCGGTGAAGACGACCACGCCCTCACCGTCACGCACGACCACCTCGGAGTCGGACTGGGAGGCGGTGAGCCGCACAGCGACCGGCTTGGCCACCGCCCCACGAGCCTCGGGGGCGGGCGGCTGCGCGGGGTAGCCGTTGCCCACGCCGGCCGACCCGTTGAGCGCCGGAGCCGGCATTTCGACCATGTCCACCGGCTCGGTGGTGAACAGGCGCACCACGCCCCACACCAGCACCAGGCTCAGCACGACGCCGACCAGCAGGCCCCAGTTGGAGCCACCGGCCGTCGACCTGATGCTCCCGGTCATCCCGGTGGCGAGCTCGGCCTCGAAGACGCGGCGGGCGTTGATGGGAGCGGTGGCGTAGCGCTCCTCGAACTTCTCCAGCAGCGGGTCGACGTCCTTGCCGAGGATCCGCGCGAGGGTGCGCAGGTGGCCGCGGGCGTAGAAGTCCCCGCCGCAGGGCGCGAAGTCGTCGACCTCGATCGACTCGATCACGTGCGGGCGGATCCGGGTGCGCTCGGCGAGCTCGTCGACCGAGAGGCCGAGGCGGGTACGCGCCGCGGTCAGCTCCGGGCCGATGACCGGGTCGTAGGCCGGCTCGGTGACGTAGTCGTCGATGACCAGTGGCTCGACCGGGTCACCGAGCGTCGAGATCGGGCGGACCCGGTCGCCGACGTCGACCCTCTCGAAGACGAGGTCGACGCTGCCGGGGCGTCGAAGCTCGCGCCCCTCGGGGAGGGCCTTCTGGGCGTCACCCTCCACAGCCGCCGGGTCGAGTGCGGTGTTGCCCGCCGTCGGCGGGATGTCCAAGGTGGCCTCGGCGCGAAGTCCGGGGCGGGTGTCCCGGAGCGCGGCGGTCGGCGCGAACGGCGGCGCCACCGGAGCCGCCGTAGGGCTCTCCGTGCCCTCGGACGCCACCGCCTCGGCGGCGGGAGTGCCCTGCCCGTCGATGTCGTGGGCGCGACCCTTCGCGACGCGCGAGACGATCGTGCCGATGCCACCGAGGATGCTGCGACGCGGCGCGCGGGGAGCGGGCTGCTCCGCCGGGAGGTCCCGGTCAGTGGCATCGGATGCGGCGACGGCGGACCCGGCGGCCACCGAGACAGCGCCGCCGCCGGCGTCTGCGGGTGCGTCCGACTCGACCGAGACGTCCTGCGGGGCGGCCGGTGCCTCCACGGAGGGCTTGGCGAGCGGCTGGGCGGGCGATTGGGCGGGCGATTGGGCGGGCGAGTCGGCGCCTGACCGGGCTCGGGACAGGAACCCGCCTCGACTCTGCTCCTCGGGCTCACCGTCGTGGCGCCTCGGGAAGACCTCACGCCGGCTCTCCACCTCGGTCTGCTCGGCGGGTGCCTCGTCGGCCTCCGGCTGGACCGGGACCTGGTCGGCGGGTGCCGGTGAGTCACCGGGGCCATCGGACTCCGCCCTGCTCTGCGAGTCGCCGGGCTCCAGCACCTCGAGCGTCTTCGGGTCGAGCTCGACCACCTCGGCGCGACCCAGGGCGAGCGCCGAGATCTCCTCGACGACACTGCGCTCGCCGGCGGTCGACACCCGGGTCGTGGCCCCGACCGGGACAGCGAGCGGGGCGCCGTACATCTTCTGGTTCAGCGCGACGTGCCGGCGCGCCCTGGCATCGAGCCCGTCGAGTGCACGGGCGAGGCTGCGGGGCGCGAAGACCAGCCGCCCGTCGCGCAGGACCCCCTTGCGCGGGTGCACGATGACCTGTCCGATCGCGTCCCAGGGCAGGCCGCGCCACTCGTCACCGAGCCGGATCCGCACGCCGAGGTCGTCCGCGACGAGGAGCGGCGTGCGCGCGTCGACGAGCGAGACGAGGTACACCGCGGCGATGACCGACATGACACCGAACAGCGCCCAGTCGAGCACGGTCATGGTCTGCGAGGCCCGCCAGAGGTAGGCGATCGCCACCGCGGAGGCGGCCCCTCCCACCAGGGCGGCGACGCCGGCGTGACGGCGCACGACCACCGGCGTACCCGCCACCATCGTCTCGTCGGAGCCGTCGGGCACGGCCTCGACGGGACGGTCGGTGTCCTGCTGCTCGCTGTGGTCGACGGGCATTGCGCTCACTGCTCCCCCTGGATGGTTGCGAGGGCTTCCTCGAGATCGTCGGGTTTGATGAGGACGTCGCGTGCCTTCGATCCCTCGCTCGGGCCGACCACGCCACGGCTTTCCAAGATGTCCATGAGCCGGCCCGCCTTGGCGAACCCGACCCGGAGCTTGCGCTGCAGCATCGAGGTGGACCCGAACTGCGTCGAGACGACGAGCTCGACGGCCTGGACCACGAGGTCCATGTCGTCGCCGATGTCGTCGTCGAGCTCTCGCTTGCTCTGCTGCGGCGCGGTGACGTCTTCGCGGTAGCTCGGCTCCAGCTGCGCCTTGCAGTGGTTCACGACCTGGTGGATCTCGGCCTCGGTGACCCACGAGCCCTGGACACGCACCGGCTTGCCTGCGCCCATCGGCAGGAAGAGCCCGTCACCCTGTCCGACCAGCTTCTCCGCACCTGGCTGGTCCAGGATGACGCGGCTGTCGGCGAGGCTGGAGGTCGCGAAGGCCAGCCGCGAGGGCACGTTGGCCTTGATCAGGCCGGTCACGACGTCCACCGACGGTCGCTGGGTGGCGAGCACGAGGTGGATGCCCGCGGCACGAGCGAGCTGGGTGATGCGGACGACCGCGTCCTCGACGTCGCGCGGGGCGACCATCATCAGGTCGGCGAGCTCGTCGACGACGACGAGCAGGTACGGGTACGGCGCGAGGACGCGCTCGCTCCCCGGAGGGACCTGCACCTTCCCCGCCCGGACGGCCTTGTTGAAGTCGTCGACGTGCCGGAAGCCGAAGGCCGCGAGGTCGTCGTACCTCATGTCCATCTCGCGCACAACCCACTGGAGCGCCTCGGCAGCCTTCTTCGGCGAGGTGATGATCGGCGTGATCAGGTGCGGGACGCCTTCGTAGACGTTGAGCTCCACGCGCTTGGGGTCGACGAGGATCATCCGCACCTCGTCGGGGGTGGAGCGCATGAGGATCGAGGTGATCATCGAGTTGACGAAGCTCGACTTACCGGAGCCGGTGGCACCCGCGACCAGCAGGTGGGGCATCTTCGCCATGTTGGCGACGACGAAGCCGCCCTCGACGTCCTTGCCGAGCCCGACGATCATCGGGTGGTGGTCGTTGCGGGCGTTGCCCGACCGCAGCACGTCACCGAGGGAGACGATCTCCTTGTCGGTGTTGGGGATCTCGATGCCGATCGCGGACTTGCCGGGGATCGGCGAGAGGATGCGGACGTCGGCCGAGGCGACCGCGTAGGCGATGTTCTTGCCCAGCGCGGTGACCTTCTCGACCTTCACCGCAGACCCGAGCTCGACCTCGTAGCGGGTGACCGTCGGGCCGCGGGTGTAGCCGGTGACCTGGGCGTCGATGTCGAACTGCTCGAACACCTCGGTGAGACGAGAGACCACGACGTCCGACGCCTTCGAACGCGGCTTGTGGGGGCTACCGGGCTTGAGGACGTCGTTGGCCGGCAGCGAGTAGGTGACGTCACCCGAGAGCGCGAGCTGCTCGACACGAGCCGGGAGTGGCGCGTGCGGGGGCGGCTCGAGCTCGCCCTTCTCCCCCGCCGGAGCCCCGGCCGCGTCGGCGTCGGTATCGGCTTCCGCGCCCTTCTTGCCGCGCTTCTTGAGCGCGCGGTCTTCGAGCACGGGGGTGTCGTAGGGCTTGTCGCCCATGTCCGGGTCGACGTCGTCTGCCATGGAGCCGACCCGACGGCGCGGGCGGCTGCGCTTGAGGGGCTGGGTGGCCTCCTCGTCCGAGGCCTGGTCGCCGGCGCCCTCCGGCGTACGCCCGAGCAACCGGTCGCGGGCGGCGGCCAGACGCGTCGGGATCTGGTAGACCGGCGTGCCGGTGATGACCAGGACGCCGAAGGTCGCGAGCAGGACCAGCAGAGGTACGGCGACCAGCGTGCTGCGCAACAGGTCCATGAGCAGGGAGGCGATCACGAAGCCGAGCGCCCCTCCGGCCTGCTGGAGCTCGGCGGTGTCACCGAGCTTGGGCTCGGGCATGCCGTTGGCGATGTGCACGAGGCCGAGCACGCCGAACAGCAGCGCCGACCACCCGATGACCTGGCGACCAGCGGGACCGTTGCTCTCCGGGTTGCGGAGGTTGCGCACCGCGATGAACACGAGGAGAAGGGGGACGAACCAGCCCAGGAGTCCTACGGACCCGTTGACGACTGTCCGCGTGAAGTCGCCGACACCCCCGGGCAACTGCCACCAGACAGCGGCGGCGACCACGACGGAGAGGCCGATCATGAACAGCCCGGCCCCGTCGCGACGGTGCTCTGGGTCGAGCTCGCGGGCGGTGTGGCCGATGTGGCGAACCGTGGCGCCGACCGCGTGGGCGACCCCCAGCCAGGCGGCCACAAGCCCCCTGCCGAGGGCAGCGAACAGCATCGCCACAGGGCCAGTCCCGTTCCGGACCGCCCGGGGCGCCGGCCGCTTCGTCTTGGAGGACGTACGGGTCGACGACGAGGACTTCCGTCGGGTCTGGCTGCCGGACGACCGGGTCTTGGAGCCGCTTCTGCTCCGCGACGCCGGTGGGGAAGACGTACGGGTCGCCATGCTGATGAGGGTAAGCGACCGCCCCACCAGTCTCACGCTTCACACGCCGGGTGTCTGGCCGGGACGGCCGATGCCCCGTGGACCAGGCGACAGCATCCCCGATCGCAGGGGGCCTCGCGAAGTGGACCCCCGGGGCGAGCCACCTAAGGTGGAGGAGCACCCCGAGAGAGGAAACGCCCTGTGGAGTCGCTGCACCCTGCCCTCCAGCCCGTCTACGCCGACGTCCTCCGTCGCAACCAGGGGGAGGCCGAGTTCCACCAGGCCGTGAAGGAGGTCCTCGACAGCCTGAGCCCGGTTGTCGACAAGCGGCCGGAGTACGTCGAGGCCTCCATCATCGAGCGGCTCTGCGAGCCGGAGCGGCAGATCATCTTCCGGGTGCCGTGGGTCGACGACCAGGCGAACGTCCAGATCAACCGTGGCTTCCGCGTGGAGTTCAACTCGGCGCTCGGCCCCTACAAGGGCGGGCTGCGCTTCCACCCGAGCGTCTACCTCGGGATCGTGAAGTTCCTCGGCTTCGAGCAGATCTTCAAGAACGCCCTGACCGGCATGCCCATCGGCGGCGGCAAGGGCGGGTCCGACTTCGACCCCAAGGGCCGCTCAGACGGCGAGATCATGCGCTTCTGCCAGTCCTTCATGACCGAGCTCTACCGTCACATCGGCGAGTACACCGACGTGCCAGCCGGCGACATCGGCGTGGGCGGCCGGGAGATCGGCTACCTCTTCGGTCAGTACAAGCGCATCACGAACCGCTACGAGTCCGGAGTCCTCACCGGCAAGGGCCTGACCTGGGGCGGCTCCCAGGCGCGCACCGAGGCCACCGGCTACGGCACCGTCTTCTTCGTCAACGAGATGCTCGCGGCCCGCGGCGACTCCTTCGACGGCAAGCGCGTCGTGGTCTCCGGCTCCGGCAACGTCGCGATCTACGCCACCGAGAAGGTACACCAGCTCGGCGGCAGGGTGGTCGCGGTCTCCGACTCCTCCGGCTACGTCGTGGACGAGGCCGGCATCGACCTCGAGCTGCTGCGTGAGATCAAGGAGGAGCGCCGCGGGCGGATCGGCGAGTACGCCGAGACCCGCGGCGGCGACGTCTCCTTCGTGGCCGACGGCTCGATCTGGGACGTCCCCTGCCAGGTGGCGATCCCCTGCGCCACTGAGAACGAGCTGCCGGAGGGCGCCGCCAAGGCCTTGGTCGCCAACGGCGTCGAGGTCGTCGCCGAGGGCGCGAACATGCCCACCACGCCCGACGCGGTGAGCCTGCTGACCGAGGCCGGCGTCCTCTTCGCTCCGGGCAAGGCCGCCAACGCGGGCGGGGTCGCCACGAGCGCACTCGAGATGCAGCAGAACGCCTCCCGCGACTCGTGGACCTTCGAGCACACCGAGGAGCGCCTCGCCGAGATCATGGCGGGTATCCACGAGCGCTGCATCACGACCGCGGACGAGTACGACCTTCCAGGCGACTACGTGGCGGGCGCGAACATCAGCGGCTTCACCCAGGTCGCCGACGCGATGCTCGCACTCGGGGTGGTCTGAGCCACACGCACTCGGGACCTCCGAGCCGACATGAACAGGCCCAAAGTCCCTGCACCCACGGGTGAGCCGGTCCTACGGTCGGAGCAACTCGGCGCCAGTGTCGCGCGCCCAGACTCCGAGAGGACTCGTCGTGGACGTCGTGGACATCGCTCGGTGGCAGTTCGGGATCATCACCGTCTACCACTTCCTCTTCGTGCCGATCACGATCGGGATGTCCGCGATCATCGCGGCGTTCGAGACCATCTGGGTCCGCACTGGCAACGAGCACTACCTGCGACTGACGAAGTTCTTCGGCAAGCTGTTCCTGATCAACTTCGCGATCGGAGTCGTCACCGGGATCGTGCAGGAGTTCCAGTTCGGCATGAACTGGAGCGACTACTCGCGCTTCGTCGGTGACATCTTCGGCGCACCGCTCGCGATCGAGGGCCTGCTCGCGTTCTTCCTCGAGTCCACCTTCCTCGGGCTCTGGATCTTCGGCTGGGACAAGTTGCCTCGCGCCCTGCACGCCGCCTGCATGTGGATCGTGCACGTCGGGACGCTGCTCTCGGCGTACTTCATCCTCGCGGCGAACTCCTGGATGCAGAACCCGGTCGGCTACGAGTTCAACCCTGACACCGGCCGGGCCGAGCTCACCGACTTCTGGGCAGTGATGTTCAACAAGGTGCAGATGGTGACGTTCCCGCACACGGTCACCGCCTGCTACCTGACCGGCGCGGCGTTCATCGCCGGCGTGGCCTTCTGGCTGATGGTGCGCGGCAAGACCCCGGACGCCGACCGTCCGATGTACCGCAAGGCGGTGCGCATCGGCTCGGTCGTGGCGCTTGTCGCCGGGCTCGGCGTCGCGGTCACCGGCGACTTCCAGGGCAAGGCGATGACCGACGTACAGCCCATGAAGATGGCAGCGGCCGAGGCTCTGTACGACACCGAGCAGCCGGCAGACTTCTCGATCTTCACCATCGGCTCGCTGGACGGGTCCGAGGAGGTCTTCTCGATCAAGATCCCGAACCTGCTGTCCTTCCTCGCCGAGAACAACCTCGACGCCGAAGTGGTCGGGATCAACCAGCTCCGCGAGGAGTACAAGGAGACCTACGGCCAGGACCCGGGCGCGAAGTACTACTCCCCCGGTGACTACACACCGATCATCCCGGTCACCTACTGGACGTTCCGTCTCATGATCGGCCTCGGAGTCGTCGCGGCGGCCGGCGCCGCCCTGCTGCTCTGGGGGACCCGTCGCAACCTCGTGCCGAAGGGTCGGGCCTGGGTGTGGCTGGCGGTCTCGCTGCCCCTGCTGCCCGTCGCGGCCAACTCGTTCGGCTGGATCTTCACCGAGATGGGCCGCCAGCCGTGGGCGGTGTTCGGCCTGATGACGACGGCGACCGCGGTCTCCCCCGGCGTCAGCGTCGGCGAGGCCTGGACGTCGGTGATCACGCTGACCCTGGTCTACGCCGTGCTGATGGTGATCGAGGTCGGCCTGATGCTCAGGTACATCCGCAAGGGCGCCGACCCGTTCGAGGAGCCGCCGACCCCCAAGCTGGGCGAGCCGTCCGACGAGCCGCTCACCTTCGCCTACTGAGGAGACGACCTTCATGGAACTGACCACCGTCTGGTTCAGCCTCATCGCGGTGCTGTGGATCGGCTACTTCGTGCTCGAGGGCTTCGACTTCGGCGTCGGCATGCTCCTTCCCGTGCTCTCCCGCGACGACACGGAGCGACGAGTCGTCATCAACACCATCGGCCCCGTCTGGGACGGCAACGAGGTCTGGGTGCTCGTCGCCGGCGGCGCCACCTTCGCCGCGTTCCCAGAGTGGTACGCCACCTTGTTCAGCGGCTTCTACCTCCCGCTCCTCCTCATCCTGGTCGCACTCATCGTCCGCGGGCTGGCGTTCGAGTACCGGGCCAAGCGTGACGAGCCGGCGTGGAAGGCACGGTGGGACAAGGCGATCTTCTTCGGGTCGCTCGTCCCGGCCGTCCTGTGGGGCGTGGCGTTCGCCAACATCGTCCGTGGTGTGCCGATCGACGCCGACAAGGAGTACGTCGGGAGCACGCTGACCCTGCTCAACCCCTACGCCCTGCTCGGCGGCCTGACCACGCTCGGGCTCTTCCTGACCCACGGCGCGCTCTTCCTCGCCCTCAAGACCGACGGCGACATCCGGCACCGGGCCCGCGCGCTCGCGCTCGTGGTCGGCCTGCCCACGGCAGGGGTCGCGGTCGCCTTCCTGACCTGGACGCAGCTGGTCTCGGGTGGACTGTGGTCCTCGGCGGCCTTCCTCGCCGCAGGGCTCGCCCTGGGTGGTGGCCTCTACGCCGCCTGGCGGACCCGCGAGGGGTGGGCATTCGTGGGCACGTTCGCCGCCATCGGCCTCGCCGTGGCGGGGCTGTTCCTGTCCCTCTTCCCGAACGTGATGCCCTCGACCATCGACGCGGCCTACTCGCTGACCACCACGAACGCCTCGGCCACCCACTACACGCTGACGATCATGACCTGGGTCGCGGTCCTCTTCACGCCGATCGTGCTGATCTACCAGGGCTGGACCTACTGGGTGTTCCGCAAGCGCATCTCGGTTCACCACATCCCCGCATCGGCGCTCGCACAGCAGGGGTCATGAAGCCGCTCGACCCTCGGCTCCTCCCCCACCTGACACCGGCCAGGCTCTCCCTGGTCGGTGTCGTCGCGGCGAGCACCGCCTCCGGTCTGCTGCTCGTGGGGCAGGCGTTCGCGGTGGCCGGGCTCGTCACCTCCTTGTTCGCAGGTGCCTCGGGAGGCGGGTCGTGGGACGCCGCGGTCGCCGCCGGTGTGGTGCTCGGAATCGTGACGCTGGGCCGGGCCCTGGCGTCCTGGCTGGTCGACGTACTCTCCGCCCGTGCCTCGGCGAAGGTGACCACCACACTGCGGCACCGGTTGCTCGCGGCTGCACTCGGCCTCGGCCCGTTCGGGCTGTCGCGCCGCCGCAGCGGCGAGGTGGCCCTGCTTGCGACCCGGGGCGTGACTGCGATCGACCCGTACCTCACGCGCTACCTGCCGGCTCTCGCACTCGCGGCCGTGCTGCCCGCGCTCACCCTGGTCGCGATCGCCACCCAGGACCTGCTCAGCGCGGGGATCGTCCTCGCGACGCTTCCCCTCGTGCCTGTCTTCGCCTGGCTGGTCGGGCTCGCCACTCGCGACCGCGCCGACCGGCAGTGGCGTTCGCTGGCCTCCTTGTCCGGCCACTTCGTCGACGTGATGCGGGGTCTGCCGACCCTGGTCGCCTACCGCCGCGCGAAGGCCCAGTCGGCCTCCATCCGCTGGGTGACCGACCGCTACCGCCGGGCGACCAACGAGACCCTCAAGCTGGCGTTCGCGTCCTCAGCCGTCCTGGAGCTCGTGGCCACGATCTCCGTCGCCCTGGTCGCGGTGACCGTCGGACTCAGACTGAGCGGCGGCTCCATAGATCTCGGGACAGCGCTCGTCGTGCTGCTGCTCGCCCCTGAGGCCTACTGGCCGCTGCGTCGCGTCGGCGCGGAGTTCCACGCCGCGGCCGAGGGCACCGCGACGTTCGAGGCCGCCGACGAGATCCTCCGCGAGGCTTCGACCCCCACGGTGGACCGACCGGGGCCCGCGCCTGGCGGTGAGATCCATCTGACCGACATCACCGTCGGCTACCCGGGCCGTCTCGAACCGGTGCTCGCCGGGTTGACCCTGACCATCCCTTCGCGTGGCGTCACGGCGGTGGTCGGACCGTCCGGTTCCGGCAAGTCCACGCTGCTCGCCGCCCTCATGGGACACCTGCCGATGTGGAACGGACGGATCACCGTTGACGGCCACGAGGTCGACCCGTCTGCGCGCGCGTGGCGTGGCGAGATCGCCTGGGTCCCGCAGCGGCCCTGGATCGCCACCGCGTCCGTCGCGGACAACGTCAGGCTCGGACGGCCCGAGGCCACCGACAGCGACATCTGGCATGCGTTGGAGCGGGTGGGGCTGGGCGAGGTGGTGGCAGGCCTACCTGACGGGATCCACGAGGTGCTCGGGGAGGACGGCGCCGGGCTGTCCGCCGGTGAGCGGGCACGCCTCGCGCTTGCCCGGGCGGTGGTGGCAAGGCGGCCGCTGGTCCTGCTCGACGAGCCGACCGCACACCTCGACCCGGCAACCGAGTCGGTCATCGCCGAGACGGTTTCCTGGCTCGCCGAGCGAAGCTCCGTGGTCGTGGTGGCTCACCGCGAGGCGCTCGTCGCGCTCGCTGACCAGGTCGTCGAGGTCCCTCTCCGGCGTACCCCGGCCAAGCCCTCGGCCCCCGCGCACCCCATCAGGAGATCGCGGAGAAGCGTCAACGACACCTCCACTGGGTCGGGACAGCACGCGCCGGAGTCCGGGAACACCCACTCCGTGCCCGACCACGCCGGCGCGCGTCTGGCGCTCGGGTCAGCGCTCGGAGCTCTTGCCGCGGCCTCGGGCGTCGCTCTCACAGCCACCGCCGGCTGGCTCATCGCGCGGGCGGCCGAGCATCCGCCAGTCCTCATGCTCATGGTCGCGATCGTCGGCGTGCGCACCTTCGGC
>DASSMS010000020.1:0-7047 GCA_035688575.1 Nocardioidaceae bacterium
TCGCCGAGCTGGGAGTAGTAGGCGTTGATCTGACGCGCGCGCTTGGCGCTGTAGAGGACCAGCTTGTACTTCGAGTCGGTCTTCGTCAGGAGCTCGTCGATGGATGGGTTGGTGATGCCCTCGGCAACGGGCAGGGAGCCAGACACGCTTGTAGGCCTCACAGAGTCAGGGATGGGTCGGCACGTTCTTGATCAAGGCTACCAACTCTTCGCTCGCAGCGTGAACTTCGGTGTTCACCACCGTCACGTCGAACTCCGCCTCGGCGGCGAGCTCCTCGCGCGCGGTCGCGAGCCGGCGTTCCCGCTCCTCCGGGGTCTCGGTGCCCCGGCCGACCAGCCTGCGGACCAGCTCCTCCCACGACGGGGGCGCCAGGAACACGAAGAGCGCCTCGGGCATGGACTCCCGCACCTGGCGAGCGCCCTGGAGGTCGATCTCGAGCAGGGCGGGCCGTCCGGCGGCCAGCGCCTCCTCCACCGGCCTGCGCGGCGTGCCGTACCTCGCACCCTTGTGCACGACCGCCCACTCGAGCAGTTGGCCGGTGGCGACGAGCTCGTCGAACTCCGCCTCGGTGACGAACCAGTAGTGGCGACCGTGGACCTCCCCCGGGCGCGGCTTCCGGGTCGTCGCCGAGACCGAGATCCAGACCTCGGGGTGGTTCTTGCGGATGTCGGCCGCGACCGTGCCCTTGCCCACCGCGGTCGGACCGGCCAGCACAGTGAGCCGGGGGCCACCTGCCGGTCGGGGACGATCCTGCTGGGAAACTCCTCCGCTCACTGCGGTCGTCACTCGGCCGAGCCGAACTCACGTTCGAGGGCGGCGATCTGGTTCGCGCCGAGCCCGCGGACACGACGGCTCTCCGAGATGTTGAGCCGCTCCATCACCTGGCGCGCCCGCACCTTGCCGAGCCCGGGCATGGACTGAAGCAGGTCGAGGACGCGCATCTTGGCGATCACCTCGTTCTCCTGCCCCTGCTTGAGGACCTCGACGATCGATGCGCCGGAGTGCTTCAGGCGGTTCTTGACCTCGGCGCGCTCCCGGCGCGAGGCCGCGGCCTTGTCCAGCGCAGCCTGGCGCTGTTCGGGCGTGAGCGGCGGAAGGGCCACGGCGGTGTCCTCATCGGTCGGCGGGAGGGGGCTCGGAGAGAGCACGGACAGATGAGAAATCTAGTCATGGACGACGGCGGCCCGCAACGCGACCGACCGCGCTCACCCGCCCCCGCTGCTCAGACCGAGGTCGACCTTGCACACGTCGCGGGCGTGCTGCTGGAGTCCGTCGGCCGCCTTCACGACCCGCTGCGAGCGGAGCTCCGCGGCCGCTCCCTCGATCCGCTCGGCCTCGGCGTCGCTGACACCCTCGGGCGGCGAGCCCGGGTCGAACTCGCCAGGCGTGGTGCCCGCGGCCTCGAAAGCGTCGGCGAGCCCCTCGTAGGCGAAGACGAGGGTCGACCACTCGTCCTCGATGTCGCCGGGGGCCGCCTCCCGCAGGGTCTGGAACACCTCGAGCGTCTCCTCGAGCACGTTGCCGGACGGGTCCGTCGAGCCGGTGGCGAGGTCGGTGAGCGTCTGCTTCTGCTCCTCGAGCTCGGCGCAGTAGGACTCCGTCTCGCTCGCGCAGGAGGTCGTCGA
This sequence comes from Nocardioidaceae bacterium, assembly GCA_035688575.1. Lineage (GTDB taxonomy): Bacteria > Actinomycetota > Actinomycetes > Propionibacteriales > Nocardioidaceae > Nocardioides_C. Next base: position 1,626 of record DASSMS010000020.1, read on the forward strand.
GGCGACCAGGACCAGGCCCAACAGAGCGATCCCCGCCCGTCGTACCCGTCTCATGCCTCGGCCAGCACGTCGAGGGCACGGGCCGTGCGCAGCGCCGCGGCCCGGAGGGACGCCTTGTCCGGTCCGGCTCCGAGGATCTCGCGCGAGCTGCTCGCCAGCACGTTGCGCGCGGCCGGGCCGAAGATCCGGCGTACGTCGGACGGGGTGCCCCCTTGGGCGCCGAGACCGGGGACCAGCAGCGGGCCGTTGACCTCGAGGTTCTCGCGCGTCTCGCCGATCGTCGCTCCGACGACCGCGCCGATCGAACCCATCGGCTCCGCGCCGGCGTTGCGGCTGGCCACGGCGTCGAGCACGCTGCCCGCGACGGTTCGTCCGTCCTCGGTCTTGGCGTGCTGCACCTCGGGGCCCTCGGGGTTGGAGGTCAGCGCGAGGACGAAGACCCCCGCGTCGTTGGCGAGGGCGGTGTCGATCATCGGGTCCAGCGAGCCGAACCCGAGGAAGGGGCTCGCCGTGATCGCGTCGACGGCGAGCGGCGAGGTGGGGTCGAGGTAGGCGTCCGCGTAGGCCTGCGCGGTGGAGCCGATGTCCCCGCGCTTCACGTCGAGCAGGACGATCGCACCCAGGCCGCGCGCCTCGGCGATGACCTTCTCCAGCACCGCGATGCCCTTGGAGCCGTGACGCTCGAAGAACGCCGACTGCGGCTTGAGCGCCGCCACGCTGCCGGCCAGCGCCTCCACTGCGCTGAGCGAGAAGCGCTCGAGACCCACGGCGCTGTCGGTCATGCCCCAGGCGTCGAGCAGCTTCGGGTGCGGGTCGATCCCCGCGCACAACGGTCCGCGGGCGTCCATCGCCTCGCGCAGGCGGGCACCGAACGTCATCGTGGGTCTCCTTCGGGTCGGTGTGCGTGGCCGATCGCGTCCGCCACGCTCGGGATGTTGCGGTGCTCGAGCTCGCGGCGCAGCTCGGTGACGATACGTACCGGTGCTCCAGGGTCGCGCAGCACGGTCGTGCCCACCTGGACAGCGCGCGCACCGGCGGCCAGCATGGCGAGCGCGTCGAAGCCGCTGCGGACACCGCCGCCGCCGACGAGAGGGACCTCCGGGAGCGCCTCGTGGATCTCCCAGAGACACCTCAGCGCGACCGCGTGCACGGCCGGGCCACTCAGAGCCCCGCTGCCGCTGCCCAGGGCCGGCCGGAGAGTGCACGGGTCGAGGGCGAGACCGGGCAGGCCGTGGCCGACCACGACCACGTCGGCGCCGGCCTTGACAACGGCCCGGGCCACGTCGACGACGTGATGCACGTCGGGGGCGATCTTGGCCAGGACCGGGACGCCCCTAGGCATGTCACGTCGGACCGCGGCGAGCACCTTGCCCGCCTGGTAGGAGTCGCGGCCGGCGACCGAGCCGGGCGGCCACGCCAGGTTGACCTCGACTCCGGCGACGCCGGGGCTGAGGCCGACCCGCCGGGCGAGCTCGGCCCACTCCCCCAGGTTCCCCCCGGCGATGGAGACGACCGTTCGCACCTGCCGCTGCGCGAGCCAGGGCAGCTCGGTCGCGAGGAAACCCTGCAGACCGTTGCCCTGGAGTCCTGGGTCGCTGAGCAGGCCGCTCGGGGTCTCCACGGCACGCGGCGGCGGGCCGCCCGCTCGGGGGTCCAGGGTGACCGACCGGGTCACCATCGCACCGAGCTCGGAGAGGTCGAGGAAGGGCTCGAGCTCGCGACCGGTCCCGGCGCAGCCCGCCGCGACCATGACAGGGTTGACAAGGGTGGTCTCCCCCAGCGAGGTGCGCAGGTCCGGACCGCTCATCGCTCCACCCCGGACCGTTCGGCACCCCAGCTGTCCTCGGGGACGGTACCGAGATCCGCCCAGCGCACGCGGTCGCCACGGAAGACCGGCCCCTCCGCGCAGGCGCGCACCATCCGGGAGATGCCGTCCTCGCCGACGACGGGGACGACACAGCTCTGGCACGCCCCGGTGGCGCACAGGTTCCCGGCGTCGACCGCGGTCTGGCTCCAGGCTCCGTGCTGCTCGGCCGCGACGGCGACGTCGTGCAGCATCGCCGCCGGGCCCGCGGCGTAGACGACGTCGCTGCCGGTGCGGGCCAGGAGCTGAGGCAGCACCTGTCCGACGGGGCCGCGCATCCCGACCGAGCCGTCCTCGGTCGCGACTACGACGGTCCTCGCCGCCCGCTTCGCCTCGAGCGCGCCGAAGAGCCCTCTCTCGTCCGCGGCGCCGAGGACCATGTGCACGGAGCAGCCGCGCTCACGCAGGCGCTCGGCCAGGCTGAACAGCGGGGCCGCCGCGTGCGCCTGACCTGCGAGGGTGCAGGTCACCGGCTCCTTCGGGAGCGCATACGGCCGCCCGAGCGGCCCGACGACGTCGACCGCCGCGCCGGCGCCCAGACCGCAGAGCCAGGTCTCGCCCGGCTCCGTGACCGGGAACACCACCTCGACCGTGCTGCGGTAGGTGCCGGTAGCGCGGGCCCGGTAGATCGGGAAGCTCCGGCGCAGCATGCGGTCGGACAGGTCGCCACCCACCGCGACCGCGACCAGGCTGCCGGGACGGAACCGCTCCGCGACGCCGGGAGCGACGAGGGTCAGGTGCTGGTAGGCACCGGCACGCTTGTTGCTCAGCACCTCCCCCTGCACCTGGACCGGGCCCTGGGCCGCCCTCGTCATCCCGCGGTGCCCGCCTTGTCGGCCGTGCCGCCGCTCCCGGCCAGCTCGCGCTGCACCCGCGAGGGCCACAGCGCTCCCTCGTAGACGAAGGCGGTGTAAGCCTGCAGCAGGTCTGCACCGGCCTCGAGCCGCTCGCGGGCGTCGGCGGCGTCGCTGATGCCACCGACCGAGATCACCGTCATCTCCGGCGACACCCGACGGCGCAGCAGCCGCAGCACCTCCAGCGAACGCTCGCGCAGAGGTGCGCCCGAGAGACCACCGGCGCCGGCCTTCTCGACCGTCTCGGCGCTCGACACCAGCCCCTCGCGGGAGATGGTGGTGTTGGTGGCGACGATGCCGTCGAGGCCGATGGCGCCGGCCAGGTCAGCCACGGCCAGCACGTCGTCGTCGCTGAGGTCGGGGGCGATCTTCACCAGCAGCGGAACCCGGCGTTCGGTGACGGCGTCGGCCTGACGTCGTACCGCCTCGAGCAGCGGCTCGAGCTTCTCGACCGCCTGGAGGTCGCGCAGTCCGGGGGTGTTCGGCGAGCTGACGTTGACGACGAGGTAGTCGGCGTACGGCGCGAGCAGCCGGGTGCTCTTCTCGTAGTCGGCGACGGCATGCTCCTCCGGCACCAGCTTGGTCTTGCCGATGTTCACGCCCACGACGACCGGGCTCGGGGGCAGGCGGCGGCGTCGCGTCTCGAGGCGACGTGCGACGGCCTCGGCACCGTCGTTGTTGAAGCCCATCCGGTTGACGACGGCGCGGTCGTCAGGGAGTCGGAAGAGCCGCGGCGTCGGGTTGCCGGGCTGGGCCTCGCCGGTGACCGTGCCAACCTCGACGAAGGAGAACCCGAGGGCCGCCAGAGCGTCGATCCCCTCGGCGTTCTTGTCGAACCCTGCCGCGAGCCCGAGCGGCCCCGGGAACTCGAGCCCCATCGCCTCGACCGGCTGCCCGGCCCCACGCAGCGGCAGGCGGCCCAGGACGGGCCGGGCGGCCCTCAGGGCGGCGAAGCCCGCCCGGTGGGCGGACTCCGCGTCGACACGGGTGAGGGCATGGTCGAAGACCCAGCGGTAGACCCTCACGTGGGGCCTCCGTCGGAGCCGGAGCCGATTCGGGCGATGCTCATGCAGTCACCGCTCCCCCCTCGGCCAGGTCGGACCTGACCAGGGGTGCCCAGTCCTGCAGAGACCGGACACCGATGTCCCCGGCCCGGACCGCCTCGATCCCCTGCACGGCTGCAGCGAGTCCCTGCACGGTCGTGATGCAGGGGATGTTGGTGAGGATCGCGGCGGTGCGGATCTCGTAACCGTCGACCCGCGGCGACCCGCCCTTGGTGGTGCCGTGTGGCGTGTTGAAGACGAGCTTCACCTCTCCGGCGATGATCCGGCCCACGATGGTCGGCTCCCCGTCCGCGCCGGGCCCCTCCGAGTGCTTGCGCACGACAGTGGTCTCGACGCCGTTGCGGCGAAGTACCTCGGCGGTGCCGGCGGTGGCGAGGATCTCGTAGCCGAGGTCGGCCAGCCGCTTGATCGGGAAGACCATGTGTCGCTTGTCGACGTTCGCGACGCTCACGAAGATCTTCCCGTCGACGGGGAGGGACCCGTAGGCCGCGGTCTGGGCCTTCGCGAACGACGTGCCGAAGACGGCGTCGAACCCCATCACCTCTCCGGTCGACCGCATCTCGGGGCCGAGCACCGCGTCGACGGTCTTGCCCTCCTCGGTCTTGAACCGGTTGAAGGGCATCACGGCCTCCTTGACCGCGATCGGCGCTCCGGCGGGCAGGTCGCCACCGTCGCCTGAGGCCGGGAGCAGTCCCTCCGCGCGCAGGTCGGCGATGCTGGCCCCCAGCATGACGCGGGCGGCGGCCTTCGCCAGGGACGTGCCGGTCGCCTTGGAGACGAACGGCACCGTGCGCGAGGCACGGGGGTTGGCCTCGAGGACGTAGAGCACGTCGGAGGCCATGGCGTACTGCACGTTGAGCAGGCCCCGCACGCCCACGCCCTCGGCGATCGCCTCGGTCGAGGCCCGGATCCGGTCGATCGTCTCGTGACCGAGCGTGATCGGCGGCAGCGCGCACGAGGAGTCGCCCGAGTGGATCCCGGCCTCCTCGATGTGCTCCATCACGCCACCGAGGAACAGCTCCTCGCCGTCGTAGAGCGCATCGACGTCGATCTCCACCGCGTCGTCGAGGAACCGGTCGACCAGGACCGGGTGCTCGGGGTTGATCACCGTCGCGCGCTCGATGTAGCCACGAAGGGCCTGGTCGTCGTAGACGATCTCCATGCCGCGTCCGCCGAGCACGTACGAAGGCCGGACCAGCACCGGGTAGCCGATCTCCTCGGCGATGTCGCGCGCCTCGTCGTAGGACATCGCCATGCCGTGCTTGGGCGCCGGCAGCCCGGCTCGCGCCAGCACGCGCCCGAAGGCGCCTCGCTCCTCTGCGAGGTGGATCGCCTCGGGCGTGGTGCCGACGATCGGGACGCCCGCGTCCTCGAGGCCCTGCGCGAGGCCGAGCGGCGTCTGGCCGCCGAGCTGGCAGATCACCCCTGCGACCGGACCCGCCTGCCGCTCCGCGTGGACGATCTCGAGCACGTCCTCGAGCGTGAGCGGCTCGAAGTACAGCCGGTCGGAGGTGTCGTAGTCGGTGGAGACGGTCTCGGGGTTGCAGTTGACCATGATCGTCTCGTAGCCCGCCCCGGAGAGCGCGAGGCTCGCGTGCACGCAGGAGTAGTCGAACTCGATGCCCTGGCCGATCCGGTTC
>DASSMS010000007.1:0-8476 GCA_035688575.1 Nocardioidaceae bacterium
CACTTCGACAACGAGATCGACATGGCCGGCCTCGAGCGCTTCCCCGGCATCACCCGCAAGACCGTCAAGCCGCAGGTCGACGTCTTCACGTTCCCCGAGGGCAACTCGGTGATCATCCTCTCCGAGGGACGCCTGATGAACCTCGGCAACGCGACCGGCCACCCCTCGTTCGTGATGTCGAACTCGTTCACGAACCAGGTCCTCGCGCAGATCGAGCTGTTCACCAAGAGCGACGAGTACCCCGTCGGCGTCTACACCCTGCCCAAGCACCTCGACGAGGAGGTCGCACGGCTGCACCTCGGCTCCCTCGGCGTGAAGCTCACCGAGCTCACCCCGGATCAGGCTGGTTACCTGGGTGTGCCGGTCGAGGGCCCGTACAAGTCCGACCACTACCGGTACTGACGCGGACGAGTGACGGGAAAAGGCAACGATGGCTGAGCCCGGGAACCGGGGACGGGTCCTCGTCGTCGACGACGACGCCGCACTGGCGGAGATGCTCACGATCGTTCTCCGCAACGAGGGCTTCGATCCGCGGGTGTGCCCGACGGGGGACCAGGCACTCGCGGCCTTCCGCGACTTCCGCCCCGACGTGGTGCTGCTCGACCTGATGCTCCCGGGCAAGGACGGCATCGACGTCTGCCGGGAGATCAGGGCCGAGTCCGGCGTGCCCATCGTGATGCTCACCGCGAAGAGCGACACCATCGACGTGGTCGTCGGCCTCGAGTCCGGGGCCGATGACTACGTCGCGAAGCCCTTCAAGCCGAAGGAGCTGGTCGCACGGATCCGCGCGCGGGTGAGGCGCCACGACGACGCGGGCCCCGAGACTCTCACCATCGGGGACCTCACCATCGACGTGGCAGGCCACCAGGTGACCCGCGACGAGGAGCGGATCTCCCTCACGCCGCTCGAGTTCGACCTCCTCGTGTGCCTGGCCCGCAAGCCCTGGCAGGTCTTCACGCGCGAGGTGCTGCTGGAGCAGGTCTGGGGCTACCGGCACGCTGCGGACACACGGCTGGTCAACGTGCACGTCCAGCGGCTGCGCTCGAAGGTCGAGCACGACCCGGAGAACCCCGAGATCGTGCTGACAGTGAGGGGCGTCGGCTACAAGGCCGGGGCCTCGTAGGCCGGACGACATGAGACTCGTGGGCCCCCTGCGTCGGGCGGCGACCTTCTGGCGACGCTCGATCCAGGCCCGCGTCGTCGTCAGCACCCTGGTGCTCTCGGCCGTCGTGGTGACCCTTGTGGGCTGGGTGCTGATCCGCCAGATCACCGACGGGCTGGTCACCAGCAAGACGAACAACTCCGTCGCGGAGGCGACGCGCGGAGCCTACGAGGCTCAGAGCCGCCTCGAGGGCGCGCCCGGGACGGAGTTCGACTCCAGCGCCCAGCTCGCCCAGCTCGTCGCGGGCATCGTCGCGCGCGGAGACGTGCAGGGGTACGACGTCATCCTCGACGGGCCGGTGGCGGGGACGAGCGAGGGGAGCACCGCCGCTTCCGGCGGGACGTTCAGCTCACCCGATGTCCTCACCACGAGCGTCCCCGAGCGGCTCCGAGACGTCGTAGAGACGACCCCGGGGACGTCGTGGACCTACACGACCCTCGCCTACGAGCAGGACAGCGGCCGGCAGGACGTCCCCGCGGTCGTCGCCGGCGCGCAGGTCGAGGTCCCGAGCGACGGTGGCACCTACACCCTCTACTACCTGTTCCCGATGACCGACGAGGCGGAGACCCTCGGCCTCGTGCGACGTGCCCTGCTCACCGGCGGGGCGCTGCTCCTGCTGCTCGTGGGCGGCCTCACCTGGCTCGTGACGCGTCAGGTCGTCACGCCGGTGCGCATGGCACGCAGGGTGGCCGAACGGCTCGCCTCCGGGCGGCTCGAGGAGCGGATGCAGGTCCGTGGTGACGACGACATCGCCCGCCTCGGCACGTCGTTCAACCAGATGGCCGCGAGCCTGCAGAAGCAGATCCGGCAGCTCGAGGAGCTCTCGCGGGTCCAGCGGCGCTTCGTCTCCGATGTCTCCCACGAGCTGCGCACTCCGCTGACCACGGTGCGCATGGCCGGCGACGTGCTCCACGACGCCCGGGACCGTTTCGACCCGGTGACCGCCCGAGCGGCGGAGCTGCTCCAGAAGGAGCTCGACCGCTTCGAGCTGCTGCTCACCGACCTCCTCGAGATCAGCCGCTTCGACGCGGGGGCAGCGGTGCTCCACCTCGAGGACGTCAACCTCGTCGACCTCGCGCACCGCGTCGCCGACTCAACGATGCCGCTCGCCGAGCGACGAGGCACCCGCGTGGTGGTGCGTGACCCGGGCAAGCCCTGCGTGGCGGAGGTGGACACCCGCAGGGTCGAGCGGATCGTGCGCAACCTCGTGACCAACGCCGTCGACCACGCCGAGGGCCGGGACATCGAGATCCTCGTGGCAGCCGACTCCCAGTCGACCGCGCTGGCCGTCCGCGACCACGGCGTCGGCCTGCGCGAGGGGCAGGCCCAGATGGTGTTCAACCGGTTCTGGCGCGCCGACCCCGCCCGGGCACGCAGCACCGGCGGGACCGGGCTCGGGCTGGCCATCTCCCTCGAGGACGCGCACCTGCACGGCGGCTGGCTCCAGGCCTGGGGCGAGCCCGGCCTCGGCGCGCAGTTCCGGCTCACGCTGCCGCGGCGGGCCGGCGACCCGCTGACCGTGAGTCCGCTACCGCTGGTGCCCGCGGACGCCCGGCGACGGCGGACCACGCGGCCGATGCCGCGCGACGAGCGGGCAGGCCTGGCATGAGGACCCGGTCCCTCGGGCTGCTGGTCGCGATGCTGTCGCTCCTGCTCGCGGGCTGCGTGAGCCTGCCTGACGCCGGCACCGTGAGCACGCGGCCGGGTGAGGAGACGGTGGACCAGGGAGCGGGCTCCTTCGACTACACCCCGTCCGGGCCTCGGCCGGGGTCCTCCCCGCTGGCGATCGTCGAGGACTTCCTCCGTGCCATGGAGGCATCCCCGCAGTCCACGGCCGTCGCGCGCAAGTTCCTCACCGAGGAGGCCCGCGCAGGGTGGTTCCCCGAGAAGGCCACCGTCGTGTACGGCCCCAAGATCGTGACGGGCAGCCGGGGGGAGTTCAAGGTGAGCCTGGAGGAGACGATCCAGCTCGACGACCGCGGCGGATGGCTGGGGGAGGTCGGCGACGGCAACGGCATCGACTACGCCCTCGAGCTCGCCCGGGAGCAGGGGGAGTGGCGCATCACGAACCCTCCGGACGCCCTGGTCATCCCGCGCAGCCACTTCGACAGCCGCTACCAGCAGTACTTCGTCTACTTCTTCGACCCCACGGCCAAGGTGCTGGTCCCCGAGCCCACCTATCTCCCGCACGGCGAGCAGGCAGCCACCCTCCTGGTGACCCGGCTCCTGCAGGGCCCGCACTCTCGGCTCGGGGGGGTGCTGCGGACCTTCATCCCCGGTGGCACGAAGTACGTCCTGTCGGTGCCGGTCTCCCCCGAGGGCGTCGCCGAGGTCGAGCTCAACCGGCAGCTGCTCAGCCTGGACGGGGAGGAACGCCAGATGGCGTTGGCCCAGCTCGCCTGGACGCTGCGCCAGGTGACCGGAGTGGAGTCCATGCAGGTCACCGTGGAGGGCTCGCCCATCGACATCCCGGGCGCGGGCAGTCCGCAGAGCGTCTCCTCCTGGGGACAGTTCGACCCCGCTGTCCAGTGGGCGTCGCAGGAGCTGTTCGGCATCCACGACGGGCAGGTGGTGGCGGTGGACCCGGCCGGCGACGAGATCCTCGGTCGGTTCGGAGCGCAGGAGTACTCCCTTCGCGATGTCGCCGTCGACCTTGCGGGCGTGAAGCTCGCGGGGGTGACCGAGGACGGTACGACGGTCGTGCTCGCTCCGCGGGGCAAGGTGGACGGAGACCCGCCTGGGCCCGAACACACCGACGTCGTCTACGACAAGGGCGCAGACCTGCTCCAGCCGGCGTGGGACGTCTTCGGGCAGGCCTGGATCGTCGACCGCAGGGACTCGGGAGCCGCCGTCAGCGTGGTGAACGACGGTGTCGCGACGCGCGTGGACGCACCGGGCATCGAGGGCGAGGACGTCAACGCGTTCGTGGTCTCCCGCGACGGCACACGCCTCGTTGCCGCCGTGGCCGGGAGGTCGGAGGACCGCCTCGTCGTCGCCCGGGTCCTGCGTGGTGCCGGGGGCCGGGTGCGCGGCCTCACCCGTGCGGTGGACCTGCCGCTGGCGCAGGACGGCGTCGACGAGATCCGGGACTTGGCCTGGCGCAGTCCGGGCAGCCTCGCGGTGCTCACGGGGCCGACCCCGCAGTCCTCGCAGGTGCTGATGGCGCTGGTCGACGGGTCGACGGCCGTGGCCGACGTGGACACCACAGCGGAGATCTTCAGGCGCCGGGCGGAGCGTCTGGTCTCCGCACCGTCGGCGAGCACGTCGATGTTCCTCGGCGGCGCCGAGGGTGAGCTGTACGAGCTCGCGGTGGACGGCCAGTGGGTCGAGGCACCTGTCCTCCAGCCACTGCTGGCTCCGACCTTCGTCGGCTGACCCCTCCGCGTCCACAGGCCCGGTGCGTTCGGGTCCCTGCACAGCCCCGCCACGCAAGCCGCGGAGTACGTCGGGGCGATCGCACCCTGAGGTCATGCCGGACGCCGTCCTCGACCTCCTCCTCGGGAGCCGGTGCGCGGTTTGCGGGAGGGCCGGTCGCGTCCTGTGCCCCGTGTGCCGGCGCGACCTGCCGAGCAGGGCGGAGACGAGATGGCCCACCCCGAGCCCGCCCGGCCTGGCGAGGCCCGTGGCCGTCGGCGAGTACGACGGGGCACTCAAGCTGCTGGTCAACGCCCACAAGGAGCAGCAGCGGTTCGCTCTGGCCGGGCCGCTCGGCGACCTCCTGGCGCTCTCCGTGCTCGCGCACGCAGCGCCGAGTGGCGCTCCGCCGCGGGCCCAGGAGCATCCTCGGCCGGTGCTCCTGGTGCCGGTGCCGTCACGAGCAGCGGTCGTCCGCCGACGAGGGCACGACCCCCTGCTCCGGATCACCCAGCGGGCCACCTCACGACTCCGAGGGCTGGGGGTCCGGGCCTTCGCCCGCCGCCTGCTGCGGAGCGTCAGGGTGGCCGAGGACCAGTCCCGGCTCGGTGCCGCGGACCGGGCCCGGAACCTCGCCGGCAGCATGGCGTGCCCGGCCCGTGCCGCGGCGCGGCTGGTCGGTCGCGGCACGGGGGCGGCTCCGCTGGTGGTCGTCGTGGACGACGTGATCACCACCGGCGCGACGGTGCGCGAGGCCCAGCGCGCACTCGAGGCGGAGGGCATCGACGTGGCCGGGATCGCCGTCGTGGCGGCCACCCGGCGTACCCGCGCCAGACCAGTGGACCATGCCGACTGAGGGTGATCCGGCCCTGTGGGCAGGGTTGACTACCGTTTTGCCCCCAAGGGCACTAGCGTCTAGTCATGGAGTCCGTCCGGGTCCGTGGTTGCACCGACAGGATCCGGCCGAGCGCAGCCGCGAAGGCACCGCTCGGTGCGGGCGGTCGGCTAACCGATGCCAGTCGCAGGCGAAACGGTCCACGTAAGGCGCAGCCGTCGCAGCACGTGTCCACGGATGCGAGCGACGACGGTGACCGCCGATCACGGTGCGGCTTAGAAGTAAGTCCTGCCTCGGGCGCGCCGTCAGATACGGCGCGACCTCGGGAGAAGGTCATTAGTGGCGGAGAAGCTGCGAGCACCTCAGCAGGCGGTTGTGGGGTCGAAGACCAGGTCGGCCGGACGGATCTCCATCTCTCAAGGTCACCGCTCATAGGTGGTCAACACACCCAAGGTGACGCGTTCACCGAGACAACCGGGAGGTTAGCCGTGGAAATCGTGGTCAAGAGTCGGCACATGGATGTGTCGGACCGGTTTCGCAGTCACGTCGAGGAGAAGCTCACCCGGCTCGAGAAGCACGATCACCGCATCATCCGGGTAGAGGTCGAGGTCGACAAGGAGCGCAACCCGCGCCAGAGCGACCGGGCCGTGCGGATCCAGCTCACCGCGATCTCCAAGGGCCCGGTGGTCCGGGCGGAGGCCGCGGCGGAGGACAAGATGGCGGCTCTCGACATGGCGGTGGACAAGATGGCGACCCAGATGCGTCGCGCGGCCGACCGCCGGCGCGTTCACCGCGGACGCCACACTCCCGTCTCCGTCGGGCAGGCGCTCGCCGGCATCGAGCCCGAGCCCAACGGCGTCGCCCCGGCCGAGCAGGGTGGGGAGACCAAGCGTCACGTCGGACCGATCACCGTGATGGGTGACGGGCCGCTGGTCGTGAGGGAGAAGACCCACCCCGCCGACCCGATGACCCTCGACCAGGCGCTGTACGAGATGGAGCTCGTCGGCCACGACTTCTTCCTGTTCGTCGACAAGGAGAGCGACCGTCCCTCGGTCGTGTACCGCCGTCGTGGCTATGACTACGGGGTGATCTCGCTGGATCTGAGGCAGGAGTGACCAGCATCGGCGTGGTTGAAGGTTTTCGTCCCATCGCCCGCGACCACATGACATGATCTGCTCGTGTCCGTACCTCAAGAGCGTGTGAACGCCGGTGAGCCGATCCGCGTCGTCGTAGTCGACGACCAGGAGCTCTTCCGTCGTGGACTCACCATGCTGCTCGGTGTCGAGGAAGACATCGAGGTCGTGGGCGAGGCAGGAGACGGCGTGGCCGCGACCGAGCTCGCGGCCACGACCGTCCCTGACGTCGTCCTCATGGACGTACGGATGCCGAAGCGTTCCGGGATCGAGGCCTGCGTCTCGATCAAGGACGTCGCACCCTCGGCGAAGATCATCATGCTGACGGTCAGCGACGAGGAGGCCGACCTGTACGACGCCGTCAAGAACGGCGCCTCCGGGTACCTCCTCAAGGACTCCTCGATCGACGAGGTCGCCCAGGCGATCCGCGTCGTGGCCGAGGGCCAGTCGCTGATCAGCCCGTCGATGGCGGTCAAGCTCCTCGACGAGTTCAAGCAGATGACCCGCTCGGAGCGGCAGCAGGTCCCGACGCCCAGGCTCACCGACCGTGAGCTCGAGGTGCTGAAGCTGGTGGCCCAGGGACTGAACAACCGCGAGATCGCCAAGCGGCTGTTCATCAGCGAGAACACCGTCAAGAACCACGTCCGCAACATCCTGGAGAAGCTCCAGCTCCACTCCCGCATGGAGGCCGTGATGTACGCCGTCCGCGAGAAGCTCCTCGACATCCCCTAGCCGGCGCTGCGCGACGCCCGGCACGCACGCTGGCGGCGTTGTCGTCGCACGCACCGGACGCCGCTCGCACCCGGCTACTCTTCGCAAGGTGTCGGTGGCAGCGGTCAGGATGACCTCGTGAGCTCGGTCCCGACCCTGTCGCGCGCCCAGGCGCGACGCATCGCGCTCGTCGCGCAGGGCTTCCGCGACCCGCGGCACACCCGACCCACGCTCCGCACGTTCGACCGCACCCTGCGCCGCACCGGTGTGCTGCAGATCGACTCGGTCAACGTGCTGCAACGCGCGCACTACATGCCGCTGTTCTCGCGGATGGGCCCCTACGACGTCGACCTGCTGCGCCGGGCGTCGGAGCAGCACCCTCGCCGCCTCGTGGAGTACTGGGCCCACGTCGCCGCGTTCATGCCCGTCGACCTCTGGCCGCACATGCGGCACCGCATGCGGTCCTACGAGGAGCGCGGCCACGAGTGGGTCGCCATCCGGCACAACCCCGAGCTCGTCGAGACCCTGGTCGCCGAGGTGACCGAGCGCGGGGCCTCCACGCCGCGCGACCTCGACGACGGGCTCCCGCGCAAGAAGGTCCACTGGGGCTGGAACTGGTCCGACACCAAGAAGGTCCTGGAGTACCTGTTCGCCTCCGGCCAGCTGGCGATCGCCGGCCGCAACCAGCACTTCGAGCGCCTCTACGACCTGCCGGAGCGGGTGATCCCCCGCGAGCACCTCGAGGCGCCCGAGCCGACCGTGCTCGAGGCGTCCATGGAGCTGCTGCGTCGGGCGGCCCGGTCCCACGGCGTGGGCACCGAATTCGACCTCCGCGACTACTACCGGATGCGGCCGGAGCTCACCACGCCCGCGCTGCAGGCGCTGGTCGAGGCCGGGGAGCTGCTCCCGGTCGAGGTCGAGGGTCGCGGCCGCCCGTCGTACCTCCACAAGGACGCCGTGCTCCCGCGCCGGGTGCACGCCCGGGCGCTGCTGAGCCCGTTCGACCCGCTCGTGTGGGAGCGGGCGCGCACCGAGCACCTCTTCGACTTCCACTACCGCATCGAGATCTACACCCCGGCCCACAAGCGGGTGCACGGCTACTACGTGCTGCCGTTCCTCCTCGGCGACCGCATCGTCGGCCGGGTCGACCTCAAGGCGGACCGGCAAGGCGGCGTGTTGCTCGTCCGCGGCGCGTTCGCGGAGCCCCACGCACCCGAGCAGACCGCCTACGAGCTCGCCGAGGAGCTGCGCAGCCTGGCGGACTGGCTCGGGCTGTCCTCG
>DASSMS010000004.1:0-24738 GCA_035688575.1 Nocardioidaceae bacterium
GTGGACCGCGCGAGCGTCACGATCTTCTTGTCCTCAGGGTCGGTGAGCTCGGTCATGGAGGATCCTCATCCGGCTTGGGTGTCTGAGAAGGTGTCGGCGTCGGCGTGCTCCGCCGCGGGCTCGACGTGGGTGATCAGCACCGTGCCGATCCGGTTGCGTCGTCCCGTGGGCGCCTCTGCCTCGAGGCGCAGGCCGTGGGCCTCGACAACCGAGCCCGGGATCGGGACCCGCCCGAGGTACTTCGCCATGAGCCCGCCGACCGTGTCCACGTCGTCGTCCTCGACCGGGACGCCGCACACCGACTCGAGGTCGTCGACCGGGTAGCGGGAGCTGACGCGGAGCGCCCCGGTGTCGAGCCGCTCGACGTCGACGCGGGCCTCGTCGTACTCATCGGTGATCTCCCCGACGATCTCCTCGAGGACGTCCTCGATCGTGACCAGGCCGGCGGTGCCGCCGTACTCGTCGACGACGACCGCGACGTGCTTGCGCTTGGCCTGCATCTCGCGCAGGAGCTCGTCGACCGGCTTCGAGTCGGGCACGTAGAGCACGGGCCGCATCACCGACTCCACCCGCTCGGTCTGCTCGGCCTCGTGGCGGTCGAAGACGCGCTTGGTGATGTCCTTGAGGTAGGCGAAGCCCACGATGTCGTCGAGGTTCTCCCCGATGACGGGGATCCGGGAGTAGCCACTGCGGAGCGCCAGGGACATCGCTTGGCGCAGGGTCTTGGTCCGCTCGATGAAGACCACGTCCGTGCGGGGGACCATCACCTCACGCGCGATCGTGTCGCCGAGCTCGAAGACGGAGTGGATCATCTCCCGCTCGCCGGACTCGATGACGCTGCTCGCCTCCGCCAGGTCGACGAGCTCGCGGAGCTCGGCCTCGGAGGCGAACGGACCTTCGCTTAAGCCGCGGCCGGGGGTGATCGCGTTGCCGTCGAGGATCAGCAGCTGCGCGATCGGGCCGAAGACCTTGGTGCACGCGATCAGCGGACCCGCCGATGCGAGCGCGACCCGCTCGGAGTGCTGGCGGCCGACCGTCCGAGGCCCGACACCGACGACGACGAACGAGATGGCGACCATCAGCAGGATGGTCGCGGCGACCGCCCACCAGCGGCCGATCACCTCCTCGGTCACTGGGTCGCGGGTGGCGATGACGTTGGTCATCACCACGGTCGCCAGCACGATGGCGGCGATCTCGTTGAGCAGGCGGAGGAAGAGCGCTGTGTTCATGTAGCGCGCCGGGTCCTCGACCACCTTCAGCAGCCGCTTGGACCCGTGCTTGCCCTCGGAGGCGATCTCCTCGGCGCGCACCTTCGAGAACGAGGAGAAGGCTGCCTCGGCGCTGCTGAACAGGCCCGAGACGACGACCAGCCCAGCGACGACGACGAGCAGCCAGATGTCGACCGTGGTCACAGCTCGACGTCCTCCCCCGCGTGCGCGTCGGTCTCGTCCCCCGGGAGGGTCTCCCCGCTGCGGGCGCCCTGCCACTCCGCGAGCAGCCGCGCCTGGAGTCCGAACATCTCGCGGTGCTCCTCGGGCTCTGCGTGGTCGTAGCCGAGCAGGTGCAGGATCCCGTGCACGGTGAGGAGGTCGATCTCGTCGGCGGTGCTGTAGCCGGCCTGGCCCTTGCCGCGCGCTTCCTCGGCCTGTCGCTCGGCGATCGAGGGACACAGCACCAGGTCTCCGAGAACCCCTTCCTCGGGCTCCTCGTCGATCATGCCCGGGCGCAGCTCGTCCATCGGGAAGGCGAGGACGTCGGTCGGCCCCGACTTCTCCATCCACTGCTCGTTGAGCTCGGCGATGGTCTGCTCGTCGACGAGCTTGATGCACAGCTCTGCCTGAGGGTGGACCCGCATCCGGTCCATGGCGAAGCGCGCGAGTCGGGACAGCTCCCGGACGTCGACCTCGTGACCGGACTCGTCGAGGACCTCGATGCTCATGCGGTGCCTCCGCGGCGTCTGCCGGAGGTGCTCATGCGCGACGCCCCTTGCGCGGGCCGGGTCGCCGGCTCTCGGCCTCGCCGTCCTGCTCGCCCCGGTCGTCCTCACGACGCGCCTCGTAGTCGTCGTACGCCGCGACGATGTGGCCGACGAGCCGGTGCCGCACCACGTCGTGGGCGGTGAGCCGGTTGAAGTGCACGTCCTCGATCTCGGAGAGGATCGACTCGACGACCCGCAGGCCGCTCTTCATGCCACCGGGGAGGTCGACCTGGGTGACGTCCCCGGTGACGACCATCTTGGACCCGAACCCGAGCCGGGTCAGGAACATCTTCATCTGCTCGGGTGAGGTGTTCTGGGCCTCGTCGAGGATGATGAACGCATCGTTGAGGGTGTTGTGGGTGACCAGGAAGTCGTCGGTCACGTACAGCGAGTCCTGAGCAGCGACCTGGATGCACACGGTCTCTGTCTCTCCGGCGGGCTCGATGCTGCGGACGAACCGCATCGGCCGTCCGCCGCTGGCCTCGTCGTACTTGCGTCGCTTGCGATGGAGTCGGAACGGCGACAGGCCCTCCGGGAGCCGGATGTCGAGCACGTAGGCGTCGTGCCGATAGGCCACGTCACGCCCACGCGCGCGCCCGGGAGCCCGCCCCTCCGCCGGCCGGGTGCGGGAGTACACGACGCCACCCAGGGACCGGACCAGGAAGGTCACGTCGTCGCGGAGTCGCGGCGAGGTGGTGGAGTACTGCACTCGGCAGGTCCGCCCGTTCTGAGTCACCGGTCCTCCGTCGCTGTCCAGGAGACCTTGCAGGAGGTGGAGGCGGACCCAGGCCGAGTTGTGCAGGTAGACCTTCGGGACGAACTTCTCCGAGGAGCGCGCCCCCGCGAGCCCGAGCTCGCGCACGGCGACCGTCACCGGGTTCGCAACCCGGAGCCCACCTCGTCCCCCGGCAAGATGGTGGAGGACGTAGTCGTGGCCCTCCTTGTGACGCACCTCGATGCCGTCCAGAGCCCCCTCCAGCGCCTCGGCGAGCTCAGGGTCGGCGGTCGTGAAGCTCGGTGTCGTGCGCGTCGTGATGGACCCGTCGCCGAGCAGCAGCCCAAGGGCATACGGGTCCAGCGGGACATCCTGCGGCTCGAGCTCGGCCAGCTCCATCAGCGGCAGCTCGTAACGGTGGATGTAGCCCCGCTTGAGGTTGCCGATCATCTCCTGGGTCTCGAGGGTCCGGGTCCTGCCGGCACGTCCGTCCTCGCGGGTCGTCACCGTCCACAGGTGCTCCCCGCAGGCCAGCGTGGAGGCGCCGTCCTGGGTCGTGACCCGGAAGACCTCCTTGCGGCCCTGCGGGTAGACACCCAGCACAGGCGTCGGCAGGCCGTTGGACCCGATGACCAGGTCACCCACCTCGAGGGAGCCGATCGCCCGGAAGCCCGACGGGGTGAGGACCTGGGCGTCGTAGGGCTGCGCGCGGCCACGCATGTAAGCCAGGGGCGCGACCTCGATCGTGCCCGCCGCGAGGAGCTTGGGGATCGTCTCCGGGTCGAGCATGTCGTGGAGTGCATCGTAGAGCGGCCGAAGGTAGGGGTCGATCTTCTCGCTGAGCGTGCCGGGCAGGAAGCCGAGACGCTCCCCCGCCTCCACGGCAGGCCTGGTGAGGATGATCCGGTTGACGTTCTTCGACTGGAGCGCCTGCACGGCCTTGGCCATCGCCAGGTAGGTCTTGCCGGTGCCGGCAGGGCCGATGCCGAAGACGATCGTGTGCTTGTCGATGGCCTCGACGTAGCGCTTCTGGTTCAGCGTCTTGGGACGGATGGTGCGCCCGCGGTTGCTGAGGATGTTGAGACTCAGGACGTCGGCCGGTCGCTCCTTGGTCTCCGCGCGGAGCATGGAGATGGCACGCTCGACGGTCTCGGTGGTGATCCCCTGACCGGTGCGGATGATGGTGACCAGCTCGTCCATGAGCCGCTCGGCGAGCGCCACCTCCGCCGACTCGCCACGCAGGGTGATCTCGTTGCCGCGCACGTGGACGTCTGCCTTGAAGGCCTTCTCGATCAGGGCCAGGTGCTCGTCCCCGGGGCCGAGGAGCGCCACCATGGGGATGCTCGCCGGCACCACGATTGTGTGCTGGGGGATGTTGGTCTCTGTCATCGACTGGCCTTGCGGCCGACCTCCACGCGTGAGTCAGTAGGACGGCCCCATGCTACGCCGAGGACGGACGAAACCGCCCCGGACATAGGAGCGCTCCCTACAGTGGTGGGCATGCGGGAGTACGACGAGCGCCCCGGCGGCAGCGATCCCTGGGACGAGGAGCCGATGGAGCTCATCGCGCCCGAGGACTTCCTCGGCCCCAACGGGATCCCCCTCGACGCACGCCGCATGGGCTTCGACCGCAACACCGAGGAGGGCGCGATGATCGCGCTCGCGGGCTCGCTCGACCCCCGGAAGCTGTCCCACCGGTTGGTGGCCTGGGTCCTGTTGGTGGCCTTCGCCGTGCCTCTGCTGCTCGGCGTGACCCGGTCCCTCTCCTGAACCGGCCGACCGGTCAAACTGAGCCATGAACGTCAGCACCCACCCGGACGCCTGGGACGACTCGACCATCTACGCCGACGACCTCACCGCGGGTGACGTCTACGAGCTCGGGTCGTACACGCCGAGTCGCGAGGAGGTCACGACCTTTGCGGAGGCGTGGGACCCGCAGTTCTTCCACACCGACCTGGAGGCGGCAGAGCGCGGGCTCTTCGGCGGGCTCATCGCGAGCGGCATCCACACGATGGCGGTGTTCCAGCGCCTGTCCGTCGGCGGCTTCTGGGGGAACAGCGCGACGATCGCAGCGCGAGGCATCCGGAACGTCCGCTTCATCAAACCGGTGCGGCCGGGCACCACCCTGGCCGGCCGCCTGGTCGTCGAGGAGGTGACGCATCGGGACGCGGGACGATCACTGGTCTCGGTCTCGGGAACGCTTCGCGACGAGTCGGGCGCCTCCGTGCTCGCCCTGTCACTCGACGCCTACATCGCACGCCGCCCGTAGCCGCCGGTTCGTCGAAGGGATCAGCGAGCGTCGCGGCTCAGTCCCACCGCCGCATGTCCACGAGGATCTCGTCACCGTCGAGTGACTCCACCAGCCGGACCTCAGGGCGCACCCGCAACGTGTCCCTCGTCTGCTCGGTGGCGGCGTCGACCAGGGCACTCCGGTCCGAGACCGCGGACGCCACGAGCTCAAGTCGCAGGACATCCTTGTCGCCGGCGCGCTCTACTACGAAGCGGCCTGCACTGGCGCCGGCGTCGCTCAAGGCACCGACCACCTGCCTGGCCTGGTGCGGATGCACGAACATCCCGCGCACCTTCACCGCAGCACCGACGCGTCCCAGGACCCCGGCCAGCCGCAGGTCCCCGTCCGGACCGAGGATCCACCTCGAGACGTCGCCCGTACCGAACCGCAGCAACGGGTAGTCCGCGTGCAGGAGGGACACCACGACTTCGCCCAGATCGTCGGTCTCCACAGGTCGGCCGGTGGCCGGGTCGCAGATCTGCACATAACTGGGCTCCGGCAACCGCAGCCCCTCCCCCGGCGCGGTCTCGAAACCGATCAGCCCAGCCTCCGCGGTCCCATAAGCCATGAGCACGGTCGGTACGCGTGTCATGAGCTGGCTGCGCAACGTGTCCGGCAACGGCTCTGCGGTGACGAGGGCCTTGGCAACTCTCCACCTGTCGCCGTCGACCGACAGGCCGTCGAACCTGTCCACGAGCGTCGCGAGGTAGCTCGGGAGCCCGATGTAGGCGGTCACGCCGAGGTCGGCGATCACCTGGGCTTGCAGCTCGGGCGCCCCGACGCCAGCGGGAACGACCGTCGCCCCGACCGCACGGCAGGCCTCGTCGAACATCGCGCCCGCGGGCGAGAGGTGGTAGCTGAAACAGTTGAGGACGACATCACCTGGACCGATCCCGCACGCCTGCAGGGCCGGGGTCCAGTTCCACGGGTCGGGCCCGGCAAGCTGCGGTTCGTAGATCGGACCTGGTGAGGCGAACAGCCGGACGACGTCAGCACCGTCCGCGATCAGCCCGCCGAGGGGAGGCTGCGCCTGTTGCACGGCGGGCAGCGCGTCCTTGCTGAGCACGGACACACGGTCCAGGTCTGCGAGGCTCGCGTCCGCGGCGGCGACCCCCGCGTCCGCGAGACGGGCGTCCAGGCGGTCCGCCCTGCCGGCCGCCGCACGCAGGACCTCCAGCACCCGTGGCCCGTTGCGGTCCAGGTACTCCTGGACGGCTGCGGTGACTGACATGGCGGCCTCCCTCGATCTCAGAGCCAGCGCTTGCGGCGTTTGTAGTGCTTCACGTCCCGGTAGTTCTTCTGGCCGCTTTCGCCCAGCCCCAGGTAGAACTCCTTCACGTCGGGGTTCTCGGCGAGCTCGGCAGCGGGCCCCTCGAGCACGATGCGGCCCTGCTCGAGGATGTAGCCGTGGTCGGCCACCTCGAGCGCCCGACGGGCGTTCTGCTCGATCACCAGCACGGTGATCCCCTGCTCCTGGTTGAGGTTCTTGATGTAGCCGAAGATCTCCTGGACCAGCAGAGGCGCGAGACCCAGCGACGGCTCGTCGAGCATGAGCAACCGTGGCTTGGCCATGAGAGCCCGGCCGATGGCCAGCATCTGCTGCTCGCCTCCGGAGAGGTAGCCGGCAACGCGGTTGCGCATGTCGCCGAGCTTCGGGAAGTAGCTGTAGACGAGGTCGAAGTCCTCGGTGGCCGCGCCGCCGCGGGCGTACCCTCCCGCGACGAGGTTCTCGTTCACCGTGAGGTGCTCGAACACGTGCCGTCCCTCCATGCACAGGGAGAGCCCGGACCTCACCCGGTCGGCGGCATCCATCCGGGTGATGTCCCGGCCGTCGAACGTGATCGAGCCGTCGGTGATCTCGCCGCGCTCGCTGGGGAGCAGGCCCGAGATCGCCTTGAGCGTCGTCGACTTGCCTGCCCCGTTGGACCCGAGGACCGCGACGATCTGCCCCTCCGGCACGTCCAGGGACATGCCGCGGAGGACCAGGATCACCTCGTCGTAGATGACCTCGATGTTGTTGACGGTGAGCAGGCCGGAGGGGGTGGCGCCCGGGGCAGCCCCGGACGCCCCCTCCTGCCGGATCGGTGTCGACGTCATTCCGGGGTGACGCCGGTCTCGACGGGCTTCATCTCGCCACCTTCGGCCTGGTAGATACCCGTACCGGTCGAGCCTCGGTGGGAGTCGGCGGAGAACTCCACCTCACCCGCTCCGACCACGCCTCCGGTGTCGATCGGGCCCATGGTCTCCAGCGCCTCCTTGATCGCCGGGCCGCTCAGCTCGTCGCCGTTCTCGAGCGCAGCCCGGATGCCCTCGGCCATCACGTGCATGGTGTACCAGCCCTGGGCGTAGTGCAGGCCCTTCTCCTCGAGCGACGAACCCTCACCCTCGAGGAAGCTCTGGATGTCCTCGTGGCCCGGCTGGTCGGCGGTGATGGGTGCGAACGGCTGCAGGAGGATGTGTCCTTCGGCCGCGTCGCCGGCCGTGTCGATGAACTGCTCGTCCGCGCACCAGTTCAGGCAGACGATCTGCATGTCCAGCCCCTGCGCCTTGATGTCCTTGGCCACCTGGGCCGCCGGACTCGACACGTTCTGGATCACGATGTACTTCGCGCCCTGCTTCTCGGCCTGGGAGAGCAGGCCGACGTAGTTGGCGCTGCCGGCGGGCATCGCGTACGGCTCCATCGTGAGGTCGAGGCCCTGCTCACTGATCCAGTTCTGGCCGTCCTCGAGCGGCGCGAGTCCGAAGGGCGAGTCGTTGTGGAACATGGCGACCTGCGCGGGCCCTCCGGCGTCCTCGCTGATCCAGTTCAGCGCGACGCGCATCTGGTCCGAGTAGGTGGGTGCGACCACGAAGTTGTAGGGGGCTTCGTTCGGGTCGGTGAGAACCTCGGCGTACGACGCCGACATGAAGGGCAGCTCGTCGGCGGAGACCTTGTTCATCAGGGCCTCGGAGTCACCGGTGCCCCAGCCCTGGATCGCCACGGCTCCTTCGTTGATGTACTCCTTGTAGAGCCGCTCCGCGGTCGGCACGTCGTAGGCGTAGTCCTTCGACGTCGCGTCGATCTCGCGTCCGTCGATGCCGCCCTCGCCGTTGATCCACTCGATGTAGCCGAGCATGCCCTCGTTGTAGGGCGCGCCCACGTCGCCGGTGGCACCGGTGAGGTCGGCGATGATTCCGATCTTGATCGGGCCGTCGCCCTCGCCGGCGGAGTCACCACCGCCCGGGGCGCAGGCGGTGAGTCCGAGCGAGAGGGCCGCCGTCACGGCGACCGCCAAGCGGATTCTGGACATGGTTTCTCCTTTGGTTAGTAGCGGAACGGCCAGAAACGTATGTAGTCCTTCATCCGCTGCCAGATGCGGTCGAGACCGCGCGGCTCCACCAGCAGGAAGACGATGATGACGAGACCGAAGACGGCGTTCTCGATCGCAGGGAGCCTGCTGACCAGGAACGGGACGGTGTCACCGATGGCGGAGGCGAGCTCGTTGAGCAGCACCGGGACCAGCATCATGAAGAAGGCGCCGTAGACCGCGCCCGCGATGCTGCCCAGACCTCCGACGATGATCATGGCGAGGTAGAGGATCGACACCTCGAGCGTGAACGACTCCCACGTGACGGTCTCGGTGTAGTGCGCAGACAGCGCGCCTGCGAATCCGACGAACCCCGAGGACAGCGCGAACGCGGTGACCTTCGCACGGGTGAGGTTCACGCCGATCGCGCTCGCGGCTATGTCCTGGTCCCGCACGGCCATGAACGAACGGCCGAGCCCGGTGCGGAAGAGGTTTCGGGCCGCGACCACGGAGACCACCGCGCAGACCAGGAGGATCCAGTACCACTGCCACTCGAAGTACTCGCGGGTGATCTCGAACCCGCCCACGTGCAGGCGGTCGAGCGAGAGCGGCGCGGTGCCGTCGCGGAGGAACTCCCAGCGCCGCGCGACGAAGACGATGATCTCCTGGCTCGCGAGCGTGGCGATCGCCAGGTACAGACCCTTGAGCCGCAGCGCGGGCAGCCCGAACAGCGCACCGGCACCCGCGGTCACCAGCACGGCGGCCGCGATGCTCAGCGGGGCCGGGAGGTCGGCGCGCTGGTAGAGCAGGGCCGAGGTGAAGGCGCCGACCGCGAGGAAGCCGCCCTGACCCAGCGAGATCTGACCGGTGAAGCCGACCAGGATGTTGAGACCGACCGCGCCGATGACGGCGATGAGGATCGTGTTCAGGATCGACAGCCAGTAGTTGTCGATCATGTAGGGCACCGCGATCATGCCCGCGAACACGAGCGCGAGACGGAAGTACTCCGCCCGCGTGTGCCGCAGCGCCAGGTCCTTGGGGTAGCTGCGCTGGTAGATGCCCGTGGCAGTCGCCGCCATGGCTCAGACCCTCTCGATGCGGGTCTCGCCGAAGAGACCGTAGGGACGAACGAGCAGGATCGCGATCAGAACCAGGTACGGCGCTATCTGGGCCAGACCCGGATCTGCGTACCCGCTGACGTACTGGGTCGTGAGACCGATCGTCAGCCCCCCGACGATGGTGCCGGGGACCGAGTCCAGTCCACCCAGGATCACGACCGGGAAGACGAAGAGACCGAAGGTGGCCAGGCGGCCGCTCACCTCCGTGACGTCTCCGAGCAGGATGCCTCCCACGAGCGCGCTCAGTGCTGCCAGCGCCCATGCCATCGCGAAGACCCGGCGCACGGAGATGCCCATGGTCAGCGCTGCCTGCTGGTCGTCGGCCACGGCACGCATCGCGATCCCGTGCCTGCTCCGGCGGAAGAACACCGTGAACGCCGCAAGCACGACGGCGGCGATCAGGATGACCAGCAGCCGGTTCAACGGGACCGACGTGCCGGGCAACAGCTCGAGGGGAGCGCGAGGCAGGATCGCCGGCTGCTGCACCGG
The DNA here is from genome assembly GCA_035688575.1 of Nocardioidaceae bacterium. Lineage (GTDB taxonomy): Bacteria > Actinomycetota > Actinomycetes > Propionibacteriales > Nocardioidaceae > Nocardioides_C. Next base: position 9,878 of record DASSMS010000004.1, read on the forward strand.
CCGGGTCCCGAAGATGAGCTGTACGACGGCCCGGAGGAGCGCCGCGAGGCCGATGGTCACCATGATCACGCTGATGGCGCTCTCCCCGACCAGTGGGCGAAGGACGAGCCGCTCGATCACGACGCCCAGGATGATCGCGAACACCACCCCGAGGAGCACCGCGGCGACCATGGGCAGCTGGAAGACGACGAAGGCGGCGTACAAGGTGTAGGCGCCGATGAGCAGGAACTCGCCCTGGGCGAAGTTGATCACGCCGGTCGCCTTGTAGATCAGCACGAAGCCGAGCGCGGCAAGGGCGAGGATCGCGCCGTCGGAGAGGCCGTAGACGGTGAGGTTGAGGAAGGTGTTCATCGCCGGCCGCTCCAGACCGGGCGCACGTTCTTGTGCTTGGGAGGCTCGTAGCCGTCGAGGTCGCGGATCCTCAAGACGATGGTCCGCTTGACCGACGTGCCGTCCTGGTAGGTCACGGTGTTCGTGATGCTGACGGAGTCGTCTGCCCGTTCGAGTGCCTCGATCAGGTCGGCGTACCGCTCGGCGATCACGTTGCGCCGCACCTTCCTGGTGCGGGTGATCTCGTCGTCGTCGGGGTCGAGCTGCTTGAAGAGCAGGAGGAAGCGGCGCACCTTGATGCTGTCGGGCAGGTCGGCGTTGGCGCGATGCACCTCGTCGGTGAGCAGCTCGTAGACCTCCTTCTTCTGTGCGAGGTCGGTGTACGTGGTGTAGGTCAGGTGCTCGTTCTCGGCCCATGAGCCGACGGTCATCGCGTCGATGGTGATCATCGCGGTGATCTCGTCGGTGCCGAAGACGACCGCCTCCTCGACGTACGGCGAGAACTTGAGCTTGTTCTCGATGAACGCGCTGGAGAACCGGGTGCCGTCGGCGGAGGTGAGGACGTCCTTGGCCCGGTCGATGACGACGAGGTGCCCCTCGTCGAGGTAGCCCGCGTCTCCGGTGTGCAGCCAGCCGTCGGCGTCGATGGCCTCGGTCGTCGCGGCCTCGTTTCCGACGTAGCCCACGAACACCGACGGCGAGCGCAGCAGGATCTCGCCGTCGTCGCTGATCTTCAGCTCTGTCTGGGGAATGGGCACCCCGACCGTGTGGAACCTTACGTCGTCGTCGTGGTGCACGACCGCGATGCCGCAGATCTCGGTCTGGCCGTAGATCTGCTTGAGGTTCACGCCGATCGCGTGGAAGAACCGGAACACGTCGGGCCCCAGGGGCGCCCCGCCGGTGTAGCAGCGCCTGATGCGGGTGAGCCCGAGCTGGTCGCGCACCGGGCGGAGGGCTACCCAGTCGGCGAGCTTCTGCATGACGCGGGACCCGACCCCGATCCGCTGCCCCCGCACCCGCCGCTCTGCGACCCGGTCACCGATGTCGTAGCCCAGGCCGAAGACCTTGCGCTTGAGCCAGCCGGCCTCGTCGATGCGTACCTGGACCTCCGAGAGCATGGACTCCCAGATCCTGGGCGGGCTGAACATCACGTGCGGGCCGATCTCCCGCAGGTCGCTGCGCTGGGTCGACGCGTCCTCCGGGAAGGAGAGCGTCATCCCGCGGGAGAGGCCGCAGGCGACGGCGATCATCTGCTCGCCGATCCACGCCAGGGGCAGGAAGGAGACGAACCTGTCCTTGGGGCCGAGAGGATCGATGGAGGTGAGGTTGTCGGCCATCGACAACAGGTTGCGGTGGGTCAGCTGACCGAGCTTGGGGCGCGACGTGGTGCCGGACGTGGTGCACACGACTGCGACGTCGTCGGGGTCGCCCTTGGCGACCTCCTCCTCGAACCAACCCGGCCTGCCCTCCGCCCATTCACGGCCGCGGGTCTCCACCGAGGAGAACTCCATGAGCCAGGGCTCGGTGTAGGTCTCCAGGCCGTGCGGGTCGTAGAAGATGACCGACTCCAGGTGCGGCACCATCGGCTTGACCCGGATCAGCTTGTCGACCTGCTCCTGGTCCTCGGCGACCACGACCTTGGCCTTCGACACCGACAGGATGTGGATGATCTCCTCGTCGAGGCTCGTGGGATAGATGCCCACCACCGCGGCGCCGATGGACTGTGCGGCCACCTCGGCGATGAGCCACTCCGGGCGGTTGTCGCCGAGTACGGCGATGATCGCCCCCCGGGTCACACCGAGCGAGGCCAAGCCGTGCCCGAAGTCCCGGACCCGGGCTGCGTACTCCTGCCAGCTGATCGGCTGCCAGATCCCGTAGAGCTTCTCCTGCAGAGCGACGTCCTTGGGTCTCTCCGCGGCGCGCTCGGTCAGGAGGCGGGGAAAGGTCTTGCTCGAGCTGTCCTGCCCGCTCGCGGCAGCGGGTCGTTCTCCGGTCATGACCTCGCTCATCAGTCCGCTCCCAGGTAGGCCTCGACGACGGCTTCGTTCGCACGGACCTCGTCGGGCGTGCCGTCCCCGATGAGCCTTCCGAAGTCGAGCACGCTGACCCGGTTGGAGATGTCCATGACCACGCCCATGTCGTGCTCGATGAGCATCACGCTGACCCCTCGCAGCTCGTGCACGTCGAGGATGTAGCGGGCCATGTCCTCCTTCTCCTCGGCGTTCATGCCCGCCATGGGCTCGTCGAGAAGCAGGAGGGCCGGCTCGACGCAGAGGGCTCTCCCGAGCTCGACGCGCTTCTGGATGCCGTAGGCGAGGGAGCCGACGTGGTGGTTGCGGAACGCCTGCAGCTGCAGCAGGTCGATGACCTCCTCGACGAACTCCCGGTGCCTCACCTCCTGGTTGCGGGCCGGCCCGAACCAGACCATCGAGGGCAACAACCCGTGCCTCATGTGGACGTGGCGGCCGAGCATGAGGTTCTCGAGGAGGGTCAGGTGCGAGAAGAGCTCGATGTTCTGGAACGAGCGCGCCACCCCGAGACGGGCGATCCGATGCGGCTTCAGCTTCGCGAGGTCGTGGGTCGATGCCGCACCGTGCTCGTCGCGCGAGTGCAGGAGGATCTGCCCCGCCTGCGGCCGGTAGAGGCCGCTGGCGCAGTTGAGCAGGCTCGACTTACCCGCGCCGTTGGGCCCGATGACAGCGTGGACATGGCCCTGGACGACAGTGAAGGAGACCTCGCTCAGGGCGGTGATGCCGCCGAACCGCAGGGAGACGTCGCGGACCTCCAGTAGCGGCTCCCCCACGGGGACTCGGCTCGAGTTGAGCGGGAAGCGATACGCCCGGGTCAGCAACCTGGGCACCTCCTCTGGATGGCGGATGTGACCGAGCACACAGGTGGCGATGGGCTGACCGTACATCGTCTCGCTGCGCGACACCCTCGAAGCGACGATCCGACTCGCGTCCCGGTGAGGCCTCAGGTCCCCCTACGTCGACCGAGCAGTCACACGAGGTGTCCGCTATCCCGGCGGCCAGTTCATCCGCCTGCCGCCCAGCACATGCAGGTGTGCGTGGAACACCACCTGGTTGGCGCTCGCCCCGGTGTTGAACACCAGTCGGTATCCGTCCGCCAGGCCCTCCTGCTCGGCGACGGCCTGCGCGGCGGTGAGCAGGTCGACTGCAGTACCGGGTTCTTCACGAGCCAACGCCGCCGCGTCCCGGTAGTGGTTACGCGGAATCACCAGCACGTGTACCGGAGCCTGCGGCTCGATGTCGCGGAAGGCGAGCGTCGTCTCCGTCTCGTGCACGACGTCGGCCGGGATCTCGGTCTCGACGATCTTGCAGAACAGGCAGTTCTCGTCTCTTAGTGGGCTCATGCGCCCACCCTAGGTGTGGCCGCCCCGGGGCCACGGGCTGCCGGACGCGCCGGTCGTGGGCCCGACATCGCGTGAGAAAGCCCTCTTCGGCGTGTAAACCACCTTGCGGGGGTGCGCGTGGAACTAGCGTGACGAGTCAGATGGTCGCCCCTCTGCGCAGCAGGAGGATCATGAGCACCGCCCCCCGGTGGGACGCCGACACGGCGGTGGACGAGCTGTACGCCGCCCACTACCGCCAGCTCGTGCGCCTCTCGGTCCTGCTGGTCCACGACATGGAGACCGCCGAGGAGGTCGTCCAAGACTCGTTCGTCGCGATGCACGACCGATGGCGGAAGCTCCGCGACCCCGACAAGGGCCTGGCCTACCTTCGCCAGACGGTCGTCAACCGTTCTCGCTCCGTGCTTCGCCACCGCGGCGTCCAGGCCCGGCACATCCCGCCGGTCCTGCCCGACGTCAGGGGCGCGGACGAGGACGTGCTCGTCGCGGAGCGGCGCAAGGTCGTCCTCGACGCGCTGCGAGAGCTCCCGGGCCGGCAGCGCGAGGTCCTGGCCCTGCGCTACTACCTCGACCTCTCCGAGGCCGACATCGCCGAGGTTCTCGGCATCAGCCGGGGTGCCGTCAAGAGCCACGCCTCGCGAGGCGTCGCGGCTCTTCGCCATCTCTTGGAGGACGCCTCATGAACGAGTTCCCCGACACCCCTGGTCGCCCGGGCGGCGACCACGACGACGAGCGCATGCGGCGCCTGCTCGACGCCGCCGTGTCAGACGTCGAACCGAGCGAGGCGCTCGGCTCCATCCACGCAAGAACGAAGGTGAGCTCCATGCAGAGGAAGCGATCGTGGGTCCTCGGTGCCGGCGCGGCCGTGGTCGCGACCGCCGCCACGGTGGCCGCGGTGACGGTGCTCAGCGACAGCACGGCTCCCGGCGGCGGCGACGCAGGCCCCGCCGCCGGCACGAGCCCGTCGCCGCACGTGAGCAAGAAGGCGACCGAGAAGCCGAGCCCGGGGAAGGAGCCGAGCGGCAAGGCGACGGCCGGGACCGCCGTGCAGACCGTCCCCGTCTACTACGTGGGTGACACCAGCCGGGGCGTCCGCCTCTACCGGGAGTTCCACCGGGTGGACCTGGTCGGCGGCGACCCTGTGTCGACCGCCCTCGCAGAGGCCGTGTCGACCGACCCCACGGATACCGACTACCGCACGGACTGGCCCGAGGGCGTCACCGCTGCGGTCGTCGAGGCGCCACCGTCGGACGTCATCACGATCGACGTCCAGACCTCCGGCAAGCCACTGCGCGAGCGTCCCGGTGGGATGAGCCTGGATGAGGCCGAGATCGCGGTGGAGCAGCTGATCTACACCGCGCAGGCCGCCAAGCAGTCCCGTGACCCCGTCCAGTTCTTCCTCGATGGCGGCCGCACCGACACTCTGCTCGGTGTGCCGGTCTCGGAGCCACTCGCCCAGGGAGACCCGACCGACGTGCTGGCCCAGGTCTGGATCATCGAACCGCCCGAGGGCGCGGAGGTCACCGCCCCGTTCGAGGTCTCCGGCCTCGCCGCGGCCTTCGAGGCGAACGTGCAGTGGGAGCTCATGCAGGGCGACCGCGTCGTGAAGCGTGGGTTCACCATGGCGGAGGAGTGCTGCACCATGGCGCCCTACTCCTTCAAGGTCAAGAGCGTCCCGCCGGGTGAGTACACCCTCGTGGTGCATGACAGCGATCCGTCCGGCGGTGAGGGCTTCGCCCCCTGGCAGGACACCAAGCGGGTGACCGTCCTCCCCTGACAAGGGTCGGCCGGACAGGTGTCCTCTCGTGAGGTGAGCCTAGGCTCGGTGCGTGCTCACCTCCCGAGTCCTGAACCGGACCCTGCTGAAGCGCCAGCACCTGCTCGAGCGCGTCGAGGCCTCCCCGGGCGACCTCGTCGAGCACCTCGTCGGTCTCCAGGCACAGGACACCCAGCCGCCGTACGTCGGGCTCTGGAGCCGCCTTGGGGACTTCGACCCCCTCGAGCTGAGCGCCCTGCTCGAGCAGCGGCAGGTGTCCCGGATCCTCCTGATGCGCGGCACGATCCACCTGGTCACCGCGGCCGACTGCCTCGGGCTCCGGCCCGTGCTGCAGGAGATGCTCGAGCGGCAGATGCGCGGCGCCGAGTTCTTCGGGCACTGCTCGGACATCCCTCGCGACGCGCTCGTCTCCGCGGTCCGGGAGGCTCTCGACCGCGAACCGGTCAGCGCGCGGATGCTCGGCACCACCCTGGCCGAGAGGTTCCCCGGCCATCGGCCCGGGCATCTGGCGAACACCGCCCGCATCCTGCTGCCCCTGGTGCAGACGCCGCCACGCGGTCTGTGGAAGCGTGGCGGCCCACCGGCCTACGTCCATGCCGAGGAGTGGCACGGCGCGCCTCTCGCGGCTTCCGATCCCGCTGAGCTGGTCCGTCGCTACCTGCGAGCGTTCGGGCCCGCGACCGCCGCCGACATCACGACGTGGTCGGGGCTCACCGGGCTCCGGCCCGTCCTCGAGGGGATGCGGGATGAGCTGGTGACCCGCACCGACGAGGCGGGTCGCACGCTGCTCGACCTGCCCGACCTGCCCGTTGCGGACCCGGACGAGCCAGCCCCTGTACGCCTGCTCGGCAAGTACGACAACCTCTGGCTCTCCCACGCCGACCGGACCCGCGTCACCGAGCCGGAGAAGCGGAAACGGTGGATGGGCCGCAACGGCGGCACGGGCAACACCGTGTTCGTCGACGGCCTGCTCGAAGGACTGTGGCGACAGGTGGACGACCGGGTCGAGGTGGAGCTCTTCCGTGAGCTCACGAGGACCGAGCGCGCCGACCTCGACGCGGAGGTCGCCGCGCTGGAGACGTTCCTGCTCCGGTGAGGGCTCCGGCTCAGCCCCGGTCGTGGCGCGGGGACTGCGCCGCCAGGAACGCCGTCGACGCCTGGCGGCCGACCTCGTCGACCGGAGCGGCCACGTCGATGGCGATCCCCGCCTCGTCGGGCTCGAGCGGCTCCAGCGTCTCGAGCTGGGACCGCAGGAGTGACACCGGCATGAAGTGCTCGCGCGCCTGCATCCTCGTGCGCAGCAGGTCCTCGTCGCCGTGCAGATGGACGAAGAACGTGTGCGGATCGGGACGACGCAGGACGTCCCGGTAGACCTTCTTCAGGGCAGAGCACGTGATCACCGTTCCACGGCCCATCTCGTCCTGCCGCGCGGTCCACTCCGCGAGAGACTCCAGCCAGGGCCAGCGGTCTGCGTCGGTGAGAGGCTGGCCCGCCGACATCTTCGCGACGTTGGCGTCGGGGTGGAAGTCATCGCCCTCGGCGAGCTCGAGGTCCAGCTCCGCGGCGAGCCACTGCGCCACGGCCGACTTCCCTGCCCCGGTCACGCCCATGACCACGATGTGACCGGTGGGGCGCGGACGTGGTCCGCTCACGCTCAGACCACGGTCCACAGCGCAGCGCAGATGACGAACACGGAGAGCCCGAGAGTCGTCTCCATCACCGTCCACGTTCGATGGCTTCCACGTCGACCACTCCCCCGAATGACTGATGCGCCGTTTAGTCCGAAACTTCTCGCCCACACTGCCTCAGTGCCGCGAGCACGGCAAGAGGCCGGCCTTCTCCTGCGGCGCCGGTGGTAGCGGGCGCTCGTGGTCTCCCCTGCGTCGCGTCCGTCGTCTGTTGCCAAGACAGGGTCGTTGGCCTCTGCTGTGGCAGCCGGTGGGCGCGGTGTCATGGCCGGGTGGACCGACGAATCCGGGAGGGCAAGTGATGTCCCTTGGCGAGACCGCGGTGCCCCTGAGCCGGGAGGACGCCCGGATCCTCGAGCTGGAGTCGGGGCCGATCCGCGGACACACCCTGAAGATCCTCGTCGTCGAGGGGCCGGAGGACCCGTCGGGGCGGGCACTCCGCGCAGCGATTGCTCAGCGGCTTCCCGACGTGCCCCGCTGGCGGCAACGGCTCGTCCCCGCCCCCGGCACGCCGACCGGCCTCGCCTGGCAGGACGACCCGGAGTTCGACGTCGAGCGGCACGTGCGAGTTGCGAGCACCGGCCGACGGATCGGCGAGAAGGAGCTGCGGCAGCTCGTCGCAGCGACCATGGTCGAGCAGCTGGACCGCACGCGGCCACTGTGGTCCCTCGATGTCCTGCCCGGTCTCGAGGACGGCCGGTGGGCGTTGGTGTGGAAGGTGCACCACTGCCTTGCCGACGGCGTGACGATCCTGCGCGTCGGCTCCCGCCTGCTCTGGACGGAGGAGCCGGCCGAGCAGATCCCGCACACCCGCGACGGCGCGCGATCGGACGATGCCGCAGCCCCCGGCACGCCGGCGAGGCTGGCAGCCGGCCTGCGACTGGCAAGGGTGGCGGGCCACCGCGGCCTGCTCCCCCGCGAGTTCCGCCGGGTCGGTGAGCTCTCACCACTTGCCGGAGAGGTCGGTCCGCACCGCGCGGTCGGCTTCGCCAGCTGCACCCTGGACGAGCTCCGGTCGATCGGCAGGGCGAGCACACCGCACGCGACCGTCAACGACGTGCTGCTCGCCGTCGTCGCTGGGGCCCTACGGCGCTGGTTGGACGACCGACAGGCTAGTGGCACGTCGATGAAGGTGCAGGTGCCGGTCAGCATGCATCCCGGCCCCGGTGCCGACGATCCCGCGGGCAACCGCGACTCGTTCCTGTTCGTGAACCTGCCGTTGGCCGAGGACGACCCCGTGGCGAGGTTGCACGCTTTGGCCGAGGCGACCCGCCTGCGCAAGAACCGTCACGACGCCGAGGCGATCTACGCGCTCCGCAAGTCGCTCGTGCACGCCCCGAAGCTCGTTCGCCGCGGACTCCAGCATCTCGTGCAGGGGCCCCACGAGTACTCGCTGAACGTCTCCAACGTGCCCGGGCCCGCCCATCCGATCCACGTGGTGGGGCGCCGGGTCGAGGCGCTCTACTCGATCGCCGAGGTGGCGCCCTACCATGCCCTGCGGGTCGCCGCGGTGTCGCTGGCGGGGTCGATGCACATCGGGCTCTGTGCGGACCCGGACATCGTGCCCGACCTCGACCGGCTCACAGCAAAGATTCGCTGGTCGCTCGACGAGCTGCGACAGCGGCTCGTGTCCCCGTGAGGTAGTTCAGGACTCCCGGGACCGGTCGTGGTCCCAGCGGGAGGTGCGCGACAGCAGCGCAGCGGAGGCGGCGACTCCCGCGGTGGAGGTACGCAGCACCGAACTGCCCATGCGCAGTGGCTCGGCTCCGACCGAGGCGAAGGCCTCGAGCTCGTCGTCGCTGATCCCGCCCTCGGGGCCCACCACGACCACGACGTCGCCGTCGGCGGGCACTTCGAGCGCGGCGAGCGGCTTCGCACCGGCCTCGTGGAGTACGACGGCCAGCCCGGCGTCGCGGAGCAGGTCCACCACGTCCGACGTACCCACCATCTCGGTCACGGAGGGGAACCAGGCCCGACGCGACTGCTTCGCCGCCTCGCGGGCGGTGCTGCGCCACTTGGCCAGCGACTTCGCCGCCCGCTCCCCCCGCCACACCGCGACCGAGCGGGACGCGGCCCACGGCACGATCACGTCGGCGCCGACCTCGGTGAGCATCTCCACGGCGAGCTCGCCGCGGTCTCCCTTGGGCAGGGCCTGCACGACCACCAGCCGCGGCGACTCACGAGGAGTCCGGACGATCTCCGAGATCGTCGCGGTCAGCGAGGTCTTGCTGGTCGCGCTGACCGTGCCCACGACCGTGGTGCCCGCGCCGTCGGTCAGCGCGACCTGCTCGCCGACGCGGATGCGGCGGACCACGGCGTGCCGGGCCTCGTCGCCGACCAGCTCGACAGCGCCCCCGACGCGTGCACCTGCGAGGTCGGGCAGGTGGAAGACCGGCAGGCTCATCGGGGGTTGAAAGCGCTCCTGAGCTTGTCGAACACCGAGCGGTGGGTGGCCTGCACGTGCCCCTCCGGCGACTCCTCGTCGCGGAGTGCGGCGAGCTCGCGCAGCAGCTCCTCCTGCCGGTCGTCGAGCCTGCTCGGGGTCTCCACGACCACACGGACCACCAGGTCACCGCGGCCGACGCCGCGCAGGGACGGGACACCGCGCCCGTTGAGGACGATCTCCGAGCCGGACTGGGTGCCGGGGCGGATGTCGAGCTCGATGCTGGTCTCGAGGTCGCTCTGCGCCTCGCCGTCGACAAGGTCGGCCTCCAGGGTCGGCAGCTCGATCGTCGTGCCGAGCGCGGCCGCTGTCATGGGGACGGTCACCGTGCAGAGCAGGTCGCTGCCGTGACGGGTGAAGAACTTGTGCTCGGCGACGTGGACCTCGACGTACAGGTCACCGGCGGGCCCGCCACCAGGGCCGACCTCGCCCTGCTCGGAGAGCTGGACCCGGGTGCCGGTGTCGACGCCCGCGGGGATCTTCACGTTCAGCGTGCGTCGCGAGCGGACCCGGCCGTCGCCCGAGCACTCGCGGCAGGGCTCAGGGATGATCGTGCCGTAGCCGCGACAAGCCGCGCAGGGACGCATCGTGCGGATCTCGCCGAGGAAGGACCGCTGCACCTGGTGCACCTCGCCACGGCCGTGGCAGGTCTCACACGGGACCGGCGACGATCCCGGCGCCGCGCCGTCGCCCTGGCAGACCGTGCACAGCACGGCGGTGTCGACCTTGAGCTCACGCGTGGTGCCGAAGGCGGCTTCGGCGAGGTCGACCTCGAGCCGGATGAGCGCGTCCTGACCACGCCGCACGCGTGGACGCGGACCGCGACCCCCACCGGCAGCGCCCCCTCCGGCACCGCCGAAGAAGGCGTCCATGATGTCGGTGAAGGAGAAGCCCGCACCGGACGCGAAGCCGCCGGCACCGCCGAACGGGTCGCCGCCGAGGTCGTACATGCGGCGCTTCTCGGGGTCGGAGAGCACCTCGTAGGCACGCGTGACCTCCTTGAACCGATCCTGCGTCTCGGGGTCGGGGTTCACGTCCGGGTGCAGCTGACGCGCAAGGCGGCGGTAGGCCTTCTTGATCGCGTCGGCATCGGCGTCGCGCGGGACGCCGAGGGTCTCGTAGAGGTCCTGGCTCACAGTGGTTCTCAGCTCATCCTTCGTCGAGAATCTTCGACACGTACCTGGCGACCGCGCGGACGGTCGCCATCGTGCTGGGGTAGTCCATGCGGGTCGGCCCCACGATGCCAAGGGTGGCCAACGCCTCGTCGCCGGGCCCGTAGCCGGTGGCGACGACCGACGTCGTCGACAGCTCCTGGTAGGGCACCTCGTGGCCGATCCTGACCGTCAGCGTCGACGGCGAGGTCGCCTCGCCGAGCAGCTTGAGGAGCACCACGTGCTCCTCGAGCGCCTCCAGCATCGGCTTGATCGAGGCGTCGAAGCTGTCGCCGAACCGGGCGAGGTTCGCGGTGCCACCGACCATGACCCGCTCGTCCGAGCGGTGGTCGGACATGGCCTCGACGAGCGCGGCCACCACCACCGCGACCGGGGCACGGTCGGCGGGGTCGTACTGCTCCGGGACGTCGGCGAGCCGCTCGGCGGCGTCGCTGAGCTTCTCGCCGAGGGTTGCGCGGTTGAGGGCGGTGCGGATGCCCGCGACGGTCTCGTCGTCGAGCGGCTCGGGAAGCTCGACCACTCGCTGCTCGACGCGTCCGGTGCTGAGAATCAGCACGAGGAGCAGCCGCGTGCTGGCCAGGGTGACCAGCTCGACATGACGCACCGTGGAGCGCGAGAGGGTGGGGTACTGGACGATCGCCACCTGGCGGGTGAGCTGGGCGAGCAGCCGGACGCTGCGCTGCACGACGTCGTCGAGGTCGATGGCGCCCTCGAGCAGCGTGGTGATGGCGCGCTTCTCCGCCGCCGAGAGTGGCTTGACCTGGCTGAGCCGGTCGACGAAGAGGCGGTAGCCCTTGTCCGTGGGGATCCGGCCGGCACTGGTGTGCGGCTGGGTGATGAAGCCCTCGTCCTCGAGCGCGGCCATGTCGTTGCGCACCGTCGCCGGGGAGACCCCGAGCCGGTGCCTCTCGACCAGGGCCTTGGAACCCACCGGCTCCTGGGTGGACACGTAGTCCTCGACGATCGCGCGGAGGACGGCGAGCTTGCGGTCCTCGACCATGTCTCGCCTCCTTTGCCCGGGCTCGGCCAACCTGGGTCGGCATCGGTTGGCACTCACGTGTTTCGAGTGCCAATGCTACTAGCCGAGCCACCGTCGGCAGAATTCACCGACGTAGGGTTTCCGGCATGAGCGCACGCGTGCCCGGCCGGGGCCCCGACATCCCCCACGACGCCGGCTTCGTCGAGGTCGCCGACCGCTGCTGGGTGGCTCGCCACCGGCTCGCGGACGTCAACGTCGGTCTCGTCGGGGGCAGCCGCGGCCTCCTCGTGGTGGACACCCACTCCTCAGCCGCCACGGCCCGCGCGGTGGTCGAGCAGGTGCGCGCGCTCGGCGCCGGCGAGGTGGTCGCCGTGGTCAACACCCACGCCCACTGGGACCACGTGCTCGGCAACGAGACGTTCACCGAGGCGTACGACGGCCCGCCGATCGTCGCGCACGAGGAGGCGGCCGCGACACTGTTGCGAGAGGGCCCGGAGATCCTCGCGGCCGCTGCGCGGGAGACCGACGTGGTCGACACCGCCGTCGCCGTCCCCGACCAGACGTTCTCCTCGGCCCGCGTCATCGACCTCGGCGACCGGATCGTCGAGGTCGTGCACCCCGGCCGCGGCCACACGGGTGGCGACGCCGTGGTGAGGGTCGGCGACGCGGACGTGCTCTACGCCGGGGACCTCGTGGAGGAGTCGGCGGAGCGCAGCGGCGTACCGAGCTTCGGTGCGGACTGTTACCCGATGGAGTGGCCGGCGACCCTCGACCTGGTCACCAGCATGCTCGGTCCGGGCTCGGTGGTGGTCCCGGGCCATGGCCTGCCCGTCGACCGGGACTTCGTCATGGAGCAGCGCGCCGACATCGCGGTGGTTGCTGAGACGGTTCGCGACCTCGCGGGGCGAGGTGTCCGACCGGACCAGATGGCGGAGGCGGCCGAGTGGCCCTACCCGGTCCAGGAGCTGACCCACGCCTTCGCGCGCGGCTTCGCACAGCTGCCACGGGCGTCGAGGTCGCTGCCGCTGCTGTAGGTCAGCGCCGGGGCCGGCCGTTCCGCCACGGCTCGACCGCGGTCCCACGGTCCGCGCGCTGGACCCACCGGCGCATGCCGGCGATCCCCATCCAGGCTCGCAGCCACAGGTAGACGCCGAACAGCAGCAGGAACGGCCAGATCTCCAGGTCGGAGACACCTGCCACGACGACCACGAGCAGCAGGATGGGCAGCACAGGAGGCCCGGACCACCGGGAGCGTCCCCGGGAGGAGCCGCCGCGCGTCGACGGCCCGGTCACCCGCTCCGGCAGCTGCAGGGCCGGGAGGTCCACGAACAGCGGCGCGAGGTCGGAGTTCGTCCTGGCCCGCCAGGCGACCGCGCTCCGCTCGTCGTACTCGTCCTTGGTGAGCCTGCCGGCGACGTAGTGCTCGCCGAGAGCCGTGACCGCCGCGTCGCGTTCGCGGTCACCGATCCTCAGCTCCCTCTGGTTCATTCCGGGTCCCCCGCCGCGAGGAGGCCGTAGAGCTTGCGGCGGGCGTCGGCGAGGATCTCCGCCGCCTCGGCCTGCTGTTGCCGGTTGCCCGACATCACCACCTGCCAGACGGCGGCCATCACCTGTCCGATCACGGGCTTGAGCTCGTGGGTCTCCTCGCCGTCGGTGTCGAAGGCGCGCCAGGTCGCCGCCATCTCCTCGGGGTGGTCCGCGACGTAGTGCCGGCCGTCGGAGGTCAGCTGGAGGAGCCGGCGTCCCTCGACGTCGGTGCCCTCGACCAGGCCCTCGTCCTCGAGCTGTTGCAGCGTCGGATAGACCGAGCCCGGGCTGGGCTTCCACGCGCCGCCGCTCCGGTCGGCGATCTGCTGGATGATCTGGTAACCGTTCATCGGTTGGGAGCTCAGCACGTCGAGGATCGCCGCGCGGACGTCGCCTCGACGGACCCGGGGTCCGCGCGACTGCTGCTGTCCGGCCATGCCGAACAGGCCCGCGATCCAGGGCGGTGGACCGGCGCCCCACGGTCCAGGTCCCCAGCCACCGCCGGGCCAGGGCTGACCCCACTTGTTTCCGGTCATCGCCTCTCCCTCTGCCCGCCGACGCCGGACCGTCGTTCCGTGACCCGTCGGCGATACGTTGACGATATATCGCTGACCGTCGCACCCCAAGGGCCGTCGAGCCGCCGTCCAGACAGCCCTGACCGGAGACAGGCCGGCCCTTTTGTCTCGAATGCCGGACTCGGGGGTTTGTGAGACGAAAACGGGGCACCTACCGTGCCGAAGGTGACCAAGGCCGCCCTCCTGCCGAGGGTGCGCCGCGAGAACGAGTGACGAAGTGGGGCGGGGGCCTCTTGTCGATCGCGAAAGACCGTGACTGGCACCGGGTGCGTGGACGCGCCGCCAAGCTGCTCACCACGCCGCTGCACCCCGATGACTACCTGTCGCTGATCAACCCGCTCTGGTCCGCGCGCGAGCTGCGGGGACGCATCGAGCGAGTGGTCCCCGAGACCGAGGACGCGGCGACCCTGGTGATCAAGCCCGGCTGGGGCGCGAAGTTCGACTACAAGCCCGGCCAGTACATCGGCATCGGGGTCGAGGTCGACGGGCGCTACCACTGGCGGTCGTACTCCCTGAGCTCTCCGCCGACCATGAAGGGACGGCTGTTCACGATCACCGTGCGGGCGATGCCAGAGGGCTTCTTGTCCGAGCACCTCGTGCGCGGGCTCGCGCCGGGGACGATCGTGCGCCTCGCCGCCCCGGCCGGCGAGTTCGTCCTACCGAACCCACCACCCCCGAGGATGCTCTTCCTCGTCGGCGGCAGCGGAATCACCCCTGTGATGTCGATGCTCCGCACGCTCGACCGCCGGGACACGATGCCCGACGTCGTCCTGGCCTACTCCTCCCCTACCCCGGAGCGGATGATCTTCCGCACCGAGCTGCTCGAGCTCGCCGAGCGTCACCCGGGGCTGCGGCTGCACGACCAGCACACGGACACCCAGGGCATGCTCGACGTCGACGCGCTGGACCGGATCTGCCCCGACTGGCGCGAGCGGGAGACCTGGGCCTGCGGGCCCGGCCCGATGCTCGACGCCGCCGAGGAATTCTGGGAGGAGGCCGG
>DASSMS010000176.1:0-4966 GCA_035688575.1 Nocardioidaceae bacterium
CCTGCAGACAGTCGTCCGGATGCTCATCACCTCGCGCTTCTCGATGTGGATGGCCTGGGGGCCGGAGCTCACTTTCTTCTGCAACGAGGCATATCGTCGCGACACCCTCGGCACGAAGTATCCGTGGGCGCTGGGCAAGCCCGCCTCGGTGGTGTGGTCCGAGGTCTGGCAGGACGCCGGTCCGCGCATCCAGCACGTGCTGAGCACCGGCGAGGCCACCTGGGACAAGTCGTTGCAGCTGTTCCTGGAACGCAGCGGCTACGTGGAGGAGACGTATCACACCTTCTCCTACAGCCCGCTCGCCGACGACCAGGGCGCGATCGCGGGCATGCTCTGCGTGGTCACCGAGGACACCGAAGAGGTCATCGGACACCGACGCATGGGCCTTCTTCGCGACCTCGGCTCGAGGTCGTCGAGCAACCTGGGCGAGACCGAAGCGGTCTCCCAGGCCTGCCGCCAGCTCGCTGCGTCTCCCGAGGACCTGCCGTTCACGCTGGTCTACCTCTTCGACGGGGCAAACGGCGCCGCCCACCTGGCCGGGAGCTCGGGGTTCAAGGACGAGCACCTGGCGGCCCCGGCCGAGCTGGTGCCGGACAGCCCCGAACCGGCCTGGGACGCCGGCCCGACCCGCACCGGCGAGACCGTCGTCGTGGACGACCTCGAGCGTCGGTTCTCCGACCTGCCCACTGGCTGCTGGCCAGATCCTCCGGTCACCGCCGTCCTTCTGCCGTTGGCGCAGAGCAGGCAGGCGCGCCCGTACGGCTTCCTTGTCACGGGGGTGAACCGCTACCGGCCCCTCGACGACGGTTACCGCGACTTTCTCGAGCTGGTCGCGGGCCAGCTCGCCGGCGCCATCAACGACGCCCGTGCCTTCGAGTTCGAGCGGCAGCGCGCCGAGACACTCGCGCAGCTCGATCGGGCCAAGACCGACTTCTTCACCAACATCAGCCACGAGTTCCGCACGCCGCTCACGCTGTTGCTCGGGCCGGCCGAGGACGCGCTCGCGGATACAGAGGAGCCGCTGCACGACCGACAGCGCGGCCGCGCGGACGTGATCCTGCGTAACGGCCAGCGGCTGCTCAAGCTCGTCAACACGCTGCTGGACTTCTCGCGGCTGGAGTCCGGGCGGCTCGAGGCTCACTTCGAGCCACTGGACCTGGCCGCCTACACCCGGGAGCTGGCCGCCATGTTCGACGCCGCGGCCGAGCGGCTCGGCCTCACGATGACCGTCGACTGCGCCGAGCTGCCCGAGGAGGTGTACGTCGACCGGGACCTGTGGGCGAAGATCGTCTTGAACCTGCTGTCGAACGCGTTGAAGTTCACGTTCAGCGGGGGCATCACCGTCCACCTCCGGCCAGAGGGCGCCGAGGCGGTCCTGACGGTCACGGACACCGGCACCGGCATCCCTGCCGACGAGATGCCGCACCTGTTCGAGCGGTTCCACCGGGTCCACGGTGCTGCCTCCCGGACCCACGAGGGCTCCGGCATCGGGCTCGCCCTGGTCTCCGAGCTCGCCGGGCTGCACGGCGGCACCGTCTCGGCGACGAGCGAGGTCGGGCACGGTAGTAGCTTTACGGTGCGAGTCCCCTTCGGCTCGGCCCACCTCGCCCCGGAGTCGGTGGCACGGGACAACAGCGACGCCACCTCGACAGCCCTGCGCGACGCTCAGGGATTCCTCGGAGAGGTGATGCACCTTGCCGACGAGCCCCGCCGGGAGACCGGCCAGGAACCCCAGCGCCCTCGGCGAACCGACGCCCCGCGGATCCTCGTGGTCGACGACAACGCCGACATCCGCGACTACGTGGTGAGCATCCTCACGGAGGACTACCAGGTCGACACCGCAGTCGACGGCGCCGACGGGCTGGCACAGGCCCGCGAGAGCGTGCCCGACCTCGTCCTCACCGACGTGATGATGCCGCGCATGGACGGGTTCGAGCTGCTCTCGGCGCTGCAGGAGGACCCTCTCACCCTGGGGATCCCGGTGGTGATGCTGTCCGCGCGGGCGGGTGAGGAGGGGATGCTTCAGGGCCTCGACGCAGGGGCCGACGACTACCTCGTCAAGCCGTTCACGGCACGGGAGCTGATGGCCAGGGTGCGCGCAAACCTCGAGCTGGACCGGGCCAGACGGGTGCGCCGCCAGCTCGAGCGCAGCCGGTCGATGCTCGACCAGGCCCAGAGGTTGACGCAGGTCGGCAGCTGGGAGGTCGACCTGGCCACCGGCAAGCTCGAGGTCTCGGACGAGTACCTGCGGATCGCGGGACGGACCCGAACGGAGATCGAGGCCCTCGTCTACCCGGCGGCCGTGGACGAACTGGTGCATCCAGAAGACCGCCGGCGCGTGAGGGAGATGCTGACCGCCGGCCTAGACGGCTCGGAGATCGCGTACGAGGCACGGATGGTGCACCCCGACGGACGCAGCGTCCTGGTCAGCGTGCACGGCGAGGTGATCCTCGACGACCTGGGCCGGCCGGAGCTGCTGCGTGGATCGGTGCAGGACATCACCGAGCGCAGAGCCGCGGAGGAGGCGCTCTCGCTCGCCGCGGCCAACGCCGAGGCCGCCGCACGCGAGCACGCGATCGCCGACCAGCTCCAGCGCAGCCTGCTACCGCAGCTCACGGTGGAGCTCGAGCATCTGGAGGTCGCCACCTACTACAGGGCGGGGGTGGAAGGTACCCAGGTCGGTGGTGACTGGTACGACGTGATCGAGCTCGGCGCCGGTCGCACCGCCCTCGTGGTCGGTGACGTGATGGGCCGCGGCGTGCAGGCCGCGGCGGTCATGGGTCAGCTTCGTGCGGCGATCCGGGCATACGCGCGGCTCGATCTTCCGCCCGCCGACCTCCTCGAGTTCCTGGACGGCATCGTCCGCGAGTTCGGGCAGAACCAGATCGTCACCTGCCTGTACGCCGTCTTCGACCCGGCCGACCGGATGCTGCGGCTGGCCAAC
This sequence comes from Nocardioidaceae bacterium, assembly GCA_035688575.1. Classification (GTDB taxonomy): domain Bacteria; phylum Actinomycetota; class Actinomycetes; order Propionibacteriales; family Nocardioidaceae; genus Nocardioides_C. The sequence continues at coordinate 2,945 of DASSMS010000176.1, forward strand.
GCCGGTCACCTCCCGCCGATCCTGGTGAGCCCGGACCGTGCTTCGCAGATCCTCTGGGGCGCCCAGGACCCTCCGCTCGGCGCAGGACCCTTCGCCCTCGCTCAGCAGGACGTCGTGCTCGAGGCCGGCTCGTTGGCCGTGCTCTACACCGATGGCCTGGTCGAGCGGCGCGGAGAGGACCTCGAGCTCGGGGTTCACTCGCTCGCTCTGCTCACGAGTGAGGTGGAGGAAGCCACGACGGGGATGCCCGAGCGCCTCGTGCAGGCGCTGCTGCCCGACGGGCCGGACGACGACGTGGCTGTGCTGGTGGCCCGCGTTGACCCTACGGAGGGCGAGCAGGGACTCAGCCAACGATTCGAGGCCACCGAGCATGCCGTGACCGAGGCACGTCACCTGGCCTCGCAGCATCTGACCGAGAGGTCGGTGCCGGGCACGCTCGTCGACGACGTCGTACTGGTGACCAGCGAGCTGGTCACGAACGCCATCGTGCACGGCCAAGGCCCCATCGACTTGCGGATGCGCATCAACCCCCGGGAGGTGCTCGTCGAGGTGCAGGACCGCGGCACCTTCCAGCCCCGCAAGCTCCGGCCGACGGCAGAGGACGAGCACGGACGGGGACTGCAGATCGTCGCCGCGCTCGCCGAGCGCTGGGGCACCCGGGCCACCGAGGACGGGAAGTCCGTGTGGTGCGTTGTGTCCGCCGACGACGCCCTGGGTACGGATCCAGGCTGACCACAAGGACGCGACCGCGCGGGCAGGGCGGTCGTGGCCGGCGTCAGCCGCGCGGGAGGCCGAGAATCCGCTCGGCAGCAACGTTCCGCAGCACCTGAGTGGTTCCACCAGCGATGCTCAGGCAGCGGGTGAGCAGGAGCTCGTGCAGAGCGGCCTCGGCCTCGTCGCCGCCTACGAGCGCTCCAGGGCCGAGCAGCTCGTAGGCGAGCTCCGCCGCGTCCTGCCGGTGACGCACGCCCACCAGCTTCTGCACGCTGGACTCGGCACCCGGACCCTGGCCGGCCAGCGAGCGCAGCGTCGACCGCGCGCCGAGCATCGCCACCGTGACCGCGTCGGCGACGACCGCACCGACCCGGTCGCGATCACCCCTCGCCTCCCCGGCATCGTGGTGCCCGTGGACACGCAGCGCCCGCTCGACGTTCGCGCCGAGAGAGGAGCTGCTCATCGCCACCCGTTCGTTGGCCAGCGTGGTCCGGGCCAGCTTCCAGCCGTCGTCGACCGCACCCACGACGCAGTCGTCGGGCACCACGACGCCGTCGAGGAAGACCTCGTTGAACACCGCCTCGCCGGTGATCTCCCGCAGGGGGCGGATCTCGATTCCCTCGCTGCGCATGTCTACGAGGAAGTACGTGATCCCCTTGTGCTGCGGCGCCCCAGGGTCGGTCCGCGCGAGGCAGATGCCCCAGTCGGCCTCCGTCGCCAGCGACGTCCACACCTTCTGGCCGGTCAGCCGCCAGCCCCCGGCGACCCGTTCCGCCCTCGTCCGCAACGACGCCAGGTCGGAACCGGCACCGGGCTCGCTGAACAGCTGGCACCACACGATCTCACCCCGCAGCGTCCCGGGGAGGAACCGTTCCTGCTGTGCCTCCGTCCCGTGGCCCAGAATCGTCGGCGCGGCCCACGCCCCGATTCCGAGGTCCGGCCGCTCGATCCCGGCCGCCGCGAGCTCCTCGTCGATGACGAGCTGGGTGCGAGGGTCGGCGCCGCGGCCGTAGGGGACGGGCCAGTGCGGGGTCAGCAGCCCGGTCTCGGCGAGCGCGGTACGACGTGCGTCGTCATGCGCCGCGCGGACCCGTTCGACATCCGCACGGACCGACTCGCGGAGCCCTTCGGCGTCGTCGAGCTCGATGCGGAGGGTGCGTCGTACCCCATCGAGGGCGAGGTCGACCACCGCGCCGCGGAGCCGGGCCGTGCCTCCCAACAGCTGCCGCGTGCCGAGTGCCCGTCGCAGGTGCAGGTGGGCGTCGTGCTCCCACGTGAAGCCGATCCCGCCGAGCACCTGGACGCAGT
>DASSMS010000078.1:0-2673 GCA_035688575.1 Nocardioidaceae bacterium
GATCCCGAGGGACACGGCCCGCTGTTGGAGGGTGCGGATCATCTCCAGGCCGGTGCGGTCTCCCACATGCGCGAGCCGGGCGTACTTGTGACCGCCGAAGTCGCGCTGCGAGATGAGCCCGTCGGCCGTGCGGTCGAAGAGGGCGCCCCACTCCTCGAGCTCGAGCACCCGCTCGGGCGCCTCCTGCGCGTGCAGCTGGGCCATGCGCCAGTTGTTGAGCATCTTGCCGCCGCGCATGGTGTCCCGGAAGTGCACCTCCCAGCCGTCCTCGGGATAGGCGTTGCCCATCGCGGCCGCGATGCCGCCCTCGGCCATGACGGTGTGGGCCTTGCCGAGGAGCGACTTGCACAGGATGGCGACGTCGGCGCCCGCGTCGTGAGCGGCGATCGCCGCCCGCAGCCCCGCGCCGCCCGCTCCGATCACCACCACGTCGTACTCGTGCGTCTCGAAGCCCGTGTCGGAGCCGGAGTCCATCCGGTTGCCCGTCATGGGATGTCTGGCTTCTGGCATCAGAAGAACCTCAGGTCGGTGATCGCTCCGGTGGAGAGCAGGTAGACGTACAGGTCGGCGAGGGCGACGGAGAACAGGGACAGCCAGGCGAACTTCGGGTGGTGCCCGTTCATCCGGGAGACCCACGTCCACATGCGGTAGCGGAACGGGTGCTTGGAGAAGTGCCTGAGCCTGCCGCCGATCAGATGGCGGCACGAGTGGCACGACAGGGTGTAGCCCCAGATGAAGACCACGTTGACCGCGAGTACGACGGTGCCGAGCCCCATGTGGCCCCACTCGCCGTCGGGGTCGCGGAAGGCCAGGACCACGTCGTAGGTGAGGACGAGCGCGATCACGGCCGAGACGATCAGCGCCCACCGGTGGGCGTTCTGGAAGACCAGCGGGAAACGGCGCTCCCCGGTGTACTTCCGGTGCGGCTCGGCGACCCCGCAGGCGGGCGGGGAGAGCCAGAACGACCGGTAGTAGGCCTTCCGGTAGTAGTAGCAGGTCAGCCGGAAGCCGAGCGGGATGATCAGGATGATCAGCGCCGGGGACCACGGGAAGAAGCTGAACGGTCGGCCGAAGTCCGCCGAGCCCTCGACACACTGCTCACCCATGCACGGCGAGTAGAACGGCGAGAGGTACGGCGCGGCGTAGTAGTGGACACCCGAGAACGCCCGCCACGTCGCGTAGACCACGAACGCGGTGAAGACGATGAAGGTGACCAGAGGTGACACCCACCAGCGGTCCTGGCGGAGGGTCTTCTCGCCGATCTCAGCGCGGGCGGGACTCCTGACCCCCGTCGACATGCTGCCTCCTACTGGGCGTGCTGGGCCTCGGACTGGGCGTCGTGCCACATTCCCTCGTCGTACGGCTCGTCCGGGATCGGGATCCGCTCCTCAGGGGCGACCGGCGGGCGACGGCTCGGCTGAGGGGTGCCGAGGTGGTCGAGGTCCTCGAGCACGCGGTCCACGTCCGCGGTCAGACGGCGGACCCCGATGGTGTCGCCGTACTCGTTGCGGACCTGCAGCACCGCGGCCGCGAGCGAGGTGACGGCCGCCCGGGTGGCGGCCACTGGGTCGTGGGACATGGCACCTCCGTGATCTGGGTCACGACTTGCGTGCCCGAGTCTGACGCTAATCCACGGTTTGGGGAAGGGGGCGGCCCCCAGAGAATCCGCGTGTCGGGGAAGTACGTCGTCAGAGAGGGACGATCACAGGCCGAAGAGCTCGGCCAGCACGGACGCGACGCCGTCGTCCTCGTTGGACGGGGCGACGCGGTCGGCGAGCTCGCGCACCGTCTCGTGGGCGTTGGCCATGGCGTAGGACGTGCCGGCCCACTCGAGCATCGGCAGGTCGTTCGGCATGTCACCGAACGCCACGACCTCGGAGGAGTCGATCCCGCGGTCGGCGCACAGCAGCTCGAGGGTGCTGGCCTTGCTGACACCGGCGGCGCTCATCTCGACCAGGGTGCCGATCGCCGACCAGGTCGTGGTCACGAGGTGGCCGACGTGAGCCTCGACCTCCGCCCAGAACGGCTCGGGCTCCATCTCCTCGTGCCGCGCCAGCAGTTTGACCACGTGCTCGTCGATGATCTCCTCGGCCCGCCCCATGCGCAGGTCCGGAGGAGGCGGGAGGCGCGGCATGAACCCGGGCTCCTTCGCGAACCCCTCGACCCGCTCCATCGCGAAGGTCGTCCCCGGCAGCACCTCGCGCAGCGTCTTGGCCGTCTCGAGGCTGACCTCGACGGGGATGGTCCGGGCCATCCGCACGGCGTGGTTGTGCACGTCGTACAGGATCCCGCCGTTGGAGACGATCGCGAGGCCGTGACCGCCGACGTGCTCCCACAGGTGCTCCATCCAGCGGATCGGCCGGCCGGTCACGAAGACGACCGTGACACCGAGGTTCTCCACAGCGGTCAGCACCTCGCGGGTCCTGGCCGTCACGGTGCCGTCGGTGTGCAGCAGCGTGCCGTCGAGATCGGTCGCGACCAGGCGGATCTGCCGCGGGGGCGTCGGAGGGGGCACGGTCTTCAGGCTAGCCGCGGTGCGAACCGCGTCAGAACCAGCGGTTCAGCTCGTCGGCGACCCCGTCGTCGTACACGCTCGCGGTCACGGCGTCGGCCGCCTCCTTGACCTCCTCGGGCGACTGGCCCATGGCCACGCCGCGGCCTGCCCACTCCAGC
>DASSMS010000053.1:0-3103 GCA_035688575.1 Nocardioidaceae bacterium
CTCGCCGAGGACTGGGGGGTCGCCGCCGACACGTGGTCGGTCACCTCGTGGAACGAGCTCGCCCGTGACGCGGTCGCCGCGGAGGAGCACAACCTGCTCCACCCGTCCGAGGACGCGCGGACGCCGTACATCACGCACAAGCTCAAGGAGGCCGCGGGGCCGTTCATCGGCGTGAGCGACTACATGTGCGCCGTGCCGTACCAGATCGCCAAGTGGGTGCCCGGCGACTATCGCGTCCTCGGCACCGACGGGTTCGGCTTCGCCGACACCAGGCCCGCCGCGCGGCGCTTCTTCCACGTGGACGCGCAGTCCGTCGTGGTAGCCGCGCTCGCAGCGCTCGCCGAACGTGGCGAGGTCAAGCGCGAGACGGTGCAGGAGGCGTTCGACAAGTACCGCATCGACGACCCGACCGCCGTCCGCGGCGTGAAGCAGGAGGGCGGCGACGCCTGACCTCGCTTCGCCCACTTCCGGCTCAGTCAGGTCCGCCTGTCGTTCCCGTCCACCTGGAGGCGAACGGCAGGCGGATCGCTGTTGCAGGCGCCGCTGTCGTCCACACGGATGACAACTTCAGGCGGGGCGACGAGCTCGGACTTCCCTGGGCGAACTGTTGCTTCCCATGGGAAGTTGCCCATGGGAGGCAACCAAACGCCTGCATACCTTGGTAATTGTTCGCCCGCGGTCAGGCGATCTCGACGACGGAGGCCACCGCGTCGCGGTAGGTCGGCGTGGCCGCCATGCCGTTCTCGAGGAGGGCCCGCCACCTGCCGCGGTGGTAGACCGCGGGCTCGGTCGTCCGGATGAAGTCGTTGAGGATCTTCACGAAGCGCTGCGGGTGGTCCTTGTGCGGGAAGTGGCCGGCGTTGTGGATCACCTCGACCGTCGCCTCCGGGGCGATCTCAGCGGCCAGACGGGCGTGACTGACCGGGATGACGGCGTCCTCGGTCCCCCAGATCACGCACATCGGCATTGCGTGGGTCAGGTACGCCCGGTCGGCCATGGTCACCACCTGGCCCCGCCAGTCGACGACCGCGCGCACAACGTGCGTGATCGCGGCGCGGGCCTTGCGGTCCGAGAGGTGCTGGACGATCTCGGCGACCTCGTCGAGGTCACGTGCGTGGGAGATCCCCGTCGCCGAGAGTCCACGGAGAGCGACCTTCATCGCCTGGAGCAGCACCGGCATCGTGGCCAGACCCATGACCGCCTGGAAGCCGGGCAGCGAGATCGCCCGGATCGCGGCAGACACCTCCCGCCCGATGCCGCCGGGTGCGACGAGGACGAGCCGCTCGGTGCGCTCGGGGAACTGGTAGGCGAACTGCATCGCCACACCTCCGCCGAAGCTGTGCCCGACGACGGTGGCCGTGTCGATGCCGAGCACGGTGAGCAGGTCGCGCATGCCGTTCGCGTAGCCGCCCACGCTGTAGTCGGCCCTCGGCTTGTCCGACTTCCCGTGTCCGAGCAGGTCGGGAGCGATGACTGTGTAGCGGCGCGAGAGCGTGGCGATCACGGGCAGCCAAGTCGTGTGGTCACAGCCGAGGCCGTGGAGCAGCAGTAGCGCAGGTCCGCTGCCCACCTTCACGAACGCGCGCTTGTGGCCGTGGATGGTGAGGTACTGGACCTCGAACCCCTTCAGCATGGGTGGTGCTCCTCACAGGTGCGTCCTGGGATGGTAACCAGACGCAATACCGACACTGCGACGAAACCCGTTTGAACATTGGGGATTTCCGCAATACGGACAACCCACGCATGTGGGTCTAGACGTCTCACACTCCCATGCCCCCGTCGGCAGGTCTACGCTCGCCCCATGAGCACCCCACGGCGGCGTTCGCGCGCGCAGATCGCGAGGCGACTGCAGACGTCGGTCGGCGACCTGACCACGGCGGCGCTCGCCCGCATGGAGCGGGACATGCCGTGGTTCCGCCAGCTCTCGGCCGAGAACCGCTCCTGGATCGGTCTGATCGTCCAGGCCGGCATCAACGCCTTCGTCGCCTGGTATCGAGAGCCGACCCCCGACTCCCCGCTCACGGCCGAGGTCTTCGGCGCCGCTCCCCGCGCTTTGACCGGCGTTGTGAGTCTCCACCAAACGGTGGAGATGGTGCGCCTGAGCATCGAGGTCGTCGAGGACAACCTCGTCGCGGCTGTGGGCGAGGAGGACGCGCCGTCGGTCCAGGAGGCGGTTGTGCGCTACGCCAGGGAGGTCGCTTTCGCGACGGCGGAGGTCTACGCCAAGGCGGCGGAGATGCGTGGCGCCTGGGATGCCCGCCTCGAGGCGCTCGTCGTCGACTCGGTCCTTCGCGCCGAGGCGGACGAGACGGTCCGGTCCCGCGCGAGCGCGTTGGGCTGGCAGGCCCGCGGGGACGTGGCCGTCGTGCTCGGCCGGGTGCCGTCAGGACTGTCCGGAGAGTCCGACCGGGATCGCGAGAGCACCTTCGACGATGTACGACGGTCGGCACGGCACGCGGGCCTCGACGCGCTCTGCGCCGTGCAGGGCGACCGCCTCGTCGTCGTACTCGGCGGTGTGGACAACCCCGACAAGGCCGGGGCCGCCATCGCGGGGCACTTCGGGGACGGTCCGGTCGTGGTGGGTCCGCTCGTGCCGGACCTGGTGCAGGCACACATCTCCGCGCGCGCAGCCGTCGCTGGACTCCGCGCCGCCCCCGGGTGGCCGGACGCCCCTCGCCCGGTGACCGCCGACGACCTCCTGCCCGAGCGTGCCCTGTCCGGCGACGGGCACGCGCGCCGCCAGCTCGTCGTCGCGGTCTACAACCCCCTGGTCGAGGCCGGCTCCGCCACGTTGGACACCGTCTCGGCGTTCCTCGACCACGGCGGGTCCATCGAGGCCACCGCGCGCGCCGTGTTCGTGCACGCCAACACCGTTCGATACCGCCTGCGCAGAGCGGCGGACATGACCGGCCTCACCGCCACGAACCCCCGCGACGCCTACACGTACCGCGTCGCGCTGACACTCGGCCGCCTGCAGTCGCGTGAGGCGTCACCCACCGCGCCTTTGTAGGAACCCTACAAAGACCACGCCCCGATCTTCGTTCGTGCCGGTGGTGCTGAGACCGGCATCGTCCGGGCACAGTGGAGGGGTGCTAGTCATCGT